>NZ_JAQWOO010000011.1 GCF_029245835.1 Algibacter sp. | reverse complement strand
GGGAGAAGACTTAATTGAGACTGACTATTCGTCTTCCAAACGATGTTGCTTTTCATACCTTTAAGATACGAAAACCAATACTTTTTTTAAAATCTAAAACAATAAAAAAGAGACTGCCTTTTTAGACAGCCTCTTTTTTTTAAAAATTTAGATTGCAAGTCTCAGGACCGAATTAAAATCATTACTCATAGAACATCTGCTGTTATCTCCAATTCAATAGTAATATTTGCGGTGAAATTCATAGTTTCATTACAATTTGATGTACCAACTAAACCAATTAAAATATCTTTGCCAGCCTTTAATTTGGATGCCATAGCACTTAATTGCGCTGCATTGGTAACCTCAAATACAGTACCTGCATCAACAATTTGTTTTACAACCATATCATGACTTAATAATTCAATGCCATCAGCAACAAAGTTACCAGTTATCGTACCATTAGAATCGCCAGTAAAATTTGTCAACTCATACCTAAAACTTGTAATTCTCACACTTTGTAGTACATCCAGATAACGTTCAGTATCACTGTTAACCATATCTATTGACATAGTGTTACTAACTGCTAAATCTTTTCCAGCTGGAACCGTTGCATCCAACTGTTCATTCAAAGTAGTATTAATATCTACCTCAGTAAGTTTATCAATTTCATCACAGGATGTATAACTCACCATAAGTAAGACTACGATTAAGAATCTGATAAAATTTTTCATAATAAAAATATTTTAAATTGTTATAAATAACCTACATAAACGTACAAATTAGTGCTTCAATTTGCAATTTTTCAGAACTGATAGATATCAGTTTTTAGCTTGGTTTGAGCCCAATAAAAACATAAGAACGAATTTTTAAAAATTCATGTTTCTCGGTTAATTATTATGGAGTGAGTTTAGTGATATTACAAGACAAAAAAATATTAAAGAGTTAAATAATCCCATCAGTTAACTAAAGCATTCAGTTTTTAATAGTAAATAGTTAATACTTCTTTATAGAAACTTTCTTAATCTATGGAACACGCCTTTTCTTACTGTAATGACTTATTATAAAAAGTAGACCAACAATAGCAAAAGGAATAGTTATAATCGAAATAACACCAAGACTTATCCATATAGATTGATTCATTTTAAAATTATGCATAAACACAAAAGGACTTAACCCTAACCCTATTATCATGAAAAAAATTCCTCCAATAAGTTCTCGTTTCCATGACAAAAGCAATAAAATAATTAAAACAAATGATGGAATAAGATGCATCAATAAACCCAATATTTGTTGCCAAATAGTAAGTTCTGAATTTAAAGCATCTAGTGAAAACATACTAATAAAAAGAATGCCTATTATGCAAATGATACGCGGCATCCAATGCAATACTCGTCTCGATATTTTCATGATTCTTATTATTTTTATTATCCACATAGTAAATTATTACACTTTGAATAATTGCACAATGATAAATATCAATATACTATAGAGGTTATAACTAAGTTTTAAAAAAGTTAATTTGTATTGAGAGAACGCATAATAATTTATTAAATATATGCTTTGTGACTTTTTCGGATATTAAGCGTCTAAAAAATGAAGAAGTTAAAAATACTTTATCTTTTTTGTAACAAAATGTAACATTTGCACGTATAACTATTGAACGACCTATTTATTCACAATTAAATTCAGGAAACATTAGATGAGACAACTTAAAATTACGAAGCAGGTTACCAATAGAGAAACCGCTTCGTTAGATAAATATCTACAGGAAATTGGTAAGGTTGATTTAATTACAGCCGATGAGGAAGTTGAATTAGCACAACGCATTAAAGCTGGTGATCAAATTGCTTTAGAAAAGTTAACAAAAGCTAATTTACGTTTCGTTGTATCTGTTGCTAAACAATACCAAAACCAAGGCTTAACGTTACCAGATTTAATTAATGAAGGTAACTTAGGTTTGATTAAAGCTGCACAACGTTTTGATGAAACACGTGGTTTTAAGTTTATATCGTATGCCGTATGGTGGATTCGTCAATCGATTCTTCAAGCTTTAGCTGAACAATCTCGTATTGTGCGTTTACCATTAAACAAAATTGGATCTATTAACAAGATCAATAAAACGTTTGCTTTCTTAGAGCAAAGTCATGAACGTCCACCTTCTGCCGAAGAAATTGCGAAAGAGTTGGATATGACTATTAACGACGTAAAAGAGTCTATGAAAAACTCTGGACGCCATGTAAGTATGGATGCGCCTTTAGTTGAAGGTGAAGATTCTAACTTATATGATGTATTAAACTCTGGTGAGTCACCAAACCCTGATAAAGAATTATTACATGAATCTTTACGTACGGAAATTGAACGTGCACTTGAAACTTTAACACCTCGAGAGGCTGATGTTATTCGTTTATACTTTGGTTTAGGAAACCAACACCCAATGACTTTAGAGGAAATTGGTGAGACTTTCGATTTAACTCGTGAGCGTGTAAGACAAATTAAAGAAAAAGCTATTCGTAGATTAAAACATACGTCTAGAAGTAAAATATTGAAAACATATTTAGGTTAGTAATTATTAAAAATTACGACTAAATTACAGTAACAACAGTTACAACATAACTGTTCGTTTTTTGATTGATGAAAGAACCCCCGGCTGATTACCGGGGGTTTATTTTTTTTAAACCGAATATTTGAGGCTCAATTTCTTACTAAAACCACCTTATCATCGCTTTTTTTAATTAATTTAGTTTCAACCTAATTTAAACCAACCCTAATTAAAATGATTAAAACAATATGCTATATTAGTGATTCTTCAGAATATGAATCTATAGACAAATTAAAGACACTATATCTTAAAGCCAAAGCAAACAATCTTAAGCATAATATAACAGGAATACTTATTTATAAAAATCAAAATTTTTTACAAGTTCTAGAGGGCGAAGAAACTATTATTTATGAAACCTATAAAAGAATTGAAAACGATTCTAGGCATAAAAATATTATCAAAGTTATAAATACAACTATTGAACAGCGTATTTTTGAAGATTATAACTTTGGTTTTACTGTTATAGATAACAAACAGGGCTTAACAAATCTTTATGACTATTTAGAATGGTTGCGAGGCGCAGAGAATAAAATAGCTAATAAAGTTATTACAATGGTTGAAAACTTTATTGATAGTAATTAACAAAAAAAAAGTAAAACTATTATTTTTGCGATAAACAAAAACAATCCATTAAAATGAATTCTAAATTAATTGCCCCATCAATATTAGCAGCAGATTTTGCTAACCTTCAACGCGATATAGAAATGGTTAATGAAAGTAAAGCAGACTGGTTTCATATAGATATTATGGATGGCGTTTTTGTGCCGAATATTTCATTTGGGATGCCAGTTTTACAAGCTATTACTAAGCACGCAAAAAAAACTATTGATGTGCATTTAATGATTGTAGATCCTGATAGATACATAAAAACATTTGCAGATTTAGGTAGCGATGTTTTAACCGTACATTATGAAGCTTGCACCCATTTACACAGAACTTTACAAGCGATTAAAGCGGAAGGTATGAAAGCTGGTGTTGCCCTAAATCCGCATACAAATATTAGTCTTTTAGAAGATACTATTAATGATATTGATTTAGTTTGTATTATGAGTGTTAACCCTGGTTTTGGTGGACAAAGCTTTATCGAAAATACGTATAATAAGGTAAAACAACTAAAAGAATTAATCTTAAGAAAAGGTGCTTCAACAATAATTGAAATTGATGGTGGTGTAACTAATAAAAATGCAAAACAACTTGTTGATGCTGGTGCAGATGTGTTAGTAGCTGGAAGCTATGTTTTTAAAAGTTCCAATCAGTCAGAAACTATAAAAGATTTAAAGGCTATTGCTAATTCTTAAATATGTTTGATAAAATAGTTTAATAAATCTGTAGTTGTTACTATTCCAACGAGGCTCCCGTTGTCAACAATTGGTAATGCATGAAATTCTCGATCTGCTAAAATTTGCGCAACATTTTTTATTGAAGTATCACTAGCAACTGTTTCAACATCTTTAGCCATTACTTGTTCTATAGTAAACATATTATATACTACTGAATCTACTGAAGTACTTTCTTCATCACCAGTTTCAGCAAAACTAATACGCATTAAGTCTGTATAACTTATCAAACCTACTACTACACCATGAGATACTACAGGAATATGTTTGATTTTATGCCTTTTAAATAATAATTCTGCTCTTTCTAAATCTTCATTAGGACTTATTGCTATAATATTTTTTGTCATTATAGTAGATACTGGAATACGCGTTCTCATAATCTTAAATTTAAATTATAAAATCAACACTTATTATTTATGGTGAAAACCAAAAAAATAATTTCTCTTTGAAACTTTAATTAGTCCAACTAGTTCAAAAATTAACTAAAATTGTTTGATTAAATAATTAATCAAATCTGTAGTTGTTACAATACCAATTAATATATTATTATTAACCACGGGAAGTGCATGAAACTCTTTAGTTGCTAAAATTTCAGCTACCTCTTTTATCGACTTTGATGATGACACAGTAACAATACTTCTTTTCATCACTTGCCCTGTAGTTAGCATATTATAAACCATAGCATCTGCAGAACTATCATCACCAATAGTAACATCGGCAAAACTTAATCGAAGTAAATCTGAATAGCTAAGCATACCAATAATTTCACTATCATCAACAACTGGTATATGTCTTATTTTATTCTTTTTAAATAATTTTTCAGCGGTTTCTAGGCTATCAGTTTGTTTTAATGTGATGACATCTTGGGTCATTATCATTGAAATCGGTGCTTTTCGTATCATGACATTTTAGTTTTGTTTCGTTTACTAAAATTAATAAACCAAAACCTGAAATTGCATGACAAAAGTCATGACTAAATAATTAGTTGTTTGAATTCAAGCAAACCCAAACAAGTTCAAATAAAAACAAAAACCCCACAATTTCTACAAACTGTGGGGTAATGAATTAAATTTAATCTAGTGACCGCGAAGGGATTCGAACCCCCAACCCTCAGAGCCGAAATCTGATATTCTATCCAGTTGAACTACGCAGCCTTTATTCGATAAAATCGAAAAATTGTTTTAAGATAATTTTGCTTTTACAATATTCGATATGGTTTTTCCATCAGCTTGTCCTGCAAGTTCTTTACTCACCATACCCATGACTTTTCCCATATCTTTCATGCCCTCTGCTCCAGTTTGCTCGATAACAGCTAAAACAACTTTCTCGATTTCTTCATCGGATAAAGCCTCTGGTAAAAACTGACTTATAACTTCAGCTTCATCAATTTCTGGTAAAGCTAAATCTTTTCTACCCTGCTCAAGATAAATAGCGGCACTGTCTTTTCTTTGCTTAACTAACTTTTGAAGTATTTTAAGCTCCTGCGCTTCCGTTAATTCTTCTTTAGCACCACTTTCTGTTTGCGCTAACAGAATGGCCGATTTAACAGCACGTAATGCCGTTAAAGTTATTTGATCTTTAGACTTCATTGCAGCTTTTAAAGCCGTCATAATATCGTGTTGTAAACTCATAATATATTGTTTGAAGGAACTGCGAAGATAAAAAATAGATTCCTGCTTTAATAGGAATATAAGTGGTTTTTTGGGATATAAAATCTGAAAAAAAAATTTCCTCCTTCGAGGGATTGACAAAATTAAATCAAATAAAAAACCCGAAAAGTTGAGGGAACTTTTCGGGTTATTAAATAACACACTAGGTTAAATTCGCATAAATCAATCTACGTTATCGTGTAGGAATGAATTATTACTTCTTAACTGGATATCATCATTATCATCAAAACCTATACTTGTTCTTGACAAATCAGTTTCTGATGAATGTTTTATATCATTTAAATCTACACCTTGTCGCTTATATGCCGGTACTTTTTCTATATCTTCAATTTTAGCATTATTGAACTTATAATTAAAGTCTTTCATTTTACGTCTGCGTTCTTCTGCACGCTCTTTCAATAATTCAGAAATAGGACTATTTAATGGGTCAATTTCCTCTGCTGTTTCTTCATCAAAACTAGGCTCATCAACAACCTTCTTTTCAAATACCACTTCTTCTTCAACTTCTTCTAAAACTTGGTTTGGGACTTGTTGTGTTTTATTAATAGAGGACTCTACTTCAACATAATCATCTAATGTATAACGAATATCGCCTTCTTCATTGGTTTCATTAACGGTTATTAATTCAACGTAATCATTTACAGCAATATCTTTAACATCTTCAGTTAGATCGTAAGAAATTACATCTTCTTTTTCTTCTTCTATATCTTCCTTTGATGTTGATAATGGTAAATCGAAAGTTAATGTGATTTGTTGCTCTTCTTCTATATAATCTGAAATCACTTCAACATCTTGAACATCCTCAATATCAGATGTCATTCTAGTTACTGGTTTGATTATAAAATCTTCATCTTCTTCGATATTAGGAATATTAGCGCTTACTTCATCATATACCACATCCATATTCTTGATAATTTCTGAAGTGGGTATTAATTGGAAATCGTCATGAACTTCTTTAACATCTTCTTGCTTAGACAAAAACACATCTTCTTCTGGTTCAATATCTAAAGTATGTCGAACAACAGGTACCTCTTTCTTTTCCTCTAATATAATAGTAGGTTCAATAACAACGGGTTCTTTTTCTTTAGCATCTAGGTCTTGCTCTTCACTTAAAGAATGTACTACTTTTTTTGTTTCTGTATTAGAAATTTCATCTTGCTGTTCAATATTAAAACCAGTGGCAATAATGGTAACTGCAATAGACTCTTCTAAAGAATCATCTTCACCAACACCCATAATGATATTTGCACCATGACCGGCTTCATTTTGTATATGGTCATTGATTTCTCCTATTTCATCAATCGTAATTTCCTGAACACCAGAAACAATTAATAACAATACATTTTTAGCCCCTGTAATTTTGTTATCATTTAATAATGGTGAATCAAGTGCTTTACGAATCGCATCTTGTGCACGATTTTGGCCAGAGGCTAATGAAGACCCCATAATAGCAGTACCGCTATTACTTAAAACGGTTTTAGCATCCCGTAAATCGATGTTTTGTGTGTAGTGATGTGTAATAACTTCGGCTATACCACGAGCAGCGGTAGACAACACCTCATCAGCTTTAGAAAACCCTGCTTTAAAACCAAGATTCCCGTAAACTTCACGAAGTTTGTTATTGTTAATTACAATTAAAGAATCTACTACATTTCTTAATTTCTCAATCCCTTTTTGAGATTGCTCAATACGCATTCTACCTTCAAATTGAAAAGGCATGGTAACTATTCCAACGGTTAAAATGTCTAGATCTTTAGCCATTTTAGCAATAATTGGCGCAGCACCTGTACCGGTTCCTCCACCCATTCCAGCGGTAATAAATACCATTTTTGTATTGCTATCTAACATTTGGGCGATATCATCAAAACTTTCAACCGCAGATTGCTCTCCAATATCTGGATTAGCACCTGCTCCTAAACCTTCTGTTAAGTTTAATCCTAATTGGATTTTGTTTGGTACACCACTATTTTGTAAGGCTTGTGCATCTGTATTACACACATAAAAATCTACACCTTTAATACCTTGAAGAAACATGTGGTTAATGGCGTTACTACCACCACCACCAACACCAATTACTTTAATGACATTGGATTGATTTTTTGGTAAATCAAATGAAATGCTTGTTTCGAATTCTTTTTTGCTGCTCATAAAATTCTGTTTTTCTGGGGTTTTGTACTTAATATTTTTAATTCAATGGATTTAATTACTCTGCGTTATCTAAAAAATCTTTAACGCGCTCTGTCAACTTATCTAGGAATGAGCGTCTTTCCTTTATAGGTTTTTCTTTAACTTCTTCTTCATCTGGTGTTTCAATGTCATCTACAACTTGCTCTTGCTGTTCTACTTTTTTTCTTTCTTGACGTTTTAAACCGTCTAATACTAAACCAACAGCTGTTGCGAATAAGGGACTTGTGATATCATCATCACTATCGCCAGCTAAATGTTCATTTGGATACCCTATTCTGGTGTCCATTCCGGTTATATATTCTACTAACTGCTTTAAATGTTTTAGTTGACTTCCGCCACCTGTTAAAACAATACCTGCGATTAATTTTTTCTTTTGCTCTTCGTGTCCATAATTTTTAATCTCTACATACACTTGTTCAACAATTTCTACAACGCGTGCATGAATGATTTTAGACAGGTTTTTTAATGTAATCTCTTTTGGCTCTCTACCTCTTAAACCTGGAATAGATACAATTTCATTATCCTTATTTTCTCCTGGCCATGCTGAACCAAATTTGATTTTTAATAATTCTGCTTGCTTTTCAATAATAGAGCACCCTTCTTTTATATCTTCAGTAATTACGTTTCCTCCGAAAGGGATAACTGCTGTATGACGAATGATGCCGTCTCTAAAAATGGCTAAATCAGTAGTACCTCCACCTATATCAATTAACGCGACACCGGCCTCTTTTTCTTCTTGACTTAAAACAGCGTTTGCAGACGCTAGGGGTTCAAGTGTAATCCCTTCCAAATTCAACCCAGAACTTTGCACACAACGACCAATATTTCTGATGGAAGATACTTGCCCAACAACCACATGAAAATTCGCTTCTAAACGACCGCCATACATACCTATTGGTTCTTTTATTTCGGCTTGCCCATCAACTTTATACTCTTGAGGCAATACATGAATAATTTCTTCTCCAGGAAGCATCACCAATTTATGAACTTGATTAATAAGTCTATCAATATCATCCTCATCAATAACCGTCTCAGAGTTTGATCGAGTGATATAATCGCTATGCTGTAAACTACGTATATGCTGTCCCGCAATACCAACAGTAACCTCATCGATCTTCATATCTGCAGCAGCTTCAGCTTCTTGAACCGCTTGTTGAATAGACTGAATAGTTTGCGTAATATTATTTACAACACCACGATGTACACCTAAACTTTTAGATTTACCAATACCTAAAATCTCAACCTTGCCGTATTCGTTTTTACGACCAATCATTGCCACAATCTTTGTGGTTCCTATGTCTAATCCTACTGATACATTATGCTCCATGGTCTATATTTTGGTACATATTACTTGGTTTTCAAACTGTAAATTTACTTTACTATAATTGTTAAGTGTTTTATCTCTTTGATTTTTTTTATAAAACGCTTTTAAGTTGTTGATTTTTTTACCTAAAAATTCTACACTTCCTAATTGCACTAAAAAATCACACTGTCTTAATTTTAAATAGAGCTTCTTATTAATATCTTGATGGATTTCAAAAACATGCTTTTTCAAAAACTCATCTTCTTTAATTTTTTGCGCTATTGTATAAACGTTTTTTAAATTATTTTTCTCAACATAACCTGTAACTAATGGCACTCTAGCGGAATAATTTTTTGATAATGGCATGTATGACCCTTCATCATCAATATAATAAGACGCATTTGTACTTATTCTTGCAATAGGCATTTTTTGTTCTATTTCAGCGTTAAGTGTACCGTTTACAGCGACATACACTTCTGCTGTTTTTATCATTGGATTAGATTTAAGGACATTTTCTAATTCACTCAAAACTAAAGTTTCTTTAGGCACGTTTTTAATACCTCCATAATTTTGTATTAACAATTTACTAACAGTCTCATGAGAAACAAATAAATTATTTTCTCCAATGAATTTCACATTAGGTTTTGATATATTTCTATTCGCATTTCTTGATGAAGCAAATGCGAACAAGAAAACCACCAAGCCTAACAACACAATCATTTTTATGTAATTCCAATTAACTCTCAATAGTAAATTCTTTTTTGATATGTTTCACTTCTTCTCCTATATCGCCAGCCCCAATAGTTAAAATAACTTGAGCATTACTGCCATGTATTTTATCTAATAATTCTTTTTTACTTACTAGTTGCTTGTTTTTATTATCAATTTTTTCAAATAACCATTTTGAAGTTACACCTTCAATAGGTAATTCTCTAGCTGGATAAATATCTAACAACATTAACTCATCAAATTGAGATAAACTTTTAGCAAAATTATCAGCAAAATCTTTTGTCCTACTATATAAATGTGGCTGAAAAATAGCCAAAACCTTTTTATTAGGATACATTTCTCTTACCGCTTGATGCACTGCATTTATTTCTTCTGGATGGTGTGCATAATCGTCAATAAACACAAAATCATCCGTTTTTATATGGTAAGTAAATCTGCGCTTAACCCCTTTGTAAGATGCTAAAGCTTTGGCGAGCTGTTGGTATGGGCAACCGTATTCTACAGCCATCGCCAAGGCTATTAATGCATTCGACAGATTATGTCTACCAGGTAGGTTAAATTGTAAATTTTTAAGTACTGTTTTTGGTGTTTTTACATCAAAAACATACGTACCATTTTCTATTTTTATATTATTTATTGTATAATCTGAATGGTCTTCAATACCATAACTAATGCCCTTTAATGGTAATCCGTTTCTAACAAACAACTTCCCATTAGGTTTTATATTTTTTGAAAAGTCTTCGAATGATTTTCTTAATTCTGAAGCATCGCCATAAACATCTAAATGATCTGCATCCATTGAAGTAATACAAGCAAAATCTGGTGATAATGTTAAAAATGAACGATCAAACTCATCAGCTTCAACTACTGAAACCTCTGTTCCGTTTAAAATCAAATTAGAATTATAATTTTCACTAATTCCGCCTAAAAAAGCAGTTAAAGGAATATCACAGACATTCATTAAATGTCCCAATATACTTGTTGTTGTTGTTTTACCATGGGTTCCTGCAACCGCTAAACAAAATGTGTTTTCTGTTATTATACCTAAAACCTGTGACCTTTTTAAAACATTAAACCCATTATTTTGAAAATAAATTAGTTCCTCATGATTTTTAGGAATCGCAGGCGTGTAAACAACTAATGTGTTTTCAATTTTTAGAAATTCAGATTTAATATTACCTATAGAATCTGAAAAATGAATATCAACACCCAATTCCATCAAGCTACTTGTAATCTCTGATTGCGTTTTATCATAACCAACAACATGTTTGTTATTCGCATGAAAATAACGCGCTAAAGCACTCATGCCAATACCGCCAATACCAATAAAGTAGATGTTATGTATGTCTTTTAAATTCATTTACTTTCTTTCAGAAGTTTTTCCACTTCATCTGCTATATCTTTTGTTGCATTTACTAATGCTAATTTTTTTATGTTTTCAGATAGCACTTTTTGTCTTTCTGTTGAATTCAATAATTGAGAAAATTTGTTTTCAAAATCGGCATCTAAATCTTCTTCCTTAATCATTAAAGCGGCATCTTCATTCACAATAGATAAAGCATTTTTTGTTTGATGATTTTCTGCTACATTAGGAGAAGGAATAAAAATAACTGGCTTACCTACAATACATAATTCTGAAACCGAACTTGCTCCAGCTCTAGAAATAACTATATCTGCTGCTGCATAAGCGAAATCCATATTGTTTAAAAACTCATAAACTTGAATACTATTCGTATTATTGTATATTTTATATTGTTGATAATACAACTTACCACACTGCCATATAATTTGAATGTTTTGGGTATCGAAAAAATCTAATTTATTTTCAATTAACTCGTTAATTCTCCTAGCCCCTAAACTCCCACCAATTATCAACAATGTTAGCTTACCATGTTTTAAATCATAAAAGTTTTTTGCTTCAACAATTTTTGTTTCAATATCTAATAAGCCTTGACGCACTGGGTTTCCTGTTTTAATAATTTTTTCTTTTGGAAAAAATCGTTCTAAACCGTCATAAGCAACACATATTTTTTTAGCTTTTTTTGACAACAGTTTATTTGTAATTCCAGGATAAGAATTTTGTTCCTGTAATAATGTTGGAATATTATTTGAAGCTGCAACTTGCAACAATGGACCACTTGCAAAACCACCTGTACCTATAGCAATATTGGGTTTAAATGTTTTTACAATTTTACGAGCCTTCCAAAGACTACTCAACAATTTAAGAGGAAAGCTTAGATTTTTTAAAGTAAGCTTACGCTGAATTCCAGAAATCCATAAGCCTTGAATTTGATATCCTGCTTGCGGCACTTTTTCCATCTCCATTCTATCCTTAGCACCAACAAATAAAAACTCAGCATCAGGAAAACGAGATTTTAATTCATTTGCAATAGCGATTGCTGGGTAAATATGACCTCCTGTTCCACCACCTGATAATATGATTCTATATGCTTCTTTATTTACCATTTACGCACGAATTACTTTTCTTTAACTCTTATACCTTCAAAGTTTTAATAACCCTGAAGAAAACCTATCTTATCCAAATTAAATAGCTTCAGATAAAATTTCTAACGGATTCTCTTCACTTATTTCTTTATCTTTTATTTCTTCTCTTTTAGCACTCACACTTAATATAATCCCTATAGCCAAACAAGTCATCCAAATAGAAGTCCCCCCACTACTTATAAGCGGCAATGTTTGACCTGTAACCGGAAACAACTCTACCGCAACAGCCATATTAATTAGAGCTTGAAATACGATAGGGAGTCCAACGCCTAAAACCAGAAGTTTTCCGAAAATAGTATCCGACTTTTGGGCTACAATAACGATTCTAAAAAGCAACCAGAGATATAAAGACATTATTACAAATCCGCCAATTAAACCATATTCTTCAATAATTATAGCAAATATGAAATCTGATGATGATTGCGGTAAAAAATTTTTCTGCATGCTTTTACCAGGGCCAACACCTTGTATCCCGCCAGTTGCAATGGCAATTTTGGCTTTTTCAATTTGATAATCAGCTTCAGTATCTTCAGGGTTTGAAAAACTCTCAATCCTACCCATCCAAGTATCAACTCTATTAGGCATAGCATCCGGAAATGCTTTAGCTATCAAAATAAATAGTGTTAATACTAATATTCCAGAACCAATAATAACTGCTAAATAGCGCAATGGATAGCCTCCTAAAAAAACCAACATAACAACCATTAAAAACATAATTGCTGCTGTTGAAAAATTAGCAGGAAGAATAAAAATCAAAACAAAAAACACAGGCATCCAGAGTGGCAAAACTGAACGTTTAAATGTTATTGTTTCATCTTTAATTTTTGACATATATCTTGCTACATAGACCATCAACACAACAGCTGCTAAAGTTGATGTTTGAAAAGACATACCAACAAATGGAATCTGAATCCATCTACTTGCGTTTGCACCTTCAATAGTTGTGCCTTGCATCATAGTAAGTCCAAGTAGAACAACAACAACAGGAATCATAATTAAGGATAAGCCTTTAAAATACCTGTAAGGAATTTTATGCACCCCATAAATAATAGCAAAACCCAATAGCAAATGAACAAAATGCTTAATAAAAAAGGCAAATGTGCTGCTGCCTGCCCCTTTATAGGCTAAATTACTTGCAGCACTATACACAGGCAAAAACGACAAAATAGCCAGTAGCGCCACTATAGCCCAAATTAACCGATCTCCTTTTATGTTTTTAAATAGTGTTTGCACTTATTATTGTTTTACAGATTTCTTACTGCATTTTTAAATTGACGGCCACGATCTTCATAATTATCAAATAAATCAAAACTTGCACAAGCTGGAGATAATAATACGTTGTCGCCAGATTCCGCAACTTTATAAGCAATTTTTACTGCTTCATTCATAAACTGTGTTTCAATAATAACATCAACCATATTCCCAAAAGTGCTCATCAGTTTTTCGTTGTCAACACCTAAACAAATAATAGCCTTAACCTTTTCATTAATAAAAGGAAACAACTCTTCATAATTATTACCTTTATCAACACCACCAACAATCCAAACGGTTGGAGCATCCATACTTTCCAAAGCATAATAAGTCGCATTTACATTGGTGGCTTTAGAGTCGTTTATATATTGAACTTTATTAATTTTCAATACTTGTTCTAAACGATGTTCAACGCCTTGAAAGTTTTCTAAGCTTTCTCTGATGGTTTGTTTTCTAATTTTTAGTAAATGCGCTACAGTAGAAGCTGCCATCGCATTTTTAATGTTGTGCTTTCCTTCTAATTTAAGATTTGCTGTTGGCATAATAATTTGATTGTTATTTATTGTTAGTTTAATATTTTCTTTATCTAAATACGCGCCGTTTTCAATAGGATTTTCTAATGAAAATGGCAATAATGTGGATTGAACTGGGTACTGTTTTAAATGATTAACTATAACCTCATCATCGGCATCATAAATCAAATAATCCTCTTTTGTTTGATTCATGGCAATTCTGAATTTAGATTGGATATAATTTTCAAATTTGTAATCGTATCTATCTAAATGGTCTGGTGTAATGTTTAGTAATACAGCAATATTGGGTTTAAAATCAATAACATCATCCAACTGAAAACTGCTGATTTCTAAAACATAATTTTTAAAATCGTCTTCTAAAATTTGTTTTGCAAAACTGTCTCCGATATTACCTGCTAACCCAACATTTAATTCTTGTTTTAAAATGTGATGCGTTAAAGTTGCCGTGGTTGTTTTCCCATTACTCCCTGTAATTCCAACAATTGCTGCATCTGTAAATTTTGAGGCAAACTCAATTTCAGAAACCACTGGAATACCTTCTTTACGAATTTGCTTTACCAAATCAACTTTATCTGGAATCCCAGGGCTTTTCATGACGATATCGGCATTTAGAATTTTAGATTCAGTATGCTTTTCATCTTCCCATTCAATGGCATTATGTATAAGAACTTGTTTGTACTTTTCTTTTATTTTTCCTTTATCGGAAACAAAAACATCGTACCCTTTTTCTTTTCCTAAAAGCGCTGTTCCTACACCACTTTCTCCCCCTCCTAATATGACTAAAAAGCCTCCTCCAACTCCTCCATTGGAGGAGAGCTGCTCACTCGGGTTTGATTTCTTTTGTTTCATTATATATGATTCCTGGCTTCGCAGGAATTTGCTATCTAATTTTCAAAGTGACAATGGAAAGGATAGCTAGTAATATACCAACAATCCAAAATCGTGTAACTATTTTACTTTCGTGATATCCTGATTTTTGATAATGATGATGCAGTGGCGACATTTTAAAAATGCGTCGTCCTTCTCCATACTTCTTTTTAGTGTATTTGAACCAACTCACTTGCATAACTACCGATAAATTTTCTGCTAAAAAGATGCCGCATAACACCGGTATCAACCATTCTTTTCTAACCGCTATGGCTATTACTGCTATAATTCCACCTATGGTTAGACTTCCCGTATCCCCCATAAAAACTTGAGCTGGATATGTGTTATACCAAAGAAAACCGATAAGAGCCCCTACGAACGCCGCTATGTAAATTGTTATTTCCTCAACTCTTGGGATATACATGATATTGAGGTATTCTGAAAAAATAATATTACCTGATACCCATGCAAAAATGCCCAAAGTGAGTACAATAATTGCCGAAGTTCCAGCTGCCAAACCATCTATCCCATCAGTTAGGTTAGCACCGTTAGACACTGCTGTTATGATAAAAATAGACACCAAAATAAAGATAATCCAAGCGTACTTTTTTAAGTCTGGACTTATCCATGTAATGACTTTGGCATAATCAAACTCATTCCCTTTTACAAATGGAATGGTTGTTTTTGTCGATTTAACCTCTTCTTCAAATAATTTTGAAGCCTCAATATCTGGATTTTCAGCTAATAAAACGCGTTGTTCCGCAATAGGAAGCTTTTCTTTCATTGTAACATCTTGATGAAAAAACAGGGTTGCTCCTACAATAATCCCTAATCCAACTTGTCCTAAAACTTTAAAGCGCCCTTTTAATCCGTCTTTATCGTTTTTAAACTTCTTTAAATAATCATCAACAAAACCGATGACACCCATCCAAAGTGTTGTTACTATTAAAAGAAGGATGTAAATATTTTCTAACTTCGCCAATAATAACACCGGAATTAGAGTTGCTAGAATAATGATGATTCCACCCATTGTAGGTGTCCCTGCTTTTTCCTTTTGCCCATCTAAACCTAAATCTCTAATGGTTTCACCCATTTGCTTTTTTTGCAAAAAGCGAATGATTCTTTTACCATAAATAGTAGAAATTAACAGCGACAAAATCATAGCCAAAGCTGCTCTAAAGGTTAAAAACCCAAAAAGTGTAGCTCCGGGAAGCTGGAACTGTTTTTCTAAATATTCAAATAGATAGTATAACATCTGTCTTTTTTTGAGATTCTTCGCTTACGCTCTGAATGACATTTATTTTTGTAATTGTTTTAAAAAATTCTTTACTATTTTCAGGTCATCAAAATCAAAGCGTTCTCCCTTAATTTCTTGATACGTTTCATGTCCTTTTCCAGCTATTAAAATAATATCGTTCGGTTGTGCCATTTGACAAGCTGTTTTTATAGCCTGCTTTCTATCTTCAATGGTTAATGTTTTTTTAAAATTTTGAGGCTCAACTCCCGCTTCTATTTCATTCAAAATATCTTCGGGCTTTTCACTCCTTGGATTATCACTTGTAAAAATCACTTTAGTACTTAAAACCGAAGCTATATGACCCATTTTAGGGCGTTTGGTTTTATCTCTATCACCACCACAACCAACTACCGTAATAAGTTCTTCGTTTTTTGTGCGGATACTATTAATGGTTTCTAAGACATTTTTTAATGCGTCAGGTGTATGTGCATAATCCACTATAGCAGTAATTTTTTTACCTGAAACCACATATTGAAAACGACCGCTAACACTTTCTAAATCACTTATTAAGCGCAGTACTTCAACTTTTTCAAGTCCTAATAGTTCTGCAGTAGCATATATAGCTAAAACATTATAGGCATTAAAATTCCCAATAAGCCTAGTCCAAACTTCACTTTCATTAACCTTTAACAGCAAACCTCCAAATTGATTTTCTAAAATTTGAGTTTTATAATCTGCATACTGTTTTAAGGCATAGGTATATTTTTTGGCTCTAGTATTTTGAAGCATGACCAAACCATTTTTATCATCTACATTCACTAATGCGAAAGCATTACTAGAAAGCTCATCAAAAAACTTCTTTTTAACATCTCTGTATTCAGCAAAAGTTTTGTGATAATCTAAATGATCATGAGATAAATTGGTGAAAATTCCACCTTCAAAACACAGCCCTTCTGTTCTGTTTTGATGAATTCCATGCGAACTCACTTCCATAAAACAAAACTCAACACCTTCAGCATTCATTTCACTTAAATACTTATTGATTGTTAATGAATCTGGAGTAGTATGGGTCGCTTTATACTCCTTTTCGTCTACCATAATTTTAACGGTAGATAGTAATCCAACTTTATAACCCGATTTTTTGAATAACTGATACAACAAACTCGTTACTGTAGTTTTTCCGTTAGTTCCAGTAACACCAACAAGCCTTAAATTTTCCGATGGATTTTTATAGTAATTTGAAGCAATAATTGCTAATGCTTTACTTGTATTATCTACTTCAACATAAGTTACTCCATTAACTAATTTTTCAGGTATTCTTTCGCAAACCACACTTGTAGCTCCACTTTTTATGGCGATTTCTATGTAATCATGTCCATCTGAAACCAGACCACGAATAGCAACAAACAAATGGTCTTTTTCGACTTTCCTAGAATCAAAATTAACAGCATGAACATTTATGCTAGTACTACCAACAACTGCATTTAAAGTCGCCTTATACAATATGTCTTTCAATACTATC
Source organism: Algibacter sp. (assembly GCF_029245835.1). Taxonomy (GTDB): domain Bacteria; phylum Bacteroidota; class Bacteroidia; order Flavobacteriales; family Flavobacteriaceae; genus Algibacter_B. The sequence continues at coordinate 34,143 of NZ_JAQWOO010000011.1, read as the reverse complement.
ATGATGCTTTTAAAACTACAGTTTGGTTATTTTTAAGTTTTGTATTTTTATTTACAGACTGGGCTTTAACAACCCCACTTCCATCTAATGTTACTTTAACATCAACTTGCATATTTTCAAGTAGAACAATAGCATCCATTGCTGGCATACCAATTAAATTTGGCATTATCGTTTTATAGGTTTGTGCCGTTTTATAAAAGCTTTCGTATTCATTCTCAATAGCACCTATTTTAACTTCTAACGATTCTATTTCATCTATCAATGGCGTATCTGTATATATTTTTTGAGCTACCCTTTTAAATACTGGCCCTGATACATCTGCACCATAATAACCAACACCTTTATCTGGCTCATGAATAACTACAATACAAGAATATTTAGGGTTTTCTGCCGGAAAATAGCCAGCAAAAGATGAGATGTAGTTTAGCTTTTCTTTATCTCGATAATCTTTTTGACAGGTTCCTGTTTTTCCAGCCATTGAGAAATTTTCAGAATACAATCGATGTCCAGTTCCGTGTTTCTTTTCAACTACATTTTTTAGTAACGCCTGTAATTTTGAAATCGCTTCTTTGGAACAAATTTTCTTATTTATAATTTGTTTTTCAAATGGTTCAATAACCTTGTCGAACTCCTTAACTTCTCTTAAAAATCTAGGTTTCACCATAACACCATCGTTCGCCACAGCATTATAGAACGTAAGGGTTTGTAATGGCGTAAATGACACACCATAACCATAAGCCATCCACTGCAAAGCAATACCGCTCCAGCGACCATTTTTAATTCTTGGGTCTGGAATAATTGGTTTTGGCTCTCCAATAATTGGCAAATCCAAATCGTCATTAAGATTCATAGCATACAACCTATCCACAAACTTCTCAGGTTGTTTTCTGTAAGCTTGATCAATAACCTTTACAATCCCAGTATTAGATGACACCTCAAAAGCCTTTGAAACCGTTATTTTTCCATAGCCACCATGTTTTGAATCGCGAACTTTTTTTCCATAGAAACTTAAAATGCCTTTTTCAGTATCTACAACATCACTTGTATCTATAACTTTATCTTGAAAAGCAGCTGCTAGTGCCATGAGTTTAAAAGTCGATCCAGATTCGTGACTTTCTCCAACTGCATAATTCAAACGCTCATAGTAGTGTCCGTTTTTATTTCTTCCTAGATTAGAAATGGCTCGAATCTCACCTGTTTTAGTTTCCATAACCACAACACAACCGTGATCTGCTTTATATTTTTCTAATTGGGCTAATAAAGCGTGGTGCGCTATGTCTTGTATGTTTACATCTATTGTAGTATATACATCGTAACCATCTTTTGGTTCAATTTCATTAGCATCACTTAAAGGTTTCCATTGCCCTTTTCCTATTTGCTGTTTCATGCGTTGCCCATCAACACCGCGTAAATATTTTACTCCAAAAGCACCATCAATTCCTGGTCTTGTTACATTTCCTTTCTCATCTATACGCTCATAACCAATGGTTCTTTGCGCAATACCACCCATTGGGTGTTCGCGCTTTGTAGTTTGCTCAACTATTAAACCGCCTTTAAAAGCACCAAGATTTAATAATGGGAAATTTCTCAATCTTATATAATCTGAATAGCCAATATTTCTAGCTAACAAAAAGTATCTATTCCTGTTGATTCGTGCTCGCCTTATATCGTTCTCTAATTTATTTGAAGATTTACCAGAATATTTTGAAAGCGAATCACAAAGTGGTTTCACATATTTTTCAAAAGTTTTTGATTTCGCCGTTAAGGCATCAAAACGGATATCGTATTTAGGAATTGAGGTTGCCAATAAATTACCATTAACAGAATACACATTCCCTCTGTTAGCTGGAATCACAACATTTTTCACAACACGCTCAGTTGCTTTAGCCTTATAAACATCGCCTTGAAGAAATTGAATGCTTAATAATTTAAACACCACAGCAAGCCCGAAGATGAACATACATCCAGCTATAAAATACAAACGGTTTAATATGTTTATTTCGTTTACTGCCAATGTTTTAGTTTCAATTTTGTTTTTTTACTTTTATTTTTTTTGGCGGAATTACTGAGGGCGCAAGCCCTTTATCTTTCATTACTGCTATAACATACGATTCCATTTTAAGCCGCATCAACTTTGAACGACCATCAACAAATGCAGATCGCATTTCTTTAACTTCATTTTTTAATCGTGCTATTTCATATACCTTTTTATCTGCACTGTGCGAACTCGCAATCATTATTATAGCAAGTCCTGAAATAAACAAGATGAATCGCCAGTTTCTAAATGAATCATCACTAACCAAAAAAGTTCCCTTTAATATGTTATAGATATTTTTTTTCATTTTTTATTCTCTCAAAACAGAAACCAACTTTTAATTAACCCTTGCGTCTTTAATTCCTTATTAGGGAATTAAATCCACCTTTCCTTAAAGGGAAGGAATTCAAATTTTATTTTATAATTTTTCAGCTATTCTAAGTTTTGCACTTCTTGCTCTATTATTTAATTTTATTTCTTCTTTTGAAGGCACAATCAACCCATTTACTTTTTTAAGAGGTACTTCAAAATTCCCAAACATATCGCGCTCTGGTTCTCCCTCAAACATGCCATTTCTTATGAATCGTTTTACTAATCTGTCTTCTAGAGAGTGGTAGGATATAAAACTTAATCGACCTCCTACTTTTAAAATCTCTGGCGTCTGCAATAAAAACTCTTTTAAAACCTCAATTTCTTGGTTAACCTCAATTCTAATCGCCTGATAAATTTGAGCTAACACTTTATTTTCATGACGCGGCGGCAAAAACTTTCTCAATACTGTTTTTAATTGCTCACTAGTAATAATCGGTTCTGTTTTCCTATGCTCAACAATTAATCTCGCCATTGCTGGAGCAGCACGTAACTCGCCATATTGCAACAACACTTGTTTTAATTGCTCTTCTTCATACTCATTAACCACATGAAAAGCAGATAACGCATTTTCTTGATTCATACGCATATCCAAATCCGCTTCAAAGCGTGTTGAAAATCCACGTTCCGCAACATCAAACTGATGAGATGACACCCCAAAATCTGCTAAAACCCCATCAACCTCTTTAACACCATGAAATCTCAAAAAACGCTTGACAAACCTGAAATTTTCATGAATCAATGCAAACCTGTCATCATCAATTGTATTTTTAAGAGCGTCCGAATCTTGATCAAAAGCAAAAAGTTTTCCCTTTGCACCAAGTCTTTTTAATATTTCTTTACTATGTCCGCCACCACCAAAAGTGACATCAACATAAACACCATCAGGTTTTATATTCAATCCATCAACGGTTTCTTTTAGAAGAACTGGATTATGATATTCCATGGTCATCATCGTCTTGTCCCATTACCTCTTCAGCCAAATCTGCAAAATCATCTGCTGCATCATCAATAGCTTGTTCATACAAATCTTTATCCCAAATTTCAATAATGTTTATCGCCGAAGCCACCACAATATTTTTTGAAATATTTGCAAAAACCGTTAAATCTTTAGGTATTAATAATCTGCCATTCACATCAACCTCAACCATTTTTGCACCCGCAGTAAACCGTCTAATAAAGTCGTTGTTCTTCTTTTTAAACTTGTTAAGCTTATTCATCTTCTGCATTAACTCCTGCCATTCATTCATTGGGTAGAGTTCTAAACATTTTTGAAATACAGAACGACGCAACACAAATCCATCTTGCAAAACTGCAGAAAGCTGCTTTTTAATGGAGGCAGGCATCATTAATCTGCCTTTAGCATCCACCTTACAATCGTATGTCCCTGTAATTAAATCCAATGTGGTTTATTGACTTATAAACGTTTAAGTTTCAAATATATTGAAAATTATCCCACATTATACCACTTAATACCACTTTGTTAATAAATATTCAATTAAATATGTTTTTTAACCGATTTACGAATTGTAAAACCCACTACACAACTAGCTTTACTTAATTTTAAAATTTCAATTTTCAGATTGGTTATTTTGTTAACATTCCTTTTTAAAATTTCTACAAATTCATCTGAAAAAAATCAGGTTTTTAGTGGAAAACAATTAATATGATGGAAATATGAATGAAATACCTATATTTGTTTTTATCGAATGAATGACTAATTTATTAATGGCGCATAGTTTAAAAAAAGAAAAAAAATACAGTTATATTGAAGCAGGTGAAGGCACACCCATAATTGTGCTACACGGATTAATGGGAGGACTAAGTAACTTTGATGCTGTAACAAATCACTTTAGTAAAAAAGGCTATAAAGTAGTTATACCCGAACTCCCCCTTTACAATATGCCTTTAATAAAAACTACTGTAAAGCATTTTGCAAAATACCTGCATGACTTCATTAAATTTAAAGAATTTAAAGAGGTTATTTTATTGGGAAACTCGCTAGGTGGGCATATTGGCTTATACCATACTAAACTTTTTCCTGAAAGCGTAAAAGCACTAATCATTACAGGAAGCTCTGGACTTTATGAAAACGCTATGGGTGGCGGCTACACCAAACGAAGAGATTATGAGGTGATTAAAAAGAAAGCACAAGATGTTTTTTACGATCCTGCGGTGGCAACAAAAGATATTGTAGACGAAGTTTACGAAACTGTAAATGACCGTAATAAACTTCTAAAAACTTTAGCCATAGCCAAAAGCGCTATAAGACATAATATGTCTAAAGACTTGCCAAATATAGCTGCTCCAACTTGCATCATTTGGGGCAAGAACGACGGTGTTACACCTCCAGAAGTTGCTGTGGAGTTTAATGAACTATTACCAGATTCTGAACTGTATTGGATTGATAAATGCGGACATGCTGCTATGATGGAGCATCCTGAAGAATTCAATAAAATACTTGATTCTTGGCTGCAGAAAAGAGGCTTCTAAAAATACATTCCAAAAGAAAAATTCCAAATAGGAAACTCTATTTACTAAAAACATGAAAATTAAGTCTGCCGAATTTGTTGTAAGCAACTCTAATGTTGATAAATGCCCAAAAAGTAGATTACCTGAATACGCTTTTATTGGCAGAAGTAATGTTGGAAAATCGTCATTAATTAACATGCTTACTAGCAGAAAAAGTCTAGCCAAAACTTCAGGAAGACCGGGAAAAACGCAACTTATTAATCATTTTTTAATTAATAAAAACTGGCATTTGGTAGATTTACCAGGTTATGGCTACGCACGTGTTTCAAAAAGCTCAAAAAAAGTATTTCAAAAATTTATAACGCAATATTTTGGCTTACGCGAACAATTAGTAACAGCGTTTGTACTTGTTGATATTAGACACAACCCGCAACCAATAGATTTAGAATTTATGCAATGGCTTGGAGAACATGGTATTCCGTTTTCTATCATCTTTACAAAAGCTGACAAATTAAGACCTAAAGCTATTGAAAACCATGTTGAAACATACAAAGCTATTCTTTTAGAAACTTGGGAAGATGTACCTAATTATTTTATAACCTCATCATCAAAAGACATTGGAAAAGATGCTGTTTTAGAGTATATTGATGGGTTAAATGAGAATATGGAGCTGGGTTCGTATTAAATTATCTCAAATAAATATATGATCAAATTTATTAGAACAATCAACTCTTAACATCCAACGCATCCCTGAAGGCATTTCCAATTAACATAAACGCCATAACTAAACTCATAATACAAAGCCCTGGTATAATAGCCAAATAAGGTTTTCCAAGAATAATATAATTATAATGGTCTTTTATCATGGCTCCCCAACTTGCCATTGGTGGTTGCGCTCCTATACCCAAAAAGCTCAAACCGCTTTCTATTAAAATAGCTGCCGCAAAATTAGCTGCAGATATCACGATAACTGGTGCCATTATATTTGGTAAAATATGCTTTGTAATAATTCTGAAATCATTATATCCAAGCGCTCTAGCGGCTGTAACATATTGCATTTCTTTAGTACTTATTATTTGTCCGCGTACCACCCTAGCTACTTCCACCCACATGGTTAAGCCTACTGCAATAAAAACCTGCCAGAAACCTTTCCCTAAAGCCAAAGTAATAGCAATAACTAATAACAGCGTAGGTATGGACCACGTTACATTGATAACCCACATGATTAGCGCATCTACTTTACCACCAAAATAACCAGCAATACTCCCCATAAAAACACCAATAATCAATGAAATAAGTACTGCAACAAAACCTATAAAAAAAGATATTCTTGCACCTACTAAAACCCGACTTAATAAATCTCGTCCGTATTTATCAGTTCCAAAAAGGAATTTTTTTTCTTTTATAAAACCGTTAGTAGAGCTATTTGGAAATTCACTTAGTTTAATTGTTTTTTCGGCACCTTCCAAACCGTCAGTAGCGTATTCTTTATAAATCAAAACATCATCTTTAACGTGGTAAGCTGAAATTGGAATTTCGGTATCTGTATTTTTCTTTCCGAAGAATAATTTTTCAAAACTATTTTGTTTTGCTTTAATTTTTGATGGAATAATTAGCATTATAACTTTAAACCCAGGTTTCTCCGAGTGGATTGCCAAATGCATTTGATTAGCATATTGCGAATCGTCTGGCGCAAAAACATAAGCAAACACAGAAACTATTCCAACCAAAACAATAAAACCAAAACTAAAAACGCCCCAAAAGTCTTTTTTAAATTTTTGGAGCGCTAATTGTTTTAGTGAGTTTGATTTGTGACTCATAAACCTTTTTAATTCTGTACCGTTGAAGCAACCTTTTTAATTGGATATGATGTTTTTAAATCTTCTAAAACATTTAGAGCTTCTTCAACATAAACATCTTTACTTAAACTTGTATGCCAACGCTCACGTTTTTCTTTCAAGTCAGTTGTGTCTTGTTCTATAAGAACTTTCTCAAAACCATGTGACTCAAAAGTTAAATTTGTTTTATACTCTGAAATAGCATCAAATTTTTTCGATTCTAATTCATTAGCTTCTAACTGGGATTTATATACTTTATAATTTAAGGAAAAAACAGTTTCGTCAATTTTAGTTTTTACCCATTTCGCGTTTTCTTCAATAAGTTTTAATTGGATATTATTACTCATACGCTTTTTACTATTTTCAACAGTAGTATTATAATCAAAATAATATTCCCAAGGTGTGTAATCTGCGGCATCAATTTCATCATAAGGTAAAGGGTTGGCTTTATCTTTTTCACCAACATCAATAAAACTAAAACGACCTGGAACATTTACATCACTTTTAACCCCCTCCAATTGTACTGATCCACCGTTAATTCTATAATATTTTTGTCTGGTTAGCGCCAAAGCGCCTAAATCACCACTTGTATTATTTCTTAACATATTGTTCAAGTCAATAACATTTTGAACGGTACCTTTTCCGTAAGTTTGTTTACCACCAATAATAATAGCACGTTTATAATCTTGCATTGCAGCCGCCATAATTTCGGAGGCTGATGCTGAAATTTCATTTACTAAAATCACTAAAGGGCCATCCCAAGAAATTGATTTATCTCTATCTTTTAAAACTTCTTTAGGCTGATCTGTAGAGCGTACTTGCACAATAGGGCCATCTTTTATAAATAAACCAGCCATATCTACAACTGCAGGCAAAGACCCCCCCCCATTATTACGTAAATCGAGAACTAAACCTTCCATTCCTTCGTCTTTTAAACGCTCAATTTCGTTCTTAACATCTTTAGCGGCATTTATGTTTTTATAATCTTGAAAATCTACATAAAAGGCAGGTAAATTAATAACACCAAACTTCCTATCATCCTTTTTTACGATGGAAGATTTAGCGTAAGTTTCAACTAATTCGACTACATCTCGAACAATTTCAATATCTTTTACTGTACCATCAACTTTTTTAATTGTTAAAGTAACCTTTGTTCCTTTCGGACCTTTAATATATTTAATTGCATCATTAATACGCATCCCTACAATATCTACCGGAAATTCTTCATCTTCTTGCTTCACTTTCAAAATCAAATCTTCAACCTCTAACTCATTACTTCTCCAAGCAGGACCACCAGAAATTAATTCAACAATTTTAATATAATCCATTCGCTTTTGAAGTCTTGCTCCAATACCCTCTAATTTCCCAGACATACGTTGATCAAAATCTTCTTTACCTTTTGGAGCTAAATAATAGGTATGTGGATCAAATTCTTCTACAATTGTATTTACATATACTGCAAACCAATCTTCGCGTCTTTGATCATCAATATAATCTTCAAAATAAATATTGATCGATTTTAAAGTGGCTTCTCGGGCTTCTTTTTCTATTTGAGCATCTGTTTTTAAAACATAATCAGGATCATTTTCCTTAGCTCTTTTTTCTTCTTCTATGATATCATCATAATTAGAAAGCGTAGAGAATTTTAATTGCTTTCTCCACCTATCTCTCATCTCCTTTTTGTTTTTCACAAACGAGCTATTTTCGTAATTTGTATCAAAATCTTCATCAATTGAATAGTCAAATGGTTTAGATAAAACATTTTTATATATCGTTTTAGCTTCTTCAATACGTTTCAACATGCGCTCATTTACAATATTAAAAAACGTAATATCTGTTACCTTAAGTTGGTCATCAATAGTCAATTTAAATTTCTCAAAATCCTTATAATCAGACTCATAAAAATAACGCTTAACGGGGTCTACAATTTCTAAATAATCCGAAAAAAATTCTACAGAAAATGAATCATCAAAAGCTATGGGGTCAAAATGACCTTGTTCTAAAACAAATGTTATAATTTGAATTAATAACTTATCCTTATCTGGGTTACTAAATTTTTTTGATGTAAAACTGCAGGACGCAAATGCTAGTAAAAGCAAGAGTGATAGTGTTTTATAATTCCTTTTCATAATATTCTTCATGAGTTTATCTTTTTTACTTCTAGAAAGTACAGCATATTTTTCACTAAAATAAAGAAAAAACCATGCCAATACTGCGAATCGCTACTAATTTTTTGTTAAAGCAAAGAAATTGAGTGTTTAGTAACGAAATTATGTATTTTAGCGATGTATTTTACCAACAATAATGAGCAAAAAACCACTAATACTTGTTACCAATGACGACGGCATAAACGCCCCAGGCATTAGAACTTTAATTTCTGTTATGAATGTCCTTGGCGATGTGGTAGTTGTAGCTCCAGATAGCCCACAAAGCGGTATGGGACATGCTATTACCTTAAACTCGACTTTATATTCCAAGGAAGTTCATTTTGATGAAGGTCCTCAAAAAGAATTTAGTTGCTCTGGCACACCTGCTGATTGTGTAAAACTTGCTATTAGAGAATTATCAGACAGAACTCCAGATCTTTGTGTATCTGGAATCAACCATGGTTCAAACGCTTCAATAAATGTTATTTATTCAGGCACCATGAGTGCTGCTATTGAGGCTGGTATAGAAGGGATTCCTGCTATTGGATTTTCTTTACTTAACTACAGCTGGGATGCTGATTTTGAAGCTTCTAAACCTTTTGTAAAAACAGTTACTGAAAACGTTTTAGAACATGGTTTACCAAATGGTATTGTTTTAAATGTCAATATCCCGAATATCTCTGAAAAAGAGATAAAAGGCATTAAAGTTTGCAGACAAGCTAAAGCAAATTGGGTTGAAGAATTTGATAAGCGCAAAACACCACAAGGAGAAGATTATTATTGGCTTACAGGTAAATTTGTTAATTTAGATGGTGGTGAAGATACCGATGAATGGGCTCTAGAAAATGGTTATGTATCTATAGTGCCCTCTCAATTTGATTTAACAGCACATCATTTTATTAAAGATTTAAATAGTTGGAATTTATAACAAATACTGAAAACAAGTTCAGTACAAGTACATTTAGCTTAAATGAAAAAAGAGATTTTTATAGGCATGTTTGTTGGTTTACTAGCGAACGCTATTGGGTTGTTTTTAGCAGCCAATTTATTAGGAAAAGGAGACGATTTCACTGTGGTTATTGAGGCTGCATCAAAAGAAGGTTTTTTAGGAAAGCTAATTAGTTTAGGTGCTATTTTAAATCTCATTGCCTTTTTTATTTTTATAAGAAAAAGACAAGATTATCGGGCAAGAGGTGTTTTATTAATCACCGTATTTATTGCTGTTTTCACTTTTGTTTTTAAACTTTTTTAAATTTTTATCCACTCGAGTGTAGTCGGGGTTTTTGCTTTAAGTTAATTTGAATAGAAAGGTTTCGACTGCACTCAACCTGAAAATAAGGAAATGAAATATTACATTGTAGCTGGAGAAGCATCGGGTGATTTACATGGCTCAAACCTAATGAAAGCATTGAAAAAAATAGATTCTAATGCAACTATTAGATTTTGGGGCGGTGACCTTATGCATGCTGCTGGTGGCACTTTGGTAAAACACTACAAAGAACGTGCATTTATGGGGTTTATTGAAGTGATTATGAACCTCAATAAAATTTTTAAAGACATTTCTTTTTGTAAAAATGACATCTCTAGTTTTCATCCTGATGTTATTGTTTTTATCGATAATTCTGGCTTTAATCTCAGAATTGCTAAGTGGGCGAAACAAGAAGGTTTTAAAACTAACTATTATATTTCTCCGCAAGTTTGGGCATCAAGAGCTAGCAGAGTTAATGCTATAAAGCGAGATATTGATGCGATGTATGTAATTCTTCCTTTTGTAAAGTCCTTTTACGAAAAATATGAATACGATGTCACCTTTGTTGGTCATCCACTAATTGACGCCATAGCCAATAGAGATCAAGTAGATGAATTTAAATTTAGAGAAACCTATAAATTAGGAGACAAACCCATTATTGCTCTATTACCGGGAAGTAGAAAACAAGAAATAACAAAAATGCTTTCTGTTATGTTGAGTTTGGTTGATGAGTATCCAAATAATCAATTTGTTATTGCAGGCGCGCCAAGTCAGGATTATAGTTTTTATGAGCCTTTTATAAAATCTAGTAATGTAAAATTCATTTCAAACAGAACTTATGATTTACTGAGTATATCAAGCGCGGCATTGGTAACTTCAGGAACAGCTACTTTAGAAACAGCACTCTTTAAGGTCCCTCAAGTTGTGTGCTATAAAGGGAGTACTATTTCATATCAAATAGCGAAACGGATAATAACTTTGAAGTTTATTTCGTTAGTAAATTTAATTATGGATAGAGAGGTAGTCACAGAACTTATTCAAAATGATTTCAATAAAAATCGATTAAAAAAAGAGTTGGACCTTATTTTAAATTCTGAAACTCGAAAAAGGCTCTTTTTAGATTATTACGAATTAGAAAAAGCATTAGGAGGCAAAGGTGCAAGTGAAAAAACTGCCAAATTGATTTATGAGTCTGTCAAATCTTGATTTTTAGATGAAAAAAATAGTTTTAATTCTCCTTTTGATTATCAGCTTTAGCAGTTGCAAATCTTCTAAACGCTTGAAAGAGAGAAAAGCGTCTTCAACAAAAATTATTACCAAAAAAAACAAAAGAGAAAATAACAATACTGTTTCTTCTGAAACAGCTTCAAATAAATCTAAAGCAGTATATATTATAAATTACGCAAAACAGTTTAAAGGCACCCGATATAAATGGGGAGGCACATCAAAATCTGGTATGGATTGCTCTGGACTGGTTTATGAGTCATTTAAATCTTCTAACATATCACTTCCAAGAATTTCAAGAGATATGGCAAAAAAAGGCAATAAAATTAAACTTAAAGAAGCACTTAAAGGTGACTTACTGTTTTTTAAAACTGGAAATAGACGAAACTCCATAAACCATGTGGGTTTGATTGTTGATATTAGAAATAACGACATTAAGTTTATTCATGCTACCACGAGTAATGGAGTAATCATATCGGGTCTTAATGAAACTTACTGGCTAAAAGCATTTTATGAAGCACGCCGTATCTTATAAGATATTTTTATAGCTTTCAACAGTATGCGATTACTCAATTTCACCATAATTAAATTAACCATTTGTCTCATCATAGGCATTTTTATCGGGTATTTAATTAACCCTCCACTCCGTATTACAATTTTTTTAACGGTACTATTTTTATTTATTTTGTTAGTTTTCTACTTAATCGCTAGAGAACAATTTATTAAATCTATTTGGTTTGGAATTTCGGCATTTTTTGTCATGATTTCTGCTGGCGCTTTAACCACAAGTTTTCATAACCAAAAAAACTTCTCTAATCACTACAGTAAAATTATTTCAACAGAAAATGATAGCCTAAAAACTATTACATTTAGAATTCGAGAGGTTTTAAAACCTGGAAATTATTATGATAAATATGTTATTGATGTTTTAGAAGTTGATGATAAAAACACATCAGGAAAAACACTTTTAAACATTGAAAAAGACACGTTACAACATCCTTTAAAAATTGATAATATTTATGTGAGTAAAACAGATTTTAAAAATCTAATACATCCTCTAAACCCAAATCAATTTGATTACAAGGATTATTTAAAGAAAAAATATATTTATCATCAGCTTTTTATAACCAATGAATCATTGTTAGCTATTGAAGCTAAAACCATTACGCTTTTTGGTATTGCTGATAATATTCGACAACATATCAACAAAAAGCTAGCACCATATAATTTTAAACCTGACGAACTAGCCATTATTAATGCGCTTTTATTAGGTCAGCGTCAAGATATTAGCGAAGAAGTTTATACAAGCTATACAAATGCTGGTGCCATACATATCTTAGCCGTATCAGGTTTGCACGTGGGTATTATTCTGTTAATTCTAAGTTTTATTTTTAAACCTTTAGAACGTTTTAAATACGGCAAACTCATTAAAACGATACTTCTCGTTAGTATGTTATGGAGTTTTGCATTAATTGCTGGTTTATCAGCCTCAGTAACTAGAGCTGTTACTATGTTTAGTATTGTTACCATTGCTTTAAACCTTAAAAGACCAACAAACATATACAACACCTTAGCCATAAGTATGCTTGTTATTTTGCTTTTTAAGCCCTTATTTATTTTTGATGTTGGTTTTCAATTAAGTTATCTAGCAGTTTTTGCCATTGTAGCTATCGATCCATTTTTATATCGTTTTTGGAAACCTAAATCATGGGTTATTGATAAATTTTGGCATACGTTTACCATTACTATTTCTGCTCAGTTTGGAATTATTCCGGTGAGTTTATTTTATTTCCACCAATTCCCTGGCCTATTCTTTATATCGAATTTGATTATTATACCTTTTTTAGGAATCATTTTAGGTTTAGGTATTTTGGTAATTCTTTTAGCCGTTTTAAAAATACTTCCACAATTTGGAGCGGATATTTATGGACATATTATAGGTTTAATGAATAGCTTTATTAGCTGGGTCTCAAAACAAGAGGCTTTTTTATTTAAAGACATTTCTTTTAATTTTCTATACGTATTGGTTTCCTACTTGTTAATTGTCACTTTTTTTAGACTTCTTTTAAAAAGAAACTATGCAAACTTAAAGCTGTTTTTAATAGCAATACTCATTGTTCAAGGTGCTTTTATCTTTAACGAATACAAGAAACCTAAAAACGAATTTATTGTGTTTCATAAAAGTAGATATAGCCTATTAGGAAATTTAACAACTAATAAGGTTTTAGTAGCAAGTGATTTTGATAGTATAACAAAATCAAAAAACAATATCATAAAAGATTATACTGTTGGAAATCAAATAAAAACAATTGAAGAATCACCAATTCAAAATATCTACCAGCTTAACAACAAATATGTTTTAATAGTTGATAGTTTAGGGGTTTATAACATTAAGTCAATTACACCAGACTTAGTTTTACTCAGGCAATCACCAAAAATAAACTTGAATAGGTTAATAGATTCTTTGAGGCCTAAACAAATAATTGCAGATGGAAGCAACTATAAATCATACATAAAGCGCTGGGAACTTATTTGTAAAAAAAGGAAACTTCCTTTTCACCAAACTAGCAAAAGTGGAGCTTTTAAAATAAGATATTAATTTTTTATATGGTTTTTTTAACAATAGTATTAGCAACAGCGAGCCATTCTTTTGCGCCCCCTTTAACGTAACCTGTTTTACCAAGTCTATTTAAATTCATTCTTCCATCTGGCATTTTTTCTGGGCTTACAAAATACACAGAAGGGTAACCTCTTACTTTAAAAATACTTTGCAATTGGCGGTTTTGAGCCTTAATTGTTTCATCTTGTGGTGTTCTTCTAGGAAAGTCCAATTCTACTAAAACCATATCATCAGACCATTTTTCAAAATCTGAAGTTTTAAACACTTCATTTTGTAATTTTATACACCAACCGCACCAATCGGATCCTGTAAAAAACAGCATGACTTTTTTATTTTCTTTAATCGCAATTTCGAGTGCTTCATTTACGTCTGTATGCCAACTTAGTCTTTCTTGCGAAAAACTATTTACTGAAATTAGAACCCCTAAAATGAGTGTAAATATTATTTTTTTCATCCAAATATTTTAAAAACTAACCTTTAAACTCAGATTTAAAAGCTTTATAGTATTCATTAAATTTATCTTGAGTATCTAAATTTTTATGAGCGTCCGTTTTGAACATTTTTAAATATAATTCAATTTGCTCTGGTGTTTTATAACCCTTTAACGGGAAAATCAAGTTTGCTTTTTCGTCTAAAAAAACAATCGTTGGAAATGCCTGAATCTCAAAATAACGAGATAACTCATGAGCAGAATTTCTTCTATTTGACAATGCTGGATTATAATTTGGGTTAGAAAATTCTTGTCCATTAAAATTAACGTTTTCATTACCTTCAGCATTAAACTTTACTGCATAGTAATTTTCATTAACATAATCTGCAACATCTTTATTTTGAAACGTGTTTTTGTCAAGCATTTTACATGGACCACACCAATTGGTATAAACATCCATCATAATCTTTTTTGGAGACTTCTTTTGAAGTGCAACAGCCTCTTCAAGAGTTACCCAATTTATCTTTTGTGCTAAAGCATTAAAACTTACAAAAGCCATAGCAAACATTAAAAGTATAGTCTTCTTCATAATTAACTGAATTGCAAAAGTTGTTCCGAACTTACAAAAAAAGCCCCTAATCAGGAGCTTTTTGAATATTTTTTAACTTTTTTTTCGATTAACGGACACCATGCATTAACTTTTTAAGCAGAGGATGAAGCATTAATGAGACGAGCCCTAGCCCTATTGGTATAAGTGTAAAAATCAAAAAGAAAAAAGAAAGACCGTGCTCATTAGTGATTTTTTCAATATCTCCACCTACATAATGTGCAAGCTTATTACCAATGGCTATAGCTAAGTAATATACCCCAAACATAAAAGCAATCATACGCGCTGGGATTAATTTACTTAAATAAGATAATCCCATTGGAGACAAGCACATTTCACCAAGCGTATGAAATAAATATGCAAATACTAACCATGCCATACTTAAACTAGCAGTAGTAGCTCCGGCAACAACATCTTTAGCTCCAAAAGCTAAAAACCCAAAACCAAGACCTAAAAGTAAAAGTCCAAGAAAATACTTCACAGATGCAGGTGGGTTGTATTTACTATCCCACCACTTTGTAAATAATGGTGCAAATATGATAATAAACAACGAATTTAATATGGCGAACCATGTAATTGGAACTTCGGTTTCTGTAGATTGAAATTCAATGTATATCTTATACAGAACAATTATCCAAACAATAACAAAACTAAAACCCAAAATAATATTGGATAATCCGATTCTTTTAAAAGTCTTTCTAAACAAACTCAATAAAACATAAGTAATAACACCCAGAGGTACAATGGTTACAATCAAATCTACTATCTTAAATGTTGTAGCAGCATTTCCTTCTAAAATTCTATTGGTAAAATCTCTTGTATATATAGGTAAAGACCCTGCCGCTTGTTCGAAAGCTGCCCAGAAAAAGATTGTGAAAATTGAGAAAATTGAAAATGCAATCATTCTATCGCGCTCAATAGCAACATATCTTGGAATTCTAATTATTAAAAGTAGAATAAATGCAATGGCTGCCAAAAGTGCGAAAAACAAAGAATCACTTAACCCTGCAATTGTAAAATTAAAAGTTTGAATATCTCCAATTTTACTAAGTGGATCATTAATTATAAAAATTATTGCTGAAACTGTAAATATGCCAATTAATAAATAATCAAGTACTGAAAAATGATTGAGTTTAATTGCCATTTTGGTAGTATCATCTAATTCGTCAACTTTTTCCAAATCATCCTTTATTTTTTTTGGTTTGTCTCCAAGGTTTCCAAAAAGTGGTTGAGCAAAATAGAACTGAAGCATTCCCA
Source organism: Algibacter sp. (assembly GCF_029245835.1). GTDB lineage: Bacteria > Bacteroidota > Bacteroidia > Flavobacteriales > Flavobacteriaceae > Algibacter_B. The sequence goes on along the minus strand of NZ_JAQWOO010000011.1, from coordinate 17,895 downwards.
ATAACATAAAAATACCTGCCAAACCAAAGCCAAAGCTCCAACCAATCTTTTCACCTACCCATCCACAAAGCATAATTCCAATAAATGCACCGGCATTTACTCCCATGTAAAATATATTATAGGCACCATCCTTTTTTTCATCATGTCCCTCATACATTTTGGAAATAATAGAAGTCATATTGGGTTTAAAAAAACCGTTTCCTACAATTAAAAATGCAATCCCAATATATAAAAAAGTAGGGGTTTCAACAGCCATGGAGGCGTGCCCTAAAGTCATGAGTAGCGCACCTATAACTACAGCCATACGATAACCAATTTTATTATCTGCTAACCATCCGCCGAGTAATGGTGTTAAATAAACCAACATGGCGTAAGTCCCTAAAAGTGACAATGCCGCTGACGAGCTCCATTCCCACCCTGGATTTTCACCTAAAAGCGATCCCGTTAGAAATATCACCAGTATGGCTCTCATGCCGTAATATGAAAAACGCTCCCACATTTCTGTAAAAAAGAGAACAAATAATCCCGAAGGATGCCCTAAAACTTTGTCTTTAAAAAATTGATCGGTTGTGCTACTTGACATATCTTAATTAATTTTAATTATCTGCTAATTCGAAGCCTTCTGCTTCTTCATTCTTTAAAACACGTTCAGTTTCTTCTGCACCATGAGTTAAACGCTTAAGTGGTTTTAAAATAATAATAAACAATACCCCTATAATAACAGTGAAGATTACAATACCTAAAAAGATAGTAAGTTCTCCAAATTCTGAAGCAGATTCCCCTATTATTCCAGCTACTTTATTCCCTAACCCTGTGGCTGCAAAATAAACACCCATCATTAAAGAAGCATATTTTACTGGGGCTAATTTAGTTATAAATGATAATGCTACTGGTGAAATACATAACTCTCCTATGGTATGGAATAAGTATGCTAATACCAACCAAGTCATGCTGGAAGTACCTGATTTTTCAAATTCCATGGCTGCGAATACCATAAACAGAAAACCAAACCCCATGATTATGATACCTAATGCCATTTTAAAAAGAGAAGACGCTTCCTTTCCTTTAAGTTTACGTTTAGCCCAAATACTTGCTACTAACGTAGCAAAAAGAATAATAAAACCTGCATTTAAACTTTGAAACATAACTGTTGGAACCTCCCAACCAAATAACATTCTATTCGTATTAGTTTCTGTGTAAAGATTCATTAAGCCTCCAGCCTGCTCAAAAGCACCCCAAAATATAATAACCATGATAAATGATAACAAAAGCACTAAGAAACGGTCTTTAAAAACTTGCGTTTCTAACTCTTTATAAATCATCATTAATAAAGAAGCGATTGCGGTTAAAAAAATAAATAACATACCATAACCCCAATCCATAAAATACCAACCAATAATTGAGGCTGCTAATAAAACACATGCAAACAGGAGTTGTTTAGGTGATTTAAATAATTTTGAATATAACTTTCCGTAAGACACATCGTTTTCATCATTATTATTTGGAATATAATTCCCAACTTCTTTTAAATATTTTTGACCAGCAACATAATTTATCAAACCTAAAACCATAACTATTCCTGCAAGACCAAACCCTGCATGCCAACCCCATTCTGCTACAACCAACCCCACAGTCATAGTTGCTAATAATGACCCTAGGTTAATCCCTATATAAAAAATACTAAAGCCTTTATCTCGTCTTATATCACCTTCTTTATAAAGTCCTCCCACCATTGTAGAAATATTTGGTTTCAATAAACCTACACCCAAAATCACTAATCCTAAACCTGTATAAAATGCCCAAATATCGGTAAGTACTAATACACCATGACCTAGACATAATATTATAGCACCAATAAGAACAGCTTTTTTTTGTCCTATTAATTTATCTGCAATCATACCTCCTGGTATAGACATCACATAAACTAGCATGGTATACCAGCCATAAAGGGCTAATGCCTCTTGATTAGTCCAACCTAAACCAGCCCCTCTATTATCGCCTATAGTTTGAGTAGTCATGTATAGCACTAATAATGCTCGCATTCCGTAATAAGAAAAACGTTCCCACATTTCGGTAAGGAATAATATGTACAAGCCTATTGGTTGTCCAAAAAGTTCTTTCTGACGTGGTTGTTTTAATACTGAAGTTCCCATATGTATTATTGTGGTTAATTTTTAGTCTTTATTTTTACCTCAATTGACTTTAGTGTTGCTTTTTTTTAAATTTTATCACCAAGTGTTTCATGTAAAAAATTTGTCATTTTTTGATATAAATGAAGCCTTGTATTGCCTCCATAAATACCATGATTTTTATCTGGATAAATAGCCCAATCAAATTGTTTATTTGCTTGGATTAAAGCTTCCACTAAACGCATTGTATTTTGTAAATGTACGTTATCATCTGCAGAACCATGTACTAAAAGAAAATCGCCTTTTAATTTATCGACATGATTTATTGGAGAGTTTTCATCATAACCACTTGCATTTTCCTGAGGCAAACCTAAGAAACGCTCTGTGTAAATAGAATCATAAAACCTCCAATTGGTAACTGGAGCTACAGCAATTGCCATTTTAAATACATCGTTAGCTTTAAACAAGCAATTACTACTAGTAAAACCACCATAACTCCAACCCCAAATACCTATTCTTTCTTTATCAATATAAGGTAAATCTCCTAACTGCTTTGCTATAGCAATTTGATCTTCGACTTCATACTTACCTAATTCTTTATAAATAACCTTTTTAAATTTCGCTCCCATAAATGGAGTTCCTCGTCCATCAACACATACAACAAGGTACCCTTGCTGCGCTAAATATTGATGCCAATAGTCGTTAGCGGTGTTCCATTGATTAACAACCTCTTGTGATCCAGGTCCAGAATATTGGTACATCAATAAAGGGTATTGTTTGGTTTGGTCAAAATCAGCGGGTTTAATCATCCACATGTTTAAATCATTGTTATTTATACGAATGGTGCTAAACTCTTTTTTTGACATTTTATAATCTGAAAGATTTTGAGACAAAACAGCATTATCCTTAATACGCTTTATTATATTACCCGAAACCGCACTGTTTAAAGTATATTCTGGCGGAGTAGTAGCACTTGAATATGTATTAATGAAATATGAGAAATCTGCACTAAAAGACGCATTATTAGTGCCTTCAGTTTTAGTAAGCCTCTTTTTATCACGACCATTTAATTTTATGGAATATACATCCCGATTAATAGCACCATTTTCTACAGATTGGTAAAATATTCTTTTCGTGCTTTTATCGTAACCGTAATAATTGGTTACTTCCCAATTTCCTTTTGTTACTTGATTGATTAGATTTCCATTTTTATCATAGTGATAAATATGATTATAGCCATCTCTTTCACTAGTCAATAGAAAACTATCATCTTTTAAAAAGGTTAGATTATCGGTCACATTAACAAAAGCTTCATCTTTTTCGGCTACAACTAAATTAGACGTATTGGTTTTAGCATTTATCATCCATAAATCCAATTCATTTTGACGCCTATTTATATATTGAGCACTCAACACATCTGGATTATTAGTCCATTCTATACGCGGAATATAAAAATCGTTATACGCCTTATTAACTTTAACTTCTTTTGTTTTTTGGGTTTCTAAATTATAAATATGAAGCGATACAATCGAGTTGGCTTCACCTGCTTTAGGATATTTAAAAACCTGCTGTGTTTGATAAAGTTCTGAACCATAAACATCCATTGAAAATTCTGGAACGTTGGTTTCATCAAATCGAATAAACGCTATTTTATTACTATCTAAATTCCAATCAAAAGCTCTAACAAAGGCAAATTCTTCCTCATAAACCCAATCAGTAATCCCATTAATTATTTCGTTTTTTTTACCATCAGATGTTATTTTAATAATGTCATTAGAAATTAAATCTTTAACATACAAGTTATTATCACGAACAAAAGATACTTTTTTTCCGTCTGGGGAAAATGTTGGTTCTTGAATTTTTTCTTCAGAGATTAAATCTAATGACTCATCGGCAACATTGTAAATGTAATAATGCCCTTTTGCTGAACGCCTATAAATCGCCTCTTCATTAGTAGCCAAAATTATCTTTTTTTCATTTTCACTAAACGTATAATCAGTGAAATAAGGAATAGCTTCTAAAGCAGCTGAACTCAACAAAGTGTTAACTTTATTAAAAGTTTTATAATTATAAATATCAATAGATGTACTCCCATTTTGTCTATTAAAATTCAAAAAAGAGTATTGTTGACCATTAGCCATAGAGTGCAACACATCCATTCTCTCTGTTCTAAATGTGCCATTTTTCCAAATATCTTCAAGGGTAATATCTTTTTTTTGTGCTGATAAAATTGTTGCCAGAAAAAGGCAAAAGTAAAGGGGGAGTTTCATGTGTGTCATGTAGTTATATAACGTATTTTTAAAGGTCGAATAGTTTCATAAAAGACTAATTTTAAACACAAAAATTAATCAATTATATACATTTCATCAAAAACACTATTTATTTCATAAAATGATGTCAAGTTTACTAAAAATTATGCAAAAAACCGTAAACATTAACACTTAAATAACTCGGTTTTTAATAGGGTATTCAATATTCATAACAAGAGTAGTATCTTTGCACTGCAAATTCGTGTATTTATGATTAAATCTATTACTGGTTTTTCTAAATTATCTAAGTCAAAAAAAATTGATTGGATTGTTGATACTTATTTTTCTAATGCTGAAGAGGCTAAAGGTATTTTAAAACAATATTGGAATACTAATAATAATCTGCAGCAACTACATGATGAGTTTATAGAAAATACAATAACTAATTATTATTTGCCACTTGGTGTAGCTCCAAATTTTTTAATTAATGATACGCTATACACTATTCCTATGGCCATTGAAGAAAGTTCAGTGGTTGCTGCTGCTAGTAAAGCAGCAAAATTTTGGTTAGAACGCGGTGGTTTTAAAACCGAAGTGATTTCTACTACTAAAATTGGACAAGTTCATTTTATTTATAAAGGTGATTTTGATAAATTAAATAAGTTTTTCAATCAAGTTAAGTCGAGACTTATTGATGATACTGAAGCCATTACTAAGAACATGACAAAGCGTGGTGGCGGCATTCTTGAAATTGAATTACGCAATAAAACATCAGATATTGATAACTACTATCAATTACATACATCTTTTGAAACATTGGATGCTATGGGCGCTAATTTTATAAATTCTTGTTTAGAGCAATTTGCAAAAACCTTTAAACAAGAGGCTTTATCATTTGATTTATTTTCAGAAGAAGAAAAACAAATTGAAATCGTAATGAGTATTCTCTCAAACTACGTTCCGGATTGTTTAGTTCGCGCAGAAGTGAGTTGTAATGTTGAAGACCTAAGTGAAAATGCTACGATTTCTGGTGAAGCATTTGCTAATAAATTCATACAAGCAGTACAGATTGCTGAAGTTGAACCTTACCGAGCAGTAACCCATAACAAGGGCATTATGAATGGTATTGATGCTGTTGTTTTAGCCACAGGTAATGACTTTAGAGCTGTTGAAGCTGGCGTTCATGCTTATGCTTCAAGACACGGGAAATATAGCAGTTTAACACATGCTAAAGTTGAAAATGGTATTTTTACTTTTTGGATGGAAATACCTTTAGCCTTAGGGACTGTTGGTGGGTTAACAGGATTACATCCTTTGGTGAAATTAGCTTTAGAATTACTACACAAACCATCTGCTAAAGAGCTCATGCAAATTGTTGCTGTAGCAGGTTTAGCTCAAAATTTTGCTGCATTACGTTCGCTTACAACTACAGGAATTCAAGAAGGACATATGAAAATGCACTTGATGAATATATTAAACCAGTTTGAAGCAAATAATACCGAAAAAGAAATTTTAACTAAGTATTTTAAAAAAAATACAGTAACACATAATGCCGTAATTGAAGCTTTGAACAAATTAAGGGTTTCAAATGAAAACTAAAACCTTTTATAGCCACGGAAAACTTTTACTCTCTGGAGAATATGTAGTACTTGACGGTGCTTTATCATTAGCTATTCCAACTAAATACGGGCAATCTTTAATTCTTGAGTCTATAGAAGAATCTAAATTCCTATGGAAAAGTTTTGATGAAAATAAAAACGTCTGGTTTAAAAAAGAGTTTGAATTAAATCATGATAACTTAGAAAAACAAATTAATCATGACGCAATCTCAAACCGATTAGTTCAAATTTTAAATGCCGCAAAAACTCTAAATTCTGAATTTTTAAATGACAAACGTGGTTTTAAGGCTGAAACACATTTAGAGTTTCCTAAAAATTGGGGGTTAGGGACATCATCAACTCTAATTAATAATATAGCAAAATGGGCAAATATTGATGCTTTTAAGCTTTTAGAAAACACTTTTGGAGGTAGTGGTTATGATATTGCATGCGCACAGAACAATACGCCAATAACCTATCAAATAGATAATAAAAAATCCATAGCTAAAACAGTTAGTTTCAATCCCTCTTTTAAAGATCAACTTTATTTTGTTCATTTAAATAAAAAACAAAATAGTCGGGATGGTATAAAACACTATCAAGATAATAAAGAGAATGCAAAATCTGCTATTAAGACTATCAATAAGCTTACTATAGAAATGATTAAATCTAATACGCTAGAGGATTTTCAAAATGTAATGATTCAGCATGAATCCATCATATCTAAAATAACAAAACAAACACCTGTTAAAGACCTCTTATTTAAGGATTTTGATGGTGCTATAAAAAGCCTTGGTGCTTGGGGAGGCGATTTTATAATGGTTGCCTCAAAAACCAATCCTATTAATTATTTTAAAGACCATGGCTACAAGACCGTAATACCATATTTAAATATGGTGCTCTAAATTAAAAAAACCTCGATAAACGAGGTTTTTTTATGATATTTTTTGAATTTCTATTGTACTTGAGTAGCAGCTCTATTATCTTCAATATCTGAGGCTTCTTTTAAAGCATCGTACAATTTAGTATTCACAGTAGTCGCTTTTTGTTGCTCCACTCTATTAGCAGCAGCTTGATAGTTCTCTAAAGCTACAGCAGGAGTAAATTTAGTAACTTGAACCATATAAACACCATTATCACCTGTAATTAACTTTGAAGTGTCACCTTCTTTTAATCCAAAAGCAGCTCCAACAACCATTGGTTCTCTTCCTGCTCCAGAAATAGTAGGATTCTTCATGTTAACCCCTGTTGCTGTTCTTATGTTTGTTTTTTCAGCAGCGGCTAAATCTTCTAATGTTGAAGCAGACACTCTATCTCTAATAAGTTCAGCTTTCTTTTCTTTTCTAACAATTGGTAATACTTTAGCAGTAGCATCATCAGCAGACATTAATCCTGCTTCATGTTTAGCTACTAATTGTGCAATTACATAGCCATTAGGGATATTAAAACGTTTAATATTTCCAACTTTAGTATCTTCTTCAAAAGTCCAACGTACGATTTGTCTTTGATTTCCAACGCCAGGGATGTTTTCATCCAAAACCTTAATTCCATTAACTGGTCTTAAAGTATATTTGTTTTCTTTTGCAAGTGCTTCAAAATCTCCTTCTCCAGCTTTAATCTCAAAGTTTGAAGCATCTCTAAATACTTTATCAGTAGTTGTTTCAGATGGCTCTATTTTTTTTGAAATAGTACCTACTTGAACCGCTTTTGTTTTATTCTTCTGCCCTTCAACTTCTATAATATGAAATCCGAAAACTGTTTTAACAACACCTAAATCGCCTGTTTTTCCTTCAAATTCAAAATCATTAAATTCTGGAACCATTGTGTTGTATGGGTGCCAATCGTAACGCCCTTCTTTAGCTATACTCCCTTGATCAGAAGAAAACGCCTTTACAAACTCAGGAAACTTTGAACGGTTTCTTTTTAGTATTGTTAACAAACTATCAGCAGTAACTTTTGCTTCTGCTTCGGTTTGTGTCACATCTGGACCTGCACTTTGAGCCCCTTTGAAAGGCAGTAAAATGTGTCTTACTTTAGCTGAGTCTGGTATTTGTTTTATAGCTATTACTTTGGTTATTTTAAAAGACCCATCATGTTTGTATGGTCCATAAACTTCACCTTCATTTAAATTATAAATAGCATCAGCAGCTTCAGTTGGTAAGCTAGATTTAAAAACAAAACGCTCATCGAATTTAATATCCGAAGCAGCGATAGAGTTTATATAAGCTTCATTATTTTTTACTTTAGAAAAAGCAACTATAGTATCTTTTCTTCCTCTTTCGTCAACAAATCTACCGTTAAGATAAGTATTCAATTCTACTTTTATAGCATTTTCATCTTCTACAGATGCTACTTCTTTAAATTCTACAAAACGAATATCTCTTGAGGCATCAACTTTATATTGATTCTTATTCGCTTTGATATAATTTGTAATATCTGATTTTGACACCTCTACAATACTATCAGGAATTGTAGAAAAATTAACCTGTACATATTTAATATCTACTTTATTTCCTTCTAATTCGTGCTCCAACTTCCCTTCAGCCAAAGTACCTGTTAAACCAGCCTTAACCATATTAAAATAGTTTTGGTTTAATGCATTTGAAGCCACTTGCTTTTCATAATTAACCCAACTAGCAAAACCTTCAGGTGATGTTTCTTTTAAGTTAGCAATGTATTCGTTCATTTTATTTTCATCGAAAATACCAGCTTCATTCAAAAAGTTTTGATTGGTAGCTAATGATGTTTTAAGTAAATCTCTCATTTGGTCTTTCTCCACAGAAATTTCAAGTTCATCAAACTGAGTTTCCATAACAGCTTGTCTAACTTCTTGTTCCCAAACTCTGTTCATTACTTGCGTATTGGTAGCGCTTGGTCCCATTTGTCTTTGAAGTTGCTCTACTTTTTGCATAAAACCTTCGCGAGTAATATCCTTACCGTTTATAGTTGCAACAATGTTTTGCGACTTAGAAGTCAATGCATCACTATTTTTAAATAAATCTGCTAATACAAAAGAGAATAACGCTAATGCTATAATTAGTATTAAGAATAGTGAACGTTGTCTTATCTTATTTAAAACTGCCATCTGTAAATTTAATTTTTAAAATCCGTTGTTGGAATTACTTGTTTAGTTGCTATCATTTATAATAAAATGACAAAAATATCGTGCGCGAAAATACCATTTTCTATTCAATAATAAAAGTAGAAATATGTATTTTAATCATCAGCCAACACTTTAACTTCTACCATATCAATTTTAGTATTAGATACTTCTAAAATTGTAAATTGAAAAGTGTCTATTTGTACAATATCATTTTGAGCTGGAATCTCTTCGGTATGATTAACAATAAGACCTCCAAGGGTTTCATAATTTTCACTTTCAGGAAGATTAATTTTATAAGTTTCATTAATATAATCAACCTCTAAACGGGCAGAGAACTTATAAATATCGTCCTCTATTATTTCTTCAATTAAATCTACTGAATCGTGTTCATCTTCAATTTCGCCAAATAATTCTTCAACAATATCTTCAACAGTCATAATACCGGATGTTCCTCCATATTCATCTAAAACAACTGCTATACTCCTACGTTTTTTAGTAAGCACGTTAAGCACATCTTTAATAAGCACTGTTTCTGGTACAAACTCAACTGGCGTTAACATGGACTTAATCGTTTTTCTTTTTTTAAATAACTCAAAAGAATGTACGTACCCTAAAATATCGTCAACCGTATCTTTGTACACTAAAATTTTAGTTCTACCAGTTTCTGTAAACAGTGCATTCAAAGATTTTACAGATTTTGAAATTTCTACCGCAATAATTTCCGTTCTAGGAATCATCACTTCACGAGCTTTTACTTCAGAAAACTCCAAGGCATTCTGAAAAATTTGTATTTCACTATCAACATCATCCCGTTCTTCAACAGATTCCATTTGTTCACTTATATAATTACCAAGTTCTACTTTGGTAAAAGCTAATTGAATTTGATCGCCTTCAGTTTTAAAAAAAACTTTTAGTACAAAATCTGAAATCCAGATTACAAAATCTGAAATTAAAGTAAATAACATATAAAAAAAATAAGCAGGAACTGCCAATACCTTAATCAAACTATTCGCATAAATTTGAAAAAAAACTTTTGGAAGAAACTCTGCTGTAATTAAAATAATAAATGTTGAAATTATAGTTTGAGTAAGTAAGCTTAAGTCTGTAAACAAATAATCTAAAAAAGAATAAGACGTTGGGAGCATGGATTGAAACCAACTAACCAATAAATCGCCCATAAAAAATCCGTAAATAACTAACGCAATATTATTACCAATAAGCATGGTAGTTATAAACTTCGAAGGTTTTGCCGTAAGCTTTGTTAAAACTTTTGCAAGAATACCTTCTTGCTTTTTCTCAATTTCTATATGTATTTTATTTGAAGATACATAAGCAATCTCCATCCCAGAAAAGAACGCTGAGAGTATTAGTGATACAATTATGATAATAACAAAAATACTCATTTATTTAGAGCGGTCTTTATCTCCATACTTTTTACTAAATTTTCTTCTAAAGAAATACATGAAAATAGCCAAAGCTGCTAACCCCAAAGAAATGTATGCACTATTAGTGCCATTACCCCATTTTGATATCCCATCATATATAAATAATACTGCAAAAACAATGTAAGCGTATTGAAAAATCTTAGAATATTTCATCTATTATAGTCTATTTTTTAGAGCATAAAGATACTTAAAATTGAGAAAGGAAATTTTGATTTATAAGAAATTAATCTTCTAATGTAATAATACCCGTAACTTCAAGTACTTCGGCATTTGTAAACTTTGAATTAGAGTCAAAACCATTACCATTTATAAGATCTTGTTCTGTTTTAAAACTTACCGGTTTGTTTGTAGATAACCATTCTTTTTTCTGATCGTAGAATAATTGGTCTGTTTTTAAAACTCTATTATCATGGGTGGTAATAACGACATTATCTTGCATATCAATTAAATCAGTATCCGTATACACGTATGCATTATCAGCAACTACAGTGCTTTTTTTATTATCCTTATCGTAGATGTATAGCGTAACGCCATCTGTAAATTGATGAAACGGAAAATCTCTGTTAGAATAATCTAACATTTTAGTACTTATTAAATTTGCAGAAACTCTTCCAGAGTCTGTATATTTTACATTAATGTTGTAATCAACACCAATAGGCTCATTTTCTGATATACCAATTTTTTGAACCTGCTTAAAACTATCATTACATGAAAAAAACATAGTCACAATAAATATTGTGACTATGTTTAATAAGTTATATATAACTTTTTTGTTCATTAAATACTCGGCACGGTTACAGAAGCTCCAATCCAACAACTAATTTTAATAGTTTGTCCAGCTCTTCCTGAACTAAAAATCTCAGATTTTTGTGGTGCCTTTGCCATGTAATTAGCAACAGATTGTGATGCTGCCTTTTTTAAAGTAGGATCAACTCGTGCAGCTTTTCTAGCTTCATTGGCTGCTAACCAATACACTGCTCTTTTATCAAAATTAGTTTGTCCACAGTTATTTGCACTTTTGGCATACATAGATGCAATAGCAATATAAGGGCGCCCGTTAGACGGGTTTAATGATAGAGCTTGTCTATAATAACTTCTTGCTTTTCCATAACTTCCTCTTGCTTTAAGTTTAGTAGCTATTTTATAATACAATTTTGATTTTTTAAAACTATCTGTTTCTAAACCAATAGCTTGTTCAAAGAAAGATATGGCTTCACTAGTTTTTCCTTCTTTATCTTTAAGTAAACCTAAATAATAAGCTGAATTTGCTGATGGACTTAAATTATGATAAGCATTGACTAATTTAAAAAATAACGGATCGTCAGTACATTCTTTTTGAGACATTTTACCCGCAGCTCTTTGCAACCAAACGGCATTGTTTTTATTCTCTTCAAAATCTTTTTGATATAAAGGAATTAAGTTTTCACAGTTTGCTCTATCACCTAATTTAGAATCAATACTACCAGAGATTTGATCGTATGCCTTTAAATAACTTTCATAATATTTTTTATAACTACCTTCCTTTTTAGTTAATGTAGTTCCTGCTTCTTCCTTCTCTATAAGTTTATTTAACTTTTCTGAAAAATTCTTTACTTCCTCTTCTACTTTCTCTACAACATCATCATATTTATTGAATAAATCTGATGCAGGTTTTTTACCAGCATCGTACAAATCAACCATCAAAGAAAAATAAGTGTATAAACTTTTAGGGTTTGTAAACGTATCTTTGTCATAATGATATGCATCATCAAAACACTTAAATAATTCATCATCGGTTTTATTAAGTTCGGTTCTGTTATCATACATCAATTGGCATCCTTTAGCTAAGTATTCACCTTTAGGTGTTTTACTAGTAAAATGCTCACCTCGTTGCTCCCAAAGCAATAAAAGGTCATTTATTAAAGCTGTTTTTTCTGCTCCAGTTGCATTTTCAATCTTATGTTCTAAAATCTTTTCTCCATCTACATAAATGGCATTATTAAATTTAGGACACTTGTTTCTTACAGCCATCCAAGGCTCATAAGCTGCATCATAGTTTTTTGCTTTCGTATACTCATGGAATATTGAAAGTTTTGTCATACACTCCTCATCTTGTTGAGCAAACCCAAACTTTAAGCCTAAAAATAAAAAAGCTAATAATAATGTGATTTTTGTTTTCATGATAATAATTTTGTATTGTTAATCATACTTTCTTTTTTGAAACCATCTATCGTTCAAAGATAAACTTAATTGGAAATTAATAAAATTCTCTTGAATTAAATTACTGTTCTTAGTTCCTCGCTGTCCTATTTCAAAACCTAAATTAGCGTTTGAAAACAGTCTTGCATCTCCAACAGGTATACCTACTCCAAAAGATATGCCAAACTCTTTGATGGATTCATTATTTATATTCAAACCTGTTTCTTCAGCTCTAAAACCAGCACGATAAACAAATCGCTTCCAGTAACTTGAAAAAGAATTAAATTGAGGTATATAAAACCCTCCTAAAGAAAAAGAGTACGCATCTTCATAAGATATATTATTACTAGATATTCCATTTGAAAATTTACTTGTATTTAAAAAAGTAGTTTCTGCACCAACAAACCATTTTCTTGGCTCGCCAATACCTGCACCAAAAGAAAACCTGGAAGGTAATACTAAATCTGTTTCTTCTAAACCAATATCTGCTAAATCTGTTTCAATAGTTTTATTTAATAAAGTATTTAAAGTACTTACTGATGTTATAGATTGCTCGTTTTTAGACGTTAAATTACTTTCAGGTACAAATGTTAAGCCTGAAATAAGCTCTAATTTTTGATTCAACATTGTTTTGTAAGAAATTCCAAGATTAATATTTAATCCACTCAAGTCAGATCTATTATACTCTTGTGTATAATTTTGCAAAGGAAAGCCATCAGAATATTGAAAATTGTCAATTCTATTTTGAATATTCCCGAAATTATACTGAAAATCGACACCTACACTTAAGCCTTTAGCTAATTGGTAGCCAATACCAAGAAAAGCCTTATTAACTCCTCCTTCTCCTTCAAATCTATTATCAACATTACCATTTGGATTTATAGATTCTAATTTATAACCTACAGAAGTATAGGGTATCAAACCAAAACCAAAGCCAAATTTACCTAAAGGAACGTTTAATGACAGATAATCAAATGTTGTAGAAGAAGCATTATCAGTAGCAGTACTACTTTCTAAATTAGTGCTTGTATAGCCACCACCTACAGCAAACTTAACAGGCCTACTTTCGTCTCCCCAAGTTTCTAAATTATCACCAGCATAAGAGGCAGGGTTTCTTAAGTTAACATGAATACTATCTGTATATATACTCAAACCTCCCATACTTCTATTCTCTACGGTCCCTTTAAATTTTAAGCTTCCAATACCATAAAAAGAATAAGGAGATGTTGTTCCTTGCTGTCCGTAACCGTGAATAGCAATTACTGCAATAAAAACTAATACAAGTTTTTTAATCATTAGTTTGAGTTAAATTGTAAAATAAAGTTTAATCCCTCTAAAAGAAAATTAGGATTGGCAAATATGCTACTTTTTAATTGTTTAGACAAGAATTTAGCATCACCTCCTGTTAAAATTACTGTTAAATCTGAATATTTAAGTTTATATAATTCTACAACCCCATCAATTTCATTCAAAATACCATATATAACACCAGAATGTATAGACTCATCAGTAGAAGTTCCAATAATACTCTTAGGCATTTCTGACTCTAATAACGGTAAATTTGCAGTTAAACTATTTAACGATTTATATCTCATACGAATACCTGGTGAAATAGCACCACCCAAATATTGGTTATCTGAATTTATAAAATCATAAGTTATACAAGTCCCTGCATCAATAATAAGTACATTCTTATCAGAAAATTGTCTAACAGAAGCACAAATCAAAGCAATTCTATCAACCCCTAAGGTTTTTGGTGTTTTATAAAGGTTATTAAAAGGTAAATTAGTATTAGAATCTAACACCAATACATCAAAATATTTTGAAATAGTACTTATATCTTTCTTTTGGAGTTTTCCAACAGAAGAAATAATAGCGCTTTCAATTGAAGTATGTTTTTTATTTAAAGCCTTAACTTCATTTAAAACATCTTCAAGCTTAACCGAAACCTTATACTCAATAAGTCCATCCTTAAAAACAGCAAGCTTAACAAAAGAGTTTCCAACATCAATAATTAAATTCATAGTATTTAAAATGTATAAATTTACAAAAATGACTCACAATAACTATTCCTAGTTTAGCTATTATATTAAATAGAAATAAGTTACCCCTTGAACATCTATAATATAAATCAATTAATATAATTTTTTGCATTTTTCTCTTGGCGAATAACAAAAATGAATTTATATTTGCAACCGCTTTGGCGAGGTACCTTAGCTCAGTTGGTAGAGCAAAGGACTGAAAATCCTTGTGTCCCTGGTTCGATTCCTGGAGGTACCACAAAAAAATCCCGAAACTTAGGTTTACGGGATTTTTTGTTTTGTCTTTTTTTACTGAAATTTACTTTCAACTACAATCATAATGATTTATATTTAGTCGCTTTCAAATAATTTTTTTTTTTTAAAGTTATGTTCTTTGTTAATATCATTTAATTAAACTAGCTAAGTAAAGACTGTTAAAGCTTATGAAAATCAATTTCAAAAACAATTTTATAGCGTCTGTTATTATATCATATTTATTATTCGTTCAAATATCATTACATGGTCAGCAAAAAAACCAAACTTCATATAGTAACAATTTAGCAAAAAATGCAATGTCTGTAAGTACTGAATCTAAAATTGAAGCCCTTATTAAAACATTAACACTAAAAGAAAAAGTAGCTCTGTGCCATGCACAATCAAAATTTAGCACTAAGGGTGTAGAACGTTTAGGTATTCCAGAAATTTGGATGTCAGATGGCCCTCATGGCGTAAGAGCAGAAATAAATTGGGACAATTGGAAATATGCGGGATGGACAAACGATTCTATTACTGCTTTTCCTGCGTTAACATGTCTTGCAGCTTCTTTTAATCCAGAATTGTCAAGCCAATATGGTTTCAGTTTAGGAGAAGAGGCTCGATATAGAAAAAAAGATGTATTATTAGGTCCTGGAGTTAATATCTATAGAACGCCTTTAAACGGACGTAATTTTGAATATATGGGAGAAGACCCTTTTCTAGCATCAACACTAGTTGTACCGTATATTAAAGGGGTACAAAAAAATGGCGTAGCGGCTTGTGTAAAACATTATGTATTAAATAATCAAGAACATTGGAGGAGTAAAATAAATGTAGAAGTTGGTGATAGAGCACTATACGAGATTTATTTACCTGCTTTCAAAGCTTCTGTTAAAGAAGCAGGGGTTTGGGCTATTATGGGCGCTTACAATAAATTTAGAGGTAAATATACTACGCATAATCCAATCCTTCATAAAATATTAAAATCGGATTGGAAATATGATGGTGTTGTAATTAGTGATTGGAGTTCCGCACATAGCACGGAAGAATCTGCGTTATATGGTTTAGATTTGGAAATGGGAACAGGTACTGATGGCTTAGGAACTTCTACAAATGATTTTTATTCTCAATACTATTTGGCAGCTCCCTTTTTAAAAGGTCTTAAAAATGGTGACTTTCCAGAATCTTTAGTTGATGATAAAGTTAGAAGAATTTTACGACTGATGTTTAGAACTAATATGAGCGCAAATCGACCTCTAGGTAATGCTAATACAAAAGCGCATCATGATGTCGCTAGACGTGTAGCAACTGATGGAATTGTATTATTGAAAAATGAAAAAAATTTCTTTCCTATTAAAGATGATAAGAATGTAACCATAGCTGTTATTGGAGAAAACGCAACACGATCTATGACTGCTGGTGGAGGGTCTTCAGAATTAAAAGCTAAATTTGAAATATCACCATTAGAAGGGATTAAAGCACGTTATAAAAATGCAACTATTACACATGCCATGGGTTACCAGACCGGACCTTCACGATATAACCAAGTTATTCCTCCCACTTTAGATTTAGATTCACTTAAAACGGAAGCTATTAAAACAGCAAGAAATGCAGATATCGTACTGTTTATTGGTGGCTTAAATAAAAGTCATTTACAAGATTGTGAAGGTGATGATAGATTACAATTTGGCCTCCCATTCGGACAAGTAGATTTGTTGAATGACATTTATAAGGTTAATAAAAATATTGGTTTTATTCTAGTTACAGGTAATGCCGTTGAAATGCCTTGGCTTGATAAAGTGAATGCGCTTGTTGAAACATGGTATCTTGGCAGTATGTCTGGGCATGCCATTGCCGATGTTATAAGTGGAGATGTTAACCCTTCAGGAAAACTTCCTTTCTCGTTTCCAGTAAAATTAGAAGATAATGCGGCCCATTTTTTTGGAACATCATCCTATCCTGGAGAAAATATGACACAGTATTATAAAGAAGATATTTTAGTTGGTTATAGATGGCATGACACTAAAAAAATAAAACCACTTTATGCATTTGGCTATGGACTTTCGTATACCTCTTTTACAATCTCTGATATAAAAACCGATAAGAAAACATATACCACAGAGGATTCTATTACAGTCTCATGTAGATTAAATAATACGGGACTTTTAGATGGATCTGAAGTAGTTCAAGTATATGTCGGAAAGCAAAAATCTAAAGTTAAGCGCGCTTTAAAAGAACTAAAAGGCTTTCAAAAAGTGAGTGTTAATAGTGGGAAACAATATAGTGTTGATATTAATATTCCTGTAAAATCATTATCTTTTTATGATGAAGCCATTTCAGATTGGAATCTTGAAAAAGGTGATTATATCGTTTATGTTGGTAATGCCTCAAACAATATCTCTAAAAAAACAAAAATAACTATTAATTAAGTTTTGAATTTTTATTAAGGCGGGTTTTAAAGATTTTAAATTAAAAGAAGGACAGCCAATGGCTATCTGGTAATTTAGAACAGTTTTAAAACCGCGCTATCCACTATATCTTTTTATTACTTTATTGCAAGAAAGAATGACGTGGCAATCTCATTAATAAATGTCTATAACCAAAGTAATATACTGATTAATCCATAAAAAGGATGCCGTTACTATCGCTCCCGCGAGTATCCGCTATTATTAGTCCATAACATTGGTCTCTAATTTTTTTTGCAAAAGTTTACTAAAAAAAAATCTCATCCATTAAATGATCAGGATTTATAAATTCAATTTCAGTTTATCAAAAAAAAAAAAGAGTCTAACTACATAATGTAATTAGACTCTCTAAAAAAGGCAACGACCTACTCTCCCACAAATGTAGTACCATCGGCGCAAATGGGCTTAACTTCTCTGTTCGGAATGGTAAGAGGTGAGCCCCATCGCTATAA
>NZ_JAQWOO010000087.1 GCF_029245835.1 Algibacter sp. | reverse complement strand
TAAATTGCTTTAAAAAATCTTCGTTCAATAAATCTTCTGGTTTCATAAATGTGTAAAATTTAAAATTAATAAATAAAAAATCTCAGGCTAAATATTAACCTGAGATTTTAAAACTTACACAGTTTATGAGATACTGCCTATATAAAATGAACCTCCCAACTGCGGAGGTTTTTTTTATGCCCTTTTCGTAAGTAATGATTATAAATTTCGACTATTTCAGTTCTAACAAAACAAGCTAGCATAATGAAATCACTTTGGTTTTTTGACGATGTCAATCTCTTCAAGGTACTTTGTCCACACAAATTTAAAGCCTACAAGGCAGATCATGATTTTGATGTCTATAAAAAGAAAGACTACATTTATTTTGAAGAAGATTCTGCAAACAAAGTTTACCTAATAGAAAAAGGAAAAGTAAAAATTGGATATTACAGTGAAGAAGGAGACGAAATTGTAAAAGCCATTTTAACCCGCGGTGAAATATTTGGAGAAACAGCTATTTTAGGAGAATCTAAACGAGAAGAGTTTGCCCAATCTATCGATAATAGCACAAGCATATGTCCTGTTGGGGTGAATACTATGTATGATTTAATGCGAAACAATCAAACGTTTAGTTTAAAAATATACAAAGTCATTGGTTTTAGACTACGAAAATTAGAAAGACGATTACAGCTTTTACTTTTCAAAGATGCAAAAACACGTCTCCTTGAATTTTTAGATGAATTATGCGCAGAATATGGTTATGATTGCGAAAAAACAGGTGATAAAGTAATACAACACCCCTACACACAAAAAGACATAGCTTGTTTAATTGGCACTTCAAGACCTACACTTAATGTTTTATTAAACGAGTTGAAAGAGGAGCGTATTATTGAATTTTCTAGGAAAGAAATACGAATACATGAAAAAAGTGCTTAATGTCGTTTTCAAGAGGAAATTATTGCGATTATTTCCTCTTATAAATGGCATAATGTTAGTTAGCTAACATTTTATAAGACTGGCATGGTATAATTTTGAAGTATAATTAAAATACTAAAATAAATACCATGATTAAAAAAATGTTTTTGGCATTATTTGCCTTAGGAATATTTACTACTTCTTGTAGTAATGATGATGATAACGCACCAGCAAATGCGAACTTAACCATAGACCTTAATGGATTAGAAGCATTAGGTAGCGATTATGTTTACGAGGGATGGATAATTGTAAATGGCGTACCAGTTTCAACAGGTACGTTTTCTTCGGTTGCATTTCCACAAGTTTTTTCAGTTGAAGCAGATCAATTAAGTAGTGCTACAAGATTTGTGCTTTCTATTGAACCATCAAACGATCCTAACCCCGCACCAGCAGATACAAAACTTCTGGTTGGTGATTTCGTTGGAAACTCAGCTAGTGTAAATACCGATATTGTTGGAGATTTTAGTTCGGCGGCAGGAGCATTCTTTTTAAGAACTCCAACTGATGAAACAGGAACCAATAACGGCAATGATGAAAACGGTGTTTGGTTTGGAACTCCAGGAATGCCTCCAACACCTAACTTTGTATTACCAACTCTTCCAGCAGGTTGGGCCTATGAAGGCTGGGTAGTGGGGGATAACGGACCGATTACTACAGGAACATTCAATGCTTTTAATACCGCTGATGTTTTTGATGATTTTAGCGAAACATCTCAAGCTGGACCTCCAGTACCAGGAGAAGATTTCTTTTTAAATGCACCAGCAGGTGAAACATTCCCTTTGGATGTAAGAGGAAGAACAGTAGTAATTTCTGTTGAACCTATTCCCGATGATTCACCAGCACCTTTTGCAATTAAACCATTAGTAGGTACAGCAGGACAAGATACCGCTCCCGCGACATATAATTTTGGTCAGAATTTAACTTCTTTACCTTGGGGTGAAGTAAATAGATAAGATTAAAAGTTATTTTGTTAGATTTAAGGCATAGTTTCAGTTTAGGAGCTATGCCTTAAAATTTATAATAATGAATTTTTCTCGAAGTAAAATAAAGAACATTATTTTTTTTATAATAATTGGTGTGTTGCTTTTTCCGCAAACGCGACAACCCATACAGGTCTTACTTCATAAAAGTCTAGCACTTTTTAGTCCCTCTATAATTGATGAATCCAAACAGATTAAAGTGGAGAACTATAACTGGGAATTAAAAGTTGAAGATGGTACTATTTTTAATTTTGAGGATACAAAAGGCAAAGTAGTTTTTGTTAATTTTTGGGCAACTTGGTGTCCGCCTTGTATAGCAGAAATGCCTAGTATGCAGTTATTATATGATGATTATAAAGATAGCATTGAATTTGTTTTTGTTTCAAATGAAGGCTTCCCAGTAATCAATAAGTTTATAAGTAAAAACGAATATACTTTTAAGGTTTATAACGCATTGACTAAATATCCGGAGCATTTTAACGTGTCGAGTATCCCTAGAACATTTCTAATAGATAAAACAGGCAAAATAATCATTGATAAAACGGGTGCTGCTAATTGGAATAGTAAAGCTATTAGAAAGACTATAGATAAATTAATTTTATAGTGTTTTAAAGAACGCTTTTATAAAGCTCCAAGAGAATAAAGACCACATAATTTTTAATTCCTCAAGGAAAGTAGATTCCTCATCTAAAAAACGAAACATAGTTTGTATAGAATTTTTGTCATAGAATTGCTGAAAAAGCCATTCGCCTTTGTGATTTTCATCTTTTAAAACTTTTAAAAATACTTTATCATAAAATTTATATCTTCTATTAAACAAACCGTTTGATGGAAGTTTATTTGCTTTAATATTTTCAATAATTTTAGTTGTTTTTTTTTCGGTGTGCTTAAAAGAATAGCCTGTTGAACCTTTTACCCAACCACCACCTGTGCCAATTTTAGTTACTTTTTTTGTATTGAATTTTTCAAAAGAAAAATTAGTCATAGGTATTTGACCTTTTTCAGTTTCAATAATGGAATAGTTTTCTATGTTCAAATACGCTTTGATGTATTTTTTAATAAATGCATCGTAAGTATCCTCATTTACAACTTGCGACGTAAAATATGTAAATTCAACCAAAGCTTCAGTTTCAGAAAAAGGTAACACATAAGTAAATGTAGTTTGCTCACCATCTTTCAATCGATAATCCATCATGGTAACCCTATTTTTATCGAAAGCTTTATTATCTGTTTTTATAACCCAACCTTTAAAGTGTTGTATAATCGAAATACTATTTTTTGAATCAATTGAGAACGTTTCAGGAATTCTACTATCAAAAACATGATTTGCTCTATATGTGTTTTTATTAGTTGAAACCTTAATTATATCATCTTCATTTAAGGATTCAACATGTTCTATGATAAACTCTATATTTATTTTTTTAGAAAGTTTTTTTTTAGAGTAATTATAGAAGTCAATGGAACGAATTGATTTATAATGATAAGGGTTTAGATTTAAATCAATCTGTTTTTTAGAGGTTATTATTGAAGCTTTGTTCCAGGATTGGTGGGTAATATTATTCCAATGGGAAGGTTCTGTTTCCCAAAAACTCCAAGTTTTATCATTTGTATTTTTTTGTGAATTATCAATTAGAGCAATGCGTTTTTCATCAAAAAAAACATCTGAAGCCATTTTTAAAGCAAGCTGTAATCCTGCAAGCCCATTTCCAATAATAATATAATCGAAATGGTTATTATCTGCCATTATAGAATATTGATAATACTATTTTTTGAAATATTTAAAAGGCACAAATAGCATTCCGAAACATTCACCTTTTTCTTTTCCTAAGTGTTTGTGGTGAATTTTATGAGCCCTTCTTATACCTTTAGCATACCAATTATTGGCATTTCTAAAAAGCTTAAATCGTTGATGAATAAATATATCATGTACTATAAAGTAAGACAAGCCATAGGCGAAAATGCCTAGACCAATAGGTAAACCAGCCCAAAAACTGGTATTTTTCCAAAGAAAGAAGAAACCAATACTAACAACGGCATAGAATATAAAAAAAGCGTCGTTACGTTCAAACCAACTATCATGATCTTTATGATGATGGTCTTTGTGTAAGCTCCACAAAAAACCATGCATAATATATTTATGAGTAAACCAAGCCATAAATTCCATGAAGGAATAAGTGCCTAAAAATATGAGTATCCAGTAAAGTGTAAACATGACTTAAAATTTACATTAAATTTAATTGATATTTTACATAACTCCGCATTAAAAGTTCAATTTTTTTTGGGTTTGAAACTCTTATTCTTGAATCTTTAATTTTTAATGCAGGCGTTTTTTTGAGTTTTTTAAGAAGTTGACTGTAATATCTATAGGCCATAAATACTCCGAATTTAGCTTCAATAGGTAGTTTTTTTATGCCGCTTAATCCTTTTTCAAAATCTGATTCAATATCGTCTATGATATCTTGTTTTGAAATTTCATCAAGATTTTTTAAATCGGTATTTGGAAAGTATGTTCTATCTAAGCCTTCATAATCTGCTTTTAAATCTCTTAAAAAATTCACTTTTTGAAATGCAGAGCCTAATGACATGGCTGTATCTTTAAGTTCGTTATATTTTTCATCATCACCATTAACAAAAACTTTTAAGCACATGAGTCCAACCACATCCGCAGAGCCATAAATGTATGCTTTGTATTCTTCATCTGTTAAATAAGATGTTTTATGTAAGTCTAATTTCATACTATTCATAAAAGCATCAACAAGAGATTTATCTATACTATATTTGTGAAATGTATGCTGAAATGAATTTAAAATGGGGTTAAGACTAATTTTATGTTCTAAAGCAAGTTCTAAATCTTCTGAAAATCTATTGAATAAACGTTCTTTATCATAATCATGAAATGAATCTACAATTTCATCAGCAAACCTTACAAAGCCATAGATGTTGTAAATATCACCACGTATAGATTTATATAGCATTTTAGTTGCTAATGAAAAGGAGGTGCTATAAGTTTTTGTTACAAGCTTACTGCTATTGTAAGAAACATTATCAAAAAGGGATTTCATACTTATATACTATGATGTTTAGTTACTAAATCTGCTACTAGTTTACCAGAAATTAACGAAGGAGGAACACCTGGTCCTGGAACTGTTAATTGTCCGGTAAAAAATAAATTTTTTACTTTTTTACTTTTTAGTTTTGGTCTTAAAAATGCAGTTTGTAATAAGGTGTTAGCCATTCCATAGGCATTTCCTTTGTATGAATTATAATCTTTTACAAAATCGTTCAAGCAAAAACTTTCTTTAAATATAATATCATTTTTTACATTTTGCGAAGTTAAATTCTCAAAACGATCAATAATTTTTTCAAAATACTGTGATCTTAACTCTGGAGTATCTTCAATACCTGGTGCTAAAGGTATTAAAAAAATGCCAGCTTCTTTACCTACGGGAGCTGCGTTATCATCAGTAATACTTGGGAAACTTGCATAAAATAGTGGGTTTTCTGGCCACCTTGGATTATCATAAATAGCTTCGGCATGTACATCAAAATCTACATCAAAAAACAACGTGTGGTGGTTAACATTTTTTAATTTTTTATTAAAACCAACATAAAAAAGTAGGGAGGAAGGGGCAAAAGTTTTCTTTTCCCAATAATTTTCAGAGTATTGTCTTAGTGGTTTGTCTAAAAGTGTTTCAGTATGATGATAATCTGCACCACTTACAACAACATCACAATGAAAATTTTCTCCATTTGAAACAATACCTTTAGCTTTTCCGTTTTCAACAATAATTTTGTCAATAGGTGAATTTACTTTAATGTTAACACCAAGTTCTTTAGCTAAATTTTCCATAGCAAGAATAACTTGATACATGCCTTTTTTAGGATGAAATGTGCCTAATCCAAAATCGGCATAATTCATGAAACTATAAAACGATGGGGTGTCACTTGGTTTTGCGCCTAAAAACAATACCGGAAATTCTAGTATTTTTACTAACCTATCATTTTTAAATTCTTTTCTAACATCCTTTTTTATGGTGCTAAAAAATTGATTTATTTTTTTTATTGTTGCTGGTGTTACCAATTCTAAGGGTGAAACTCCAGGGTTATATACTAAATCTTTAATAGCAATATCATAATTATTTTTCGCATTATCGATAAACTTTTTCAGCTTTTTTGAACTTCCTTTTTCTTCTTTTTCAAAAGCTTCTGTTATTTTATCGAGTGTATCTTCTATAGTTACATAATCGTTTTTGCCAAAGTACACGCTGTAGGCTGGACTTAATTTTTCTAGGGTATAATACTGAGATGGTTTTTTATTAAAGTCTGAAAAGAAACGTTCAAATACATCTGGCATCCAGTACCAAGTTGGACCTATATCAAAAGTGAAACCGTCTTTAATAAGTTGCCTTGCACGACCACCAATAGTTTGGTTTTTTTCAAAAATGTTTACTTCATATCCAGCTTGAGCGAGGTAGCAAGAAGCTGCTAGAGATGAAAAACCTGATCCTATTATGTTTATTGTTGATTTCATATGGTAAAAAAAATAATTAAAAAATTAAAAAGGGATAAAGTTTTTATAAATCTTTAACTAAATTTTCAATGGAATTGAATATGGAAATTTGTTTTGGGATGTTTTCTACCTCAAAATCAGTAAGTTTTTTACCTAATAGCAAAAGTTTAGTGTTTTCTTTTTCAAGCAGTAAGTTCTTGAATTTTTCAAGGTATCCAGGAATGTCTTCAACTTTTGGATAAACAGTAAAATAAGATACAAAGTTAACTTCATCAAAAAAGCCAAGTAAATCTGTTAAACTTTCCATAGGTACACTTTCACCTAAAAATATAGTATGGTAACCTTTACTTCTTAAAAGATAATTTACAAACAGGAGACCAATATCATGAATTTCATCATCCGGGAGAAAAAGAACAAATGTTTTTGAAACGGGTTTAGGCTCCAAAAGCTGTAAGCGTTCCGTATTTAAAAGTATTTTTTGTTTCATATGAACAGATAAAAAATGTTCATGTGCTGGTGTTATTGTATTGGTTTGCCATAACAGACCAATTTCATTTAAAAGTGGTAAAAATACAGAATAGAATATTTCCGTAAATGTCTTATTTTCTAGTAAATTGTTATAAGTACTATAGAATAAAACCTGATCAAAATTAATCATGGCCATTTTTAATGCATTAATAGCATGGTCTTCAACTTTAGCCCTAGAAGCAATTTCTCTTACTTTTACAGGAATTTCATCTTCCTTGAGTTTTGCAATTTTAGAAATCTTGAGCCCATTATTGTTTAAATACGAAATATTTAAGAGCTTTTGAAAACTAGTTAAACTGTAGTTTCTAATATTCGTATCACTTCTATTGGGACTAAGTAAATTATACCTCTTTTCCCATATACGTATGGTATGAGCCTTTATACCTGTAAGATTTTCTAAGTCTTTAATGCTAAAATTTACCTTTATATTGTTCATTAAAATCTGAATTTTGTTAAACAAAAATACGTTTTTTTATTAAATGAGCAATAAAATATGTCTACAAAGTATTTGTTTTGTTGATTTTTTTAAAGGTAATATCCTTTTTTTATGAAAAAAACATGACTTAGATTAGCTATTATACTCTACAAATGATTTATTTTTAAAACTTACTAAATTTTAAATATTTTTGTATTGAATTTTTTTAAAGAATCATCGTTAATCTTCATTTTAATAATATTTTTTTTCTCTTGTAAACAAAAAAAATCAGAGTATATAAACGATTCCGAACTAGTAAAAAATATTTTCACATCTACTAAACTAATTCCTGATAATCATTTTTTAGGAGATCAAAAATGTAAAGAATGTCACGCTTCTGAGTTTAAATCTTGGCAAGGATCTCATCATGATAAAGCGATGCAAGTAGTTTCAGATTCAACTATACTAGGAAATTTTAACAATGTAAAATTTAAAAGTCAAGAGGTAACTTCTCATTTTTTTAAGAAAGGAGAAGATTTTTATGTAAATACTGAAGGACCAGAAGGTACTTATGAAGATTATAAAATTGAATATGTTTTTGGAATAAAACCGCTACAACAGTATATCGTGCAATTTCCAAATGGACATTATCAATGTTTAAGAACGGCTTGGGATACTGAAAAAAATAAATGGTTTGATTTATATCCAGATTTTAAGGTTGTGCATTCAGAGTGGTTACACTGGTCTAGAGGAGGTTTAAATTGGAATACCATGTGCTCAGACTGCCATTCAACAAACGTTAGAAAAAATTATGATTTTGAAACACATAGTTATGATACCCAGTATGCGCTAATAAATGTAAGTTGTGAAGCTTGTCACGGACCAGGTAAAGACCATGTGGAACAAGCTAATAAACTAGGTGATAATTACAAACCTATGGGTGACTTAAAAATGGTAAGTAGTAGTGATTCTAAGCAACTTGTAGATGAATGTGCAAGATGCCACATGCGAAGAGAACAAATTACATCTCATTTTAATTTTGAAGGCACCATGTTAGACCATTATTTTCCGCAATTGATTGCTGAGAATTTATACCATCCGGATGGTCAAATTTTAGATGAAGATTATGTTTACGGTTCGTTTTTACAAAGTAAAATGTATCATAATGGTGTGAGTTGTGTTAATTGCCATAATGCACATTCATTAGAATTAAAATTTGAAGGCAATCAATTATGTACACAATGTCATTTACCGGATTCTTATAATACGCCTTCTCATCACTTTCATAACGAAAAATCAGATGGTGCTAAATGTATTAACTGCCACATGACTGGGAAGTATTATATGGGTAATGATTTTAGGCGAGACCATAGTTTTAGAGTGCCAAGACCAGATTTAAGTTTAAAATATGGCACCCCAAATGCTTGTACACAATGTCATACTGATAAAGACGATACATGGGCTTGGGAACAATTTAAGAAGTCTTACGGCCAACCAGATAACAAACATTTTTCAGAACTTCTAGCGCCTGGGATAACAAGACAACCAGATGGTTTAGAGGCGTTATTAGAATTAGCAAATGATACTATTTATCCAGAAATTGCCAGAGCCTCTGCAGTAAAAACCATGAGTAATTATTTAGATACAACTAGTATTGATAAAATGATTAGCTTTTTAAATGACGACTCGCCTATGGTTAGAGCAGCCTCTTTAGACGTGCTAGGGGCGGTTAATTCTCAAGATTATATAAATTATGCATTACCATTACTTGAAGACGAAAAACGTTCTGTAAGAGTAAAAGCATTTTTTGTTCTAGCCCCTTTAGATCAAATTCAAATACCTGAATCTTACAAAGCAACATATAAAAAAGTAAAAAAGGAATTTGACACCAATATAAAAGCCACTGCCGATTTTGTTGGAGGACGAATTAAAAAAGCAGATTATGCCTTAAAAAAAGGGGATTTAAAAACGGCTATAAAAGGATATGAAAGTGCTTTAGAAATTGATAATATCAATAATATGGTTAGAACAAATTTGGCTAATTTATATTATCAAGATGGTGACCTTATTAAGGCAGAAGATGCTTTTAAAGCTATAATAAAGCAAGAACCAGAATTTGGGCAAACCTATTACTCTTATGGTTTATTATTGGCAGAGTTAAACAAGTATGATGAAGCCATTATGCAGATGAAACAAGCCATATACTATATGCCCGAAAATATAAGAACATATTACAACATAAGTTTGCTTTATGATAAGGTTAATGATTTGAAGAGTGCAGAATTATTTTCTTTGAAAGGACTAAAAAAAGATCCTAATAATGAAGAATTATTGTATATGTTGGCTTATTTATACTCAAAAGATAATAAAATAGTAAAGGCAAAAAATGTGGTTGAAAATTTAGTAAGATTATATCCTAATAATACGAATTACGCAAACTTTCTTAATCAATTAAATAGAAGAATTAATTAATAAAGTGCGCACGAGAAGATTCGAACTTCCACATCCTAAAACGGATACTGGCCCCTCAAGCCAGCGCGTCTACCAATTCCGCCACGTGCGCATTAATGAAGTGTGTAAAAATAAAAAAAGTTAAGCAATAAAGCTTAACTTTTTTTGTGACCGGGCTGGGGCTCGAACCCAGGACCCTCTCCTTAAAAGGGAGATGCTCTACCAACTGAGCTACCAGGTCAGTATTCCAAACTAACGTATTGCGGTTAGCGGGTGCAAATATAAAATGTTTAATTAATAAAACAATACTTTTTTTGAAGAAATTTTCGTTTTTTTGCATCGTTAAAACGTATGTTTTTAATAATCAATTTATAGCGAGAAAATGATCATTGTATTAATTGGATATATGGCTTCTGGAAAGACGTCGATTGGAAAGAAATTAGCAAGAAAATTAAATTATAATTTTCTGGATTTAGACGATTTTATAGAAGAAAAAGAAAATATATCTGTAAGTGAGATATTTAAAACGAAAGGTGAAATTTATTTTAGAAAGCAAGAAGCCTTTTATTTAAGAGCATTATTAAAGTCTGAAAATAATACCATACTATCTGTTGGAGGAGGTACCCCTTGTTACAGTGGAAATATAGATGTTATTTTAAATAGTAAAAATGTTAAGAGTATATATTTAAAAGCGTCTTTGAGTACATTGGCAAATAAATTAATGCAGAAAAAAGCTAAAAGGCCTTTAATTGCGCACATCCAAAATATCGAAGAAATGACTGAGTTTATTGGAAAACATTTATTTGAACGCATTCAGTTTTATAACCAAGCAGAAATTCAAGTAACTATTGATGGTAAAACAAAGGGTGATGTTGTTGAAGATATAATTCTTGCGTTATTCTAAAAAAACTTCATAAGTTTTACCTTCTAGCATGACTTGAACATGCTCATTTAACGAAGTAGATAAAGAAATACCTTTAAAATCTGCTTTTACTGGATATTTTTTATGATTCCTATTTACTAAAACGGCGGTTTTAAATTGTTTTAAAGGGACATTTAAAAAATGTTTAACACCATATATTAATGTGGTTCCAGAGTTTAAAACATCATCAACTAATACAATAGACTTATTTTTGTAATCTTCAACTGATATGGATGTCTTTATATCTTTCCAAGGATGTTTTTTATCAATACTTACTTTACAAAGTATTGGATTAATATCTGATATTTTTTCAAGCACAGTTTTTAATTTTTTAGCAAATACATAGCCATTCTTATCAATTCCTGCCAAAACAACCTCTTTTTCATCAACATTACTTTCATAAATTTGAAAAGCAATGCGTCTTATTTTATGAGTTATTTCTCTATGATTAAGGATTGTATTATTCTTAACTGTCATAGTCTATTTATAAAATTGAAAGATAAAATTACTCATTTTTATCTGTATATTATTATTTTTTTTTCAAAGGTCAGATATAACATCTAATTAAAGATGACTTAGCTATAAAATTTATATTGAAGATGTTTCTTCTGTAAAATCATCAATATCTCGTCTATCTTTTTTTGTGGGTCTACCAACGCCCTTTTTTCTGTAGTAGTCTTTTGAATATTTTAAGAGTTCTTTAGCTTCAAACTGTTCTTTCGGAGTGGTATCTGTTCTGAAGATATCAACCAGTTTTGCACCAACTCTACTCTCAGGAATCTCATTTACTTTCAGTCTGTAGTTTATTTGGTTTTTCCTTAATTGAATGACGTCTTGCGGATAAACCTCTCTACTTGGTTTAACAATATCTTCATTTACTCTAACTTGCCCTTTTTTGCATGCTGTTGTGGCAATTGATCTGGTTTTATAATATCTAATACACCACAAATACTTATCTATACGCATACAATTATTGTGTTAAAGGGCGTTAATATTCTTGTGCAAGACTATATTAAAATTGTATCTTGCAGGCTCAAAAATACGAAATAATGAGTTTAAGAAAAATAGGTTTTTTTATATTAAGTTTTGTTTTAGTTTTTTCTTCGTGTAACGAGGATGATGGAGGCGCGTTTGTACCTGTGCCACCGAGGGATAGAACAGAACAACAAATAGCTGATAAAGACTCAATAATGAGCTATTTAAAAACGCACTATTATAATTCTAGTGCTTACGACGGTTCTAATCCAAATCCAACAATTCAAGATTTAATAATTTCAGAAATAGAAGAGGGAGGGGATGTTCCAATTGGTAATACGCTTTTATTGAATGCTATAGAAACAAAAAATACGATTTCTTTTGATACTAATTATGAATACTATATACTTAGATTAAATCATGGCGGTGGTGTAGATTTTCCAACATTTGTCGATTCTCCTATGTTTACAGATAATATCCGTATGACTTATGAGGGCTCTTTTTTAAATGGAATTATTTTTGATGGAAATAATTTTTTATCACCTGTAAGCTTTGATTTATTGAATCTTATAGAAGGATGGAGGAATGTTTTCCCAGAGTTTAATACTGCTGAAGATTTTTTTGAAAATGAGGATGGTACTGTAGAATTTTTAAACCCAGGTGTTGGCGTTATGTTTTTGCCGTCTGGTTTAGGGTATTTTAATTCAACAGGTCCAAGCGGAAGATTACCAGCTTACTCTCCTTTAATCTTTAAATTTGAATTATTGCAGTATTTTGAAAGTGATATAGATAATGATGGAATTCCATCTTATCTTGAGGGATTAGATGAAAATGGAGAGCCTTTTACAACTATTGAAGAATTGGCGTTGATAAATTCTGATGAAGATAATTTAATCAATATATCAGACCCCGATGATGATAATGATGGAATTGCTACAATCAATGAAATAACAATTACTAACTATGAAAGAGACACACGTAATGAAGTTTTAGCTATTCCATTAGCATCTAATGAGGTTCTTTTAAACAAGATAAAAACAATAAGGGATTCAAGTGGGATGATATCAAAATATATAGGTGTTGTTATAACATTTACAGACTCTGATAACGACGGCACACCTGATTATTTAGATGCTGAATAATATAGTAAAATTTATAGGCAATAAAAGAGGTCGTCTAAAAACAATTTAGGCGATCTTTTTATTTTTGGTCATTTAGGTTTTATTTTGACGCTCTTTGTTTTAATAGTAAATAATAATGTTGTTAAAATAGAGCAAAGCGATTTCTATATCGCCAAACTCACT
>NZ_JAQWOO010000068.1 GCF_029245835.1 Algibacter sp. | reverse complement strand
AAGCTTTGGGAACTTTCTTAGCAACCTGATTTCAGGGCTTATCGCATATAGCTTCTTGCCTAAAAAACCGTCTATTAAATTTCAAACTATAAATTCCAATCAAGTTTGCCTGTTTTAATAATCGAACTCAGGTTAATAGCTACATAAAACATAACAGGAATTTTCATTTTTTATTTACAAGATACTAAATACCAGTATGTTAAATTGAATTTGTCTTGTTAAAAAAAATATAAAACTATAGTATCGTTATTTGAACAACCAACCCTTCATTAGCGCGCACATTAAAAACAGTTTCATCTTCAAAAATAAGATATTGTCCTTTTATACCAACTAATTTCCCTGTATAGGAATGTTGCTTAACAATATTTAAACTCTTAGGTTTTTCCGGATACTTCAATACAGGAAACTCTAAATTAGTTTCAGTATTATTTTGCATAAAATAATCTTTGGCCTCATCAGGGATAAACGTCTTCAATCGCTCGCGCCACTCCACTAAATTTTCATCTTCAATATCATTCTTAAGCATTTTTCTCCAATTGGTTTTATCACCAACATGATTCTTTAGTGCAACTTCAGTAATTCCAGCTAAATAACGATTAGGTACTTCAACAATTTCAATGGCTTCATGCGCACCTTGATCGATCCATCTCGTTGGCACCTGACTTTTTCTAGTCACACCAACTTTTACATTACTTGAATTAGCCAAATACACAATATGTGGTTGCAATTGTACTTTTTTTTCGTACTCTAAATCCCGATCTTCTTTATCTAAATGAGCCGTACTTAATTCAGGGCGCATAATCCAATCTCCGGCAAGAGCGGTATCAAAAAAGCACTGCTTATCAAAACCTTGTCTGTAAATAGGTTTATCTAAACCACAATTTAAACATTGATATTTAACAAATTGCATGGTTATATTTTTGCCTAATAATTGATTCATATTTAAAAAATCGTTTTCAAATACAAGATAGTATTGAATAGGACTTTCAAACTCGGTTGCCATTTTTGTTAAAACACCTTGGTAGGTCATAAAAAAAAGTTATTTTTAAAAAAATAAAGATAGAATAAATATGCCAATTCCCTTAGTAAATTCTATTGCATCATGGTTTTTAAAAAAACGATTTCATCAAATTGAATTGTTTTTAAAATACCCTAATGAAGTACAAAATGAACTCCTTTTTAGTTTAATAGATTTTGCTAAAAACACAGAAATTGGTAAGCAATACGATTTTGCTTCAATAAAAAATTATAAAACTTTTGCTGAGCGTGTTCCTATAAAAAATTATGATGGTTGGCAGGATAATATTGAGCGTTCTAGAAAAGGAGAAAGTAATATTTTTTGGCCCACACCTATTCGATGGTTTGCCAAATCTAGCGGCACTACACGAGCCAAAAGTAAGTTTATTCCAGTAAGTGAAGAGTCTCTTGAAGATTGCCACTACGCAGCAGGTAAAGATTTACTATGCATGTATTTAAATAATAATGAGAACTCTCAACTATTTAATGGAAAAAGTTTGCGCTTAGGCGGCAGCAAAGAACTTTATAAAGAAAACGGAACTGTTTTTGGTGATCTATCTGCTATTTTAATTGATAATATGCCGTTTTGGGCAGAGTTTAGCAGTACACCAAGTAATAAGGTGTCTTTAATGAACGACTGGGAGCATAAAATGCAAGCCATAGTAGACGAAACTATTAATGAAAATGTGACTAGTTTAGCAGGCGTACCGTCTTGGATGTTGGTTTTGTTGAATAATGTTATGGAGACTACAGGGAAAGAAAATTTACATGATATTTGGCCTAATTTAGAGGTGTATTTTCATGGAGGTGTCAGTTTTACACCATACAAAGACCAATACAAAAAAATACTACCTAAAAAAGATTTTAGATATTACGAAACCTATAATGCCTCAGAAGGATTCTTTGCTATTCAAGATCAGAATAACTCTTCTGAATTATTATTGATGCTTGATTACGGGATTTTTTATGAATTTATTCCTATGGATATTTACGCCACTTCAGAAGAAAAAGCCATTCCATTAAGCGATGTTAAACTCCACAAAAACTATGCCGTTATTATAACTACAAATGCAGGACTTTGGCGCTATAAAATTGGAGACACTGTGAGGTTTACTTCTTTAAATCCGTATAGAATTAAAATATCTGGAAGAACGAAACATCATATTAATGTATTTGGAGAAGAACTCATTATTGAAAATGCAGAAAATGCTTTAGAAAAAGTCTGCAAGCGTACTAAAGCAGAAATTGTAGATTTTACCGCTGCTCCTATTTTTATGGAAGGCAAAGAAAAAGGCGCTCACGAATGGTTGATAGAATTTAAGACACCTCCCAAAGACATTAATTATTTTAACGAATTGTTTGACAATGCCTTAAAGTCTTTAAACTCTGATTATGAAGCAAAACGTTATAATAACATCACGCTTAATAAGCCTAAAATTAATATTGCACGTAAGCAGCTATTTCATGATTGGCTAAAACAAAATGATAAATTAGGTGGACAACATAAAGTCCCTCGCCTTTCTAACACACGCGATTATTTAGATGATTTGCTTGGTTTAAACATTTAAACCATCTTTTAGTTTAATCTTTAACTAAAGTAATCTACAAATAAAATTTTTAAACTTATTAAAACTACCATTAAACTACACTTAATGGTAATCTATCTTATTTTCAAAACTCTCAAATACATATTATTATAAATTCGTTATATAGCTGATTAACAAGTAGTTGAACGGTTAAAATAATCGATGAAATGAATAAAAATGCAAATTTTATCGATTAACTGTTTTTTTTTAAAATCAATAAACAATTAAATAATGAAAACAAATATTCTATGTGGTTTATACCTCCTTTCAGCATCTATGTTTGCACAAACAAATGAGTTGGCCTTTGTAAATAATTTAAACGAAATTAATAATGTTGTTAAAATAAGAAAATCATCTAGAACCAACTCAACTAGCAATAGTGGCTACAATTTTGATGTTTTAGATGCAGGTGTAAACTCAAAATATTCAGAATTTTGTACTGGTTTTTTTAGAAATAAAGTTATTATGGTTTCTTCAAAGAAATTAGGTCCCTTAGCAAAAATTGATCCGGAAACAGGTGAAGGTTATCAAGACTTATATTGTTTAGATGTAGATAAAAATGGGCGCTTAAGTAGACCTTTGTTATTCTCTAGAATACTAAATACTAAGTACAATGAAAGCCAATTATCCTTTTCTCCTGATCAAAAAACCGTATATTTTACCAGAAGTACTAAAAAAGTTTCCACTCAATATAAATTATACAAAGCCATTCT
Source organism: Algibacter sp. (assembly GCF_029245835.1). Taxonomy (GTDB): domain Bacteria; phylum Bacteroidota; class Bacteroidia; order Flavobacteriales; family Flavobacteriaceae; genus Algibacter_B. Next base: position 15,952 of record NZ_JAQWOO010000068.1, on the reverse strand, counting down.
TGAAGAAGACTCTCATGGCAATTGGATAAATGAAGAATTATTAAGTATTAATAGACAAAATGTCTCAATCGAAAATCCTTATATGAATCATACGGGCGATAAATTGTATTTTTCTTCAAATATGATAGATTCTTATGGTGGTTACGATATTTATGTTTGTAATATTAAGCCTAACGGAGATTTGTCTGAACCAGTAAATTTAGGTAGCGCTATAAATACAGCGAAAGATGAAAAATACCCTTCCCTCTCAAAAGATGAAAAATATTTATACTTTTCTTCAAGAGGGCATTTAAATTTTGGTGGTTATGATGTATTTGAAAGTAAAATTTTAAAAAACGGTTTTAGCGAACCAAAAAATATGGGCAACACCATAAATACAAGATTTGATGAAGTGGCCTATAGATTAGCTGTAAAAAACAAAGGCTATCTGTCATCAAACAGAAAAAATACTAAAGGTAATTATGATATTTACACTGCAATTAATAAAGAAGTAATCCAAACACTAAAAGGCAAAGTTATTGATGTAAAATCTCAAACTATTCTGCCTAAATCTGTGGTTATACTGAAAGATGAAGAAGGCACTGAAGTATCTAGATATACTACTGGAAATAATGCAACCTATAGTTTTAAAGTTAAGCCTCTTGAGAATTATAATATTTCAGTAACAAAAGAAGGATTTAAAGATATAAATATAGAATTTCTAGCAAATAGAGGCACAGAAACAACGTATTTTAAAAACTTTGAATTATTCTCTACAAAACCACTAAATGAAAATTTAGAAAGAGAATTAAAATTAGTTGCCGATAATATATTCTTTGACTCAAATAAATCGAATATTAAAAAAGAATTACATCGTATTTTGAATAAAATTATTTATGTTCTAAACGAACATCCAGAAATGAAGCTAGCTATTAATGCCTATACTGACAATATAGGAGATGATTTATTTAATTTAAAATTATCAGATGATCGTGCTGCTTCTGTATTAAACTATTTAGTAACTAATGGAATTTCAAAAGACAGGTTACGATCTAAAGGTTATGGTGAATCAGAACCATTAATTGATTGTGGAAATAATTGTTCTCAAGAAGATCTTCAAAACAACAGACGTGTAGATTTGGTAATTATAAATAAATTTTTAAAGTAATTAAAGGTTAGACTTGCAAATAAAAAAGCGAATAATTAACAAGATTTATGCTGCTTTTTACGATTAAGTGTTCCAAAATCGACAAAGCGTTTCTTAAAAAGTTTTTAAACGAGTATTTCGTCTTATAAGCTAAAAGGTCATAAATCTTCTTTTCTCAACTATATATTAGGGATACCTTTACATCAGTATTGAAGCAGACATAAATAATTTTATATAGATATCCATTATTAATTAATTAACTTTCCTTAATAAAAAAACCACGCCAATAGCGTGGTTTTTTATATTTAAACTATAACGTTCTATGAAACTGCTTTTAGCTTCTTTAACGTTGTTTTAGTCAATTTATCCTCTGCATAAGCTTTAGTAACATTTAATTTTTTGTCGTTGCTACTTGGAAGTTCAAACATAGCATCTGTTAAAATTTCTTCACAAAGTGAACGTAATCCTCTAGCGCCTAACTTATACTCAATAGCTTTACCTACAATAAAACCTAAAGCACCGTCTGTAATGGTGAAATCAATCTGATCCATTTCAAACAACTTTTTATATTGTTTGATAATTGCATTTTTAGGCTCTGTCAAAATAGCCCTTAACGTATCTGAATCTAAAGGATCCATATATGTCAAGACTGGTAAACGTCCAATGATCTCAGGAATTAAACCGAAGTCTTTTAAATCTTTTGGAATAATATACTGAAGCAAATGTTCTTGATTAACAACATCATCAGACATGGAGGCACTATATCCAACGGCTTGCATATTTAACCGTTTTGAAATATGACGCTCAATGCCGTCAAATGCTCCACCTGCTATAAATAAAATATTTTCTGTATTAACTTCAATAAACTTTTGGTCTGGATGCTTACGCCCTCCTTTTGGTGGCACATTAACAACTGTACCTTCTAAAAGTTTTAATAAAGCCTGTTGTACACCTTCACCAGAAACATCACGAGTTATCGATGGATTATCACTCTTACGAGCAATTTTATCAATTTCATCAATAAAAACAATACCCTTTTCAGCTTTTTCTAAATTGTAATCTGCAGCTTGTAACAAACGCGTTAAAATACTTTCTACATCCTCACCAACATAACCAGCTTCAGTTAAAACTGTAGCATCAACAATTGCTAATGGCACGTTTAACATTCTTGCAATAGTCTTAGCCATTAAGGTTTTACCCGTTCCCGTTTGACCAACCATAATGATATTACTCTTTTGAATTTCAATATCATCTTTACTTGCTGGCTGCAACAATCTCTTATAATGATTATAAACAGCCACAGACATTACTTTTTTAGTAGCATTTTGCCCTATTATATACTCATCAAGAAATTTTTTAATTTGTTGAGGTTTACGAAGTTTCAATTCCGCAGATAAATCACTACCATCAATTTGTTTAGACTCCTCTAAAACAATACCATGCGCTTGCTCAATACATCTGTCGCAGATATGAGCATCTAATCCTGCTATTAATAAGTTTGTTTCTGGTTTTTTACGTCCACAAAACGAACATTCTAATTCTTCTTTTGCCATTAATCTTATCTATTTGAGAACTAAGTTAACATAAATCCCTCGTTAACAATTCTTTAAAATTACAAATTATTTACTTGCGAGCCAAAATCTCGTCAATCATACCGTATTCTTTAGCTTTATCAGACTTCATCCAATAATCTCTATCACTATCTTCGTATACTTTGTCGTAATCCTGACCAGAATGCTTACTTATAATCTTATAAAGCTCTTCTTTAAGGATTAAAATTTCTCTTGCAGTAATCTCTATATCACTTGCTTGTCCTTGTGCACCACCTAATGGCTGATGAATCATAACTCTTGAATGTGTTAAGCCACTACGCTTCCCTTTTTGACCAGCACATAATAATACTGCACCCATAGATGCTGCCATACCTGTACAGATAGTTGCTACATCTGGTTTGATAAATTGCATGGTATCATAAATACCTAAACCTGCATAAACACTTCCTCCTGGAGAGTTGATGTAAATTTGAATATCTTTATTAGCGTCGGTACTTTCTAAGAATAAAAGTTGCGCTTGAACAATATTTGCTACTTGATCATTAATTCCAGTACCTAGAAAAATAATTCTATCCATCATCAAACGAGAAAACACATCAAAAACAGCAATATTCATTTGACGTTCTTCAATAATGTTTGGTGTTAGGTTAGTTGGATACATACTACTTATGATTTTGTTGTAGTATGTACTGCTTATACCTTGATCTTTTATCGCGAATTTTTCAAATTCTTTTGCGTAATCCATATTCTTTTATTTTTTTTGATTAAAACCCTGATTTACATTAAGATGGATTATAACCTATTTAAGTAAGATTTAATTTTTAATAAAAAGGCGCTTAAACCTGAAGATTTAAGCGCCTAAATATAAGCAATTATTCTTTACTTATTTGTCGCCATAAACTTCTTTAACAAAGTTTTCGTAACTTAATTCTTTAACTTTAATATTCGCTTTTTCTTTGTAAACCTCAAGTAGTTTTTGACTAATTAACTGTTCAGAAATACGACGTGCTTCATCTTGGTTTCCTAATACACGTGCAGCAATATCATCTAATTCTTTATCAGAAGGATTCATTTGACCAAATTGAGCCATTTGCCCTTTAATCATTTCTCTAGCATGATTCTTAATATCGTCCATAGTTACCTGAACGTTATTTTCTTCAATCAACTTGCCTTCAATCAATTGGTAACGTAAGCTTTTTTCAGACTTTTCATATTCTTCTTTAGCTTCATCTGCATCCATTTCTTGCTCACCTGCAGTTTGCATCCACTTCGTTAAAAACTCTGCTGGTAAATCAAATTTTGTATTTTCAACTAAATACTCAGTAACATCGTTTAAAAATTTTTGATCTGCTTGTTGAACAAATTGCTTTTCAGCATCTTCTTTTATCTTCTCTTTTAACTCAGTTACAGAAGTTACGCCGTCTTTACCAAAAAGCTTATCAAATAACTCTTGATCTAAATCTGCTAACTCGCGTTTGTTTATTTCGGTAATTGTGAAGTTTACTTCAATATCTAAACCATGAACATCATCATGACCTAATTTTAAAGCGTGCATTAAATCGTGATCATCTTCAAAAAGACCTTTAGTTTTTAAAGTGATAACGTCGCCAGCTTTAGCACCTATAAATTGTTTTGCAGTAGATTTTCCTTTAAACTTATCTAAAGTTAAAGTTACTGTATTGTCTATGTCGCGCTCTTCGTTTGTATATGCTCCAGTAATTTCGCTGTCTTTTTCAACGGTATTTTGAGATACTAATTTCCCGTATTGCTTTTGAATACGCTCAATTTGCTCATCAATCATCTTTTTATCAGCAACAATATCATACTTTGTTATTGCTTTTTTGCTTTTTAAATCAACATTGAATTCTGGTGCAAGACCCAATTCAAATTCAAAAGAAAATTTATCAGCATTCCAATCAATTTCATCTTGAGTTTTTGGTAATGGTTGACCAAGTACATCAAGCTTCTCTTCTGTTAAATATTTATTTAAAGCGTCTTGTAAAAGTTTGTTTACTTCATCAACTAAAACAGCTTTTCCGTATTGCTTTTTCACCATTCCCATTGGTACATGACCTTTTCTAAAACCAGGAATATTTGCTGTTTTACGGTAATCTGTTAAGATCTTTTCAACTTTATCACTATAATCTTCTTTAGCGATATCTACTTTTACTACAGCATTTAATGCATCAACGTTTTCTCTTGTAATATTCATTTTAAATGATATAAAGCCTTAAATCAGGCATTTAACAATACAGGTTTCTTTTAAAAACCTAAAATCCTTGTAATTAAAATTGGGATGCAAAAATAATATATTTTTACATCCCAACAAAGTTTTTAATTACTTGATTTATAATAGCTGATCAACTATTTTTTATCGGTTTTTAAGAACGACTGTAAAAGCGATTGTAGTATAGATAATAAGATGCTAAATAAGATGGCCCACCAAATGCTATCCACAGAAAATCCTTCAATAAATTTATCAGCTAAAAGAATAATTAACCCATTTATTACTAACAAAAATAAGCCTAAAGTAAGAATGGTTACTGGCAAGGTTAAAATGACCAAAAGTGGTTTTACAAAAAGATTTAGAATAGATAATACTAGCGCTACAATTATAGCAGATACATAACCATCTACATAAACACCTGTTAGAATATTTGCTAAAGCGAATACAGCTACAGCGTTTAATAATAATCTCAGAATTAGATTCATAGTTTTATTATTTTGGTTATGAATTTACAAAATTATTAACAGCATCAAAAAAATCTTTAGGGTTTTCGGCGTGCAACCAGTGTCCTGCATTAGAAATAGTAACAATTTCAGCATTGATAAAATGGTTTGATATGAGGCGTTCATCACCTACACCAATATATTCTGAGCGATCCCCTCGTAAAAACAACGTATCCTTTTCAAAAACAGCATAGCTTGGTAATGCTTCACCAATTTCACTCACTTCACTTTTTAAGACTTCTAAATTTATACGCAAACCCAATTGCCCTTTTTCAACCCAATATAAATTTTTAAGCAAAAATTGTCGAGTTCCAAAATCTGAGACGTATGCACTTAAAATCTTATCTGCCTCTCCTCTACTTTTTATTACCTCAAAATCTAATTTATCTAACCCATTTAATATAGCATCGTGATGCACAGGATAAAACCTAGGAGAAATATCTGCAACTAATAATTTAGATACTAATTCTGGGTATTCAGTTGCGAACAACATGGCTGTTTTTCCGCCCATGGAGTGTCCTAATAAAATGATATCTGATAATTTATTTGCATTGCAATACTCTTTTAAATCTTCAGCAAGTACTTCATAACTAAATGCGTCATCATGAAAACTACGGCCATGGTTACGCTGATCTATTAAATGTACTTGAAACCCTTCTTTACTAAACTGGCTTCCTAGTGTTTTCCAGTTATCACTCATACCTAAAAAACCATGCAGGATGACAAATGGTTTTCCTGCCCCTATAATATTTGAATGTAGTATCATAATGCCTCTCTTAACCCCTCCAAAGGAGGGAAATTGTTTTTTGAAATTACTATTATCTTATTTATTATTATTTTTTCAAAACCCAATTCCGTCTGAGTGTATCCTTAACTTTGGGAAGGAATAAGGAAGGGCTTATTATCTCAATTTATGTAAATACATTTGAATAACATTCTCTACGCCCAAATATAAACTTTCAGCAATTAAGGCATGACCTATAGAAACTTCTAATAAATTAGGGATGTTATCTTTAAAAAACTTGATATTGTCAAGAGATAAATCGTGTCCTGCATTGATTCCTAAACTTAGACTATTTGCTAATTCAGAACTTTCAACATAGGGTTTAATAGCCTCTTTATTTCCTAAGCCATATTGATGCGCAAAAGCTTCAGTATATAGCTCTATCCTATCTGTTCCTGTTTCTTTTGCACCTTCAATTTGCTTTAAAACAGGGTCAACAAAAATGGATGTCCTAATCCCATTATTTTGAAACTCCTTTATCACATCTACTAAAAAACCTTTATGTTTAATAGTGTCCCACCCTGCATTACTGGTAATAGCATCAACAGCATCTGGAACTAAAGTAACTTGTGTTGGTTTAACTTCTAAAACCAAATTCAAGAAAGATTCAACAGGATTTCCTTCAATGTTATATTCTGTATACACTTCTGGTTTTAAATCGCGAGCATCTTGATAACGGATATGTCTTTCATCTGGTCTTGGATGAATGGTTATACCTTCTGCACCAAAACGCTGCACATCTTTAGCAAATTCAACTACATTTGGCACATCACCACCTCTAGAATTTCTTAAGGTTGCTATCTTATTAATATTAACACTTAATTTAGTCATCTAACATTTTTTAAAATACAAAAATACAAAGTAGAACAGGCATAGATACTATTTTTTTGATTAATTTGCAGTTCTATTCATCCATACTATGATAATGTGTTTCGCATTAAATTTAATTTGAATATAGTGCTATTAGTTAGCGAATTACATTTTACAGAGTTAATAAAATAGAAACCACAAATGAAACTTTCAGAACTTATTATAAACGACATAAAACCGCTTGATAATTCGAGCAACATAAGTGATTTACAACAATTGTTTAATCAACTTACTTTTTCTCATATTCCAGTTAAAAATGATAATGGCGCCTATTTAGGGTGTTTTTCTGAAGCCGATGCGCATTGCTTTGATAGCAACAAACCTATAGGCGAATACATTCATGCGTTAGAAGTTTTTTTTGTAAGAGATTCAACCTTATGGCTAGATGTTTTAGAAGCTTTCGCTATAAATTCCACCAATATTATGCCTGTTTTAAATGTTAAAAACGAATATCTAGGCTATTACGAACTTAATGATGTTATCAGTTTATTTAGTGAATCACCATTTTTCTCAGAAGCTGGCGGTATTTTGGTAGTCGAAAAAGGAATTAACGATTATTCATTTAGTGAAATTAGCCAAATCGTAGAATCTAACGACGGCAAACTTTTAGGTGCTTTCATTTCAAAAATGAATACAGATTTAGTTCAAGTCACCTTAAAAATAGGAAATACAGGACTTAATGAAGTCATTCAAACCTTTCGCAGATACAGTTATAATATTATTTCTGGCCACGAAGAAGATGGCTATATTGAAAGCTTAAAAGAACGCTCAGATTATTTAAAAAAATATTTAAACATGTAACCTATGCACCATCCATATCTAAATTTAATAGCTTTAAGAAAGCGTTATTATGGATGTAACATAGCCTGATCCGACTATTTCGGAGTTATTTATAAAAAGACACTAAAAACAAACACATGAAAGTTGCCATATTTGGACGATTTTACAATAAAAGAACTTCTAGCTCTGTAGAAACACTTTTTAATTATTTAGTAAAAAAAGATGCCGATGCCTATATTGAGACAGAATTCTACAACCTCATAAAAAACGAAGCACATAACATCAAAAACTTTGAGACTTTCAAAACATTTGATGCGCTAGACAAATCCTTTAATCTGCTTGTAAGTATTGGTGGCGACGGAACTATTTTAAGAGCCATCATATTTGTTAAAGATTTCGACATCCCTATAATAGGTATAAATACTGGGCGACTTGGATTTCTAGCAACCATACAAGTCGATGCTATCGAGCATGCCATTCAAAATATTATAGACGGCAAATATAAAATATCGGAACGCAGTTTACTATCTGTAGAAACCACTCCAAAAAACGATGATATTACGTCGCTCAATTTTGCTTTAAACGAAATTGCTGTAAGCAGAAAAAACACGACCTCTATGATTACTGTGGACACCCATTTGGACGATGAGTATTTAACCTCTTATTGGAGCGATGGTTTAATCGTTTCTACACCAACAGGCTCTACAGGTTACTCCTTAAGTTGCGGCGGGCCCGTAATTACTCCAGGTACAAATAGCTTTGTATTAACGCCCATTGCACCCCATAATTTAAGTGCACGCCCATTAATAATTCCAGACTCCACAGAAATACAACTTAGAGTGGATGGTCGAGAAGAACAGCACCTCATCTCATTAGATTCCAGAATCGCAACCCTTGATAACGGCACACTAATAAAAATTAAAAAAGCCGACTTTAAAATTAAAATGATTGATCTTTTAGACGAAAGCTTTTTAGACACACTAAGGAAAAAACTACTTTGGGGAGAAGATAAACGAAATTAAATTTTTTGGGCGTTACCCAAAAGGGTCGGGCTTTCCGTTCCAAGTCCTCGCTTCTGCGCTAGGGCGCAAAAGCTGCGGGCTATCCACTGCAATCCCTAACGCGGGTCAATTAGCAACAGGCTCCCTTACTTCAAAATCAGATATAGCTTTTTATAGCCCTAGTAAATTCAATTCTTAGTACTTTGAAATTTAGAATAAAAAACAAAAAACTTTAGTCTATTCATAGCTAATTCAAATCATATTACAACAATATAATAAAAAAAAATCTGTTTTAAACTCATACAATTCGGCTCAAATTGTTATGGGCTAATCTTATTTATTATATTTGCAAACTTTTGAATATTTATGAGGCATTTAATCATATTGATAATAAGCATTTTAAGCATCCAATTAAGCACTGCTCAAATTAACGAGATTGGTGTTTTTTTAGGAGGCAGTAATTTCATAGGAGATGTAGGTGCAACAGATTATATTTCACCAAATCAATTCGCCATTGGCGGACTATATAAATGGAATAGAAGCAAAAGACATTCGTACAGAGCCTCATTAATATTTAGCGAATTACAAGGGATTGATAACAAATCAGACGACCCAAGACGCATACAAAGAGGGTATGAATTTTCAAGTAAAATAACTGAACTTTCGCTTGGTATGGAATTTACATTCCTAGATTTCAATCTTCATTCTGGCGAAAAATTAGGCACCCCCTATTTATACACAGGCGTAACCGTAGCGTATCACGATAACCATTACTTCCCTTCAGGCGTTCAAAGATCCGAAAACACAACGAGTGCCGCTTATGGCATACCTATGGCCTTAGGTTTTAAAACCAATGTCATGGAAAAATTTATCTTAGGTTTCGAAATAGGAGCACGTTACACGTTTTCAGATGAGCTTGATGGAAGCCTTCCAGACACCGATACATTACAACAATTCCGTTTTGGAAATATAAATAACAACGACTGGTATGTGTTTTCAGGCATAACACTTACCTATACCTTTGGGGAAAACCCATGCTATTGCGTAGAATAAAATGGATTTAAAAAATAGTATACTAACAAAATCATTACCAAAACACATTGCTATCATAATGGATGGCAATGGACGATGGGCAAAGCAACAAGGTATGCTAAGAGCTTTTGGTCATGAAAATGGCACAAAATCGGTAAAACAAACCGTTGAGGCCTGTGCGGAACTAGGTATAGAAAATTTAACCCTGTACGCATTTTCAACAGAAAATTGGAATAGACCAAAACTAGAAGTAAAAACACTAATGAAACTTTTAGTTTCTTCCTTAAAAAAAGAAATAAAGACACTTCAAGACAACAATATAAAACTATCTGCAATAGGGTCTTTAAATACACTACCTGAAAAAGTACATAAAGAGCTTTTTGAAGTTATAGAAAGGACAAAACAGAATACACGAATGACTTTAACACTTGCGCTTAGTTACGGTTCAAGAGAGGAAATTATAAACACTGTTAAAGAAATTAGTATTAAAGTTAAAAATAATATAATTTCGGCTGAAAATATTGATGAATCAATTATAAATGAGCATCTTTACACGCAAAATTTACCAGACGTAGATTTGCTTATCAGAACCAGTGGGGAACAACGGATAAGCAACTTTTTACTATGGCAAATCGCTTATGCCGAATTATACTTTACAAGTGTTTTATGGCCAGATTTTACGAAGCAACATTTGTATGAAGCTATTATTGAATATCAAAAAAGAGAACGACGATTTGGGAAAACAAGTGAACAACTTAGCTAAAATTTCACCTATACAAACATACTTAAAGTACTGCCTAACCCTCCTAATTTTTATTAGTGGCATTACTATTAATGCACAAAATTCAGATTTTAGTAAAGGCAAAAAATACACTTTGGCAGAAATTACGGTTGCAGGCAATACGTCTTTCAGCGAACAAACAATTATTACATATTCTGGTTTAAGAAAAGGAAAAGAAATAACGATTCCTGGAGAAGATATTGGTAATGCCATAAAAAAACTGTGGAACTCTAAACTATTTAGCGACATAGAGGTTTATGTTACTAAAACAGAAGGTGATGTGGTGTATTTACAAATAAAATTAGCCGATTTACCTCAGCTTAACCAATTAAAAATTAAAGGTGTTAAAAAAGGCAAAAAAGAAGGCATCATTAAAGACAACAAGTTAAACAAAGGTGTTAAGGTTACTGAAAACCTTATAACTACCACTAAAAACTTCCTTACTAAAAAATACAAAAAGAATGGTTTCCTAAATACAAAAGTTTACATCAACACTATTGAAGTAAAAGACGACTCTATACAAACTTCAAGAGTAAATATGGTGCTTAACATAGATAAAGGTGAAAAAGTAAAAATTAAAGACATTACTTTTAATGGCAACGATGTTTTAAGTGATAAAAGGCTTAGAAAAAGCATGAAAGGCACCAAAAAAATAAAACGCACTAGGTTATTAAAACGATCAAAATTCATCGATTCTTCTTATCAAGCAGATTTAGGGCATGTTATAGATACTTATAAAGAAAACGGATATAGAGATGCTAGAATTATATCAGATAGTATCGTTTATAACAACGATAAAACCATATCACTTTACATTGATGTTAATGAGGGAGACCAATACACATTTGGTGATATAAATTTTATAGGTAATACCGTTTACACAAACAATCAATTAAGCAGACTATTACGAATTAGAAAAGGAGACACCTATAATGGTATTTTATTGCAAAAAAGAATTGCTGACGATTCTAAACCAGATGCACTAGATATTACAAATCAGTATCAAAATAACGGTTATTTATTTTCTAGTATAAATCCTGTAGAAGTTAGCGCAGACAATAATATTATTGATATCGAGGTAAGAATATCTGAGGGTAAACCTGCTTATTTTAACACGGTATCAGTAGTAGGTAACGACAAAACAAATGACCACGTTATTTACAGAGAACTTCGCACACGACCAGGACAACTATATAGTAAAGCCAATGTAGTACGTACGGTTAGAGAACTTGGCCAATTAGGATTTTTTGATGCGCAAGAAATAGCTCCAAACTTTAACAACCCTAACCCTGTTGAAGGCACCATTGATATGGAGTATTCCGTTCAAGAAACGGGGTCTAGTCAAATTGAATTACAAGGTGGTTATGGTGGTGGTGGCTTTATTGGTACATTAGGATTATCATTTAATAATTTCTCCATTAAAGATATCTTTAAGAAAGAGGCTTACAAGCCAATTCCTATGGGCGATGGTCAAAAATTAGCCTTACGTTTACAAGCCAGTCGTTTCTTTCAAACCTACAGTTTTTCATTTTCTGAACCTTGGCTAGGAGGTAAACGCCCTGTACAGTTTTCAACATCAATATCGCATACCAAACAATTTTTATTTAACCCGCTTACTAGAGATGCCGATAAAAGCAGAAGCTTTAATATTACAGGTATTACTTTTGGATTAGCAAAAAGATTATCCGTACCAGATGACTATTTCACACTTTCTCAATCTATAAGTTTTCAGCGTTATGATTTAAACAATTACAACACGGGTTTATTTACTTTTGGTGATGGTTTCTCTAACAATTTATCATACACCTTTGGTTTAACTAGAAATAATACAAGTGTAGATCCTATTTTCCCAACTGGAGGTTCTAATTTTGGAATTACAGCTAAGTTTTCACTTCCATATTCTTTATTTAATGGCGTAGATTACGATCAATTATCTGAAGATTATGACGCGGCTTTAGAAAGAAGATCTAATGCAACAAGTACTTCAGATCCTAATTTTATTGAAGCAAATAACGAAATAACAGAAATAGACCAACAACGTTTTAGCTGGTTAGAATTTTATAAAGTAAAATTTTCTGGAGAATGGTACACACAACTTGCTAAAAATTTAGTTTTAAGACCTAAAGTTGAATTTGGCTTTTTAGGAGCCTATAATAATGCCAGAGGTGTTATCCCGTTTGAACGTTTTTATTTAGGGGGTGATGGTTTAGGTAATTTCTCTTTAGATGGCAGAGAAGTTATTCAATTACGTGGGTATCCAAACCAGTCATTATCAGATCAAGATGGGGGTACTATTTACAACAAGTTTTCTTTAGAGCTTCGTTATCCAATTACCTTAAAAGCCTCTGCAAAAATATATGCCTTAGGGTTTTTAGAAGGGGGTTCTTCATATAATAATTTTAGAGATTTTAATCCCTTTAATATTAATCGTTCTGCTGGATTAGGTATTCGTATTTTCATGCCAGCCTTTGGTTTATTAGGTATCGATTTCGGACATGGGTTTGATCCTTTACCAGGTGGTACCGTTAAACATGGTTGGGAAACACACTTTATAATTGGACAACAGTTTTAAGTAAAAAATATACTTTGGCACGATATTTTCTAACAACATAATGATGATTTGCAAAAGAATTAAAATTTTTAAGATTAAAATTCGTTAATTTTGAAGACACGATTCAAAAAGGCAGAAAAAATCATCTGTCGTTTTAGAGTTTATAAGCCATAAATGATAAAATATTAAACAGATGCAAAATAAAGTTCTTTTTTTACTGACATTAGTTTTTATGCTAAGCTTTTATTCGCATGCACAACGTGGTGTAAGAATTGCTTATATAGATACCGAATATATTTTAGAAAATGTTCCTGAATATCAAGAAGCTAGTGGACAATTAGAAGATAAAGCTCAGAAATGGAAAAATGAGATTCAATCGAAATTAGCCACTTTAGAACAAAAGCGAAAAGATTTGAGTAATGAAAAAGCACTTTTAACAAAAGAGCTTATTGATGAAAGAGAGGAGGATATCACTTTTGAAGAAAATGAAATATTGGACTATCAGCAAAAACGTTTTGGACCAAATGGTGATTTATTCATTCAAAAGAAGCAATTAATGCAGCCCATACAAGATCAAATATTTGCTGCCGTTCAAGATATGGCTGAAGGCAGAAAGTATGATTTTATTTTTGATAAATCTTCAGATGCTGTGATGTTATTTTCAGCTAAACAATTTGATATTAGTGAGCAAGTTTTAAGAAGTATTACAAGAACATCACAACGCAAACAAGCAGGAACGAAAGCAGAACGTAAAGCCGCAGAAGAAGAGGAATTATTACCTGAAATAAATGAAGAACAAGAGGCTAGAGAAAAAGCTTTAGAAGAAAAGAAAGCAGAAAGAGAAAGTGCCGTTGAAAAACGTAGAGCAGAAATTTTAGCGGCTCGTGAAGCTAAGAAAAAAGAAGCTGAAGCTAGGCGTCAAAAAATATTAGACGACAGAGAAAAAGCGAAACAAGCAAAGCTGGATGCTAGAAATAAAACATTGGAAGCGGCTAAAACTGAACAAGAAACATCTAAACCTAGTGAAGGTGAAAAAGCTGTAGAAGAAGGCGCAACTAAAACAAAAGCGGAACTAATTGAAGAGAATAGACAAAAAAAATTAGCTGAAAGAGCTGAAAGAAAAAAAGCTTTAGATGCAAGAAAAAAGAAAATTTTAGAAGACCGCCAAAAAGTAAAAGACAGTATAAACAATAACAAATAATAAATTTATAACACACTTAATACTATTTAAAATGAAACAATTTAAGACTCTCTTATTAGCAACTGTACTATGTATTGCAACAGTAAGCTTTACACAAGCACAAAGTAAAGTTGCACACATAAACACTCAAGAATTAATTGCAGCAATGCCAGCAGCAAAAAAGGCACAAGCTGAAATTGAAGCTCTTGGTAAAACTTACCAAACAGATATTCAAGCGTCCATAACAGAATATCAAAACACGGTTAAGCAATATGATGCTGAAGCAAGCACTAAAACTGCTGAAGAAAATCAAAAAAGAATGGTTGAATTACAAGAAAAACAACAACGTATTCAACAATTTAGAGCTGATGCTCAAAAAGATTTAGCTGAAAAAGAAGCTGAACTATTTAAGCCTATACAAGAAGCAGCTATGAAAGCTATAAACGATGTAGCTAAAGCTAAAGGTTACGAGTATGTTATTGATAGAGCAACTTTGATTGTAGCTAACGGTACTGATATTCTTGCTGATGTAAAAAAACAAATGGGTATTTAAAATTAAATTCCAAATAAAATATATTAAAGCTGTCTTTTGCAAAGACAGCTTTTTTATTTTTATATATTTACTTTAATATGAGTATAAAACCTATAGGTATTTTTGATTCTGGTGTTGGAGGCACTTCCATTTGGAAAGAGATTCATAGCGTGCTCCCTTTTGAAAACACGATATACTTGGCGGATAGTGCTAATGCACCTTATGGAACAAAAGATAAAGATGTTATTATTGATTTAAGTATCAAGAATACCGAATATTTACTAAATAAAAATTGCAAACTTATTCTTGTGGCCTGTAATACGGCTACCACAAATGCTATAGATTATTTAAGAGCAAATTATAAGGTGCCATTTGTTGGTATTGAACCTGCTATAAAACCTGCCGCTCTGCATACAAAAACACACGCTATAGGCATTTTAGCAACAAAAGGCACGTTGAGTAGCGAGTTGTTTTCTAAAACGGCTACTCTTTTTGCAAACCATATTACAATTGTAGAACAAATTGGCAATGGTATTGTAGAACTTATAGAAAGTGGCAAGTTATATTCTAAAGACATGAAAGCGCTTTTAAAGGTATATTTAGAACCCATGATTAAAGCAGATATTGATTATTTGGTTTTGGGTTGCACACACTACCCCTATTTAATTCCGATGCTTTTAGAATTACTTCCTAAGCATGTTAAAATTATTGATTCTGGCGAAGCTGTAGCACGACAGACTAAAGCCATTTTAGAGCAACATAACTTATTGAATATCAGAATGAAGACGCCTAAAAATGAATTCTATACAAATGCTAATCCAGAAATTATGAGATCACTTTTGGGCAACAGGTTTGATGTTGAATCTTTAGATTTTTAATTGAAGTTCTGCACTGCGTATTCTATGATAGAAAACAAGTAATTTCCATAAAAAATCAGGCTACAAATTTATAAGTATCTACAAAAGGGGAATCTCTATTAATAACAGCAAAGATTCGACCTATAATTTTACATCTCACATTGTTTAATACCAG
>NZ_JAQWOO010000066.1 GCF_029245835.1 Algibacter sp. | reverse complement strand
AAGCTTTGGGAACTTTCTTAGCAACCTGATTTCAGGGCTTATCGCATATAGCTTCTTGCCTAAAAAACCGTCTATTAAATTTCAAACTATAAATTCCAATCAAGTTTGCCTGTTTTAATAATCGAACTCAGGTTAATAGCTTACAAATATTAAGACACCTCCTCTTCTAAAAAGTCACATTTAGATTAAAAATTATTATAAACTGCAGTATGTATTGAAAAAAATATAGTCGTTCTAATCTATAAAAAAACTTATATTTGCAGCTTAATTTCACACCTCATTTTATGAGTAAATTAATAATTGTAGGAACTGTAGCTTTTGATGCTATTGAAACGCCTTTCGGTAAAACCGATAAAATTCTTGGTGGTGCTGCAACTTACATAGGTCTTGCTGCTTCCCATTTTAATGTAGATGCTGCTGCGGTATCTGTTGTTGGCGGCGATTTTCCAGAAGCCTATTTAGATTTATTAGAAACTAAAAATATTGATGTTTCAGGTATTGAAATTGTAAAAGAAGGTAAAACGTTCTTTTGGAGTGGAAAATATCACAACGATATGAATTCTCGTGATACTTTAGCAACAGAGCTAAATACACTTGCTGATTTTAATCCTGTTGTTCCCGAAGATTATAAAGATGCTGAAGTGGTTATGTTAGGAAATTTACATCCTAGCGTCCAATCTAGTGTTTTAGATCAAATGACAGAAAAATCAAAATTAGTGATTTTAGACACCATGAATTTTTGGATGGATTGTGCTTTAGATGATTTGCTAAAAGTTATTAAGCGTATAGACGTTATTACCATAAACGACGAAGAAGCTAGACAACTAACTGGAGAATACTCTTTAGTGGTTGCAGCAAGAAAAATACATGAGATGGGACCAAAATATGTAGTGATTAAAAAAGGAGAGCATGGCGCTTTATTGTTTCATAACCACCATGTGTTTTATGCGCCCGCTTTGCCGTTAGAAGAAGTTTTTGACCCTACTGGTGCTGGCGATACATTTGCAGGAGGTTTTGCAGGTTACCTTGCTAAAACTGGTGATGTTTCTTTTGAAAACATGAAGAATGCCGTAATATATGGCTCCACATTAGCCTCATTTTGTGTCGAGAAATTTGGTACTGAGCGCATGCAAAACTTATCTAATAGCGAAGTACATAAACGACTATTACAATTTAAGCAACTAACACAATTTGAAATAGAACTAACATAAAATAACGTGCTCTTAAATTGAGTGCGTTTTTTGATTAAAATATTTTTATCCGCGAAATCAAAGATTCACGAATACATTATTATTTAATGTGAATTAATGAGTAAAGCGAAAACATTTATAACTATGAGTGATGCCTTAAAACACGAATGTGGAATAGCAATGATTAGGCTTTTAAAACCATTAGAGTTTTATAAAGAAAAGTATGGAAGTGCATTTTATGGTGTAAATAAAATGTATTTAATGATGGAAAAACAGCATAATCGTGGTCAAGACGGTGCTGGTTTTGCAAGTATAAAATTAGATACGAAACCCGGAGAGCGTTATATTAGTAGGGTACGTTCTGTAGCACAACAACCTATTCAGGATATTTTTGCTCAAATTAACGACCGGATTAATCAAGAGTTTGAATCTCATCCAGAATATAAAGAAGATGTTGCGGCACAAAAAAGAAACATTCCTTATATAGGAGAGGTTTTATTGGGTCATGTTCGTTACGGAACTTTTGGAAAAAACAGTGTAGAAAGTGTTCACCCGTTTTTAAGACAAAACAACTGGATGCACCGAAACCTAATTATGGCTGGAAACTTTAACATGACCAATGTTAAAGAACTTTTTAGCAACCTTATTGAATTAGGACAACACCCAAAAGAATATACCGACACCATAACCATTATGGAAAAAATTGGTCATTTTTTAGATGATGCCGTTAGCAAAATTTACAAAGACTTAAAAAAAGAAGGTTATAATAAAAGAGATGCTTCTCCTAAAATAGCAGAACGACTTAAAGTTGGTAAGATATTAAGACGTGCGGCCAAAAATTGGGATGGTGGTTATGCTATGGCTGGCCTTATTGGACATGGAGATTCATTTGTATTAAGAGATCCTGCAGGAATTCGACCTGCCTATTATTATCAAGATGATGAAATTGTTGTGGTAGCATCTGAACGTCCAGTAATTCAAACCGTTTTTAATGTAGATTTTGAAGATGTAAAGGAATTAGATCCTGGATGTGCCATTATAACCAAAAAATCGGGTCAGGTTGAAATCAAAAAGATATTAGAACCTCTGGAAAGAAAATCATGTTCTTTTGAGCGTATTTATTTCTCAAGAGGTAGTGATGCCGAAATATATAAAGAGCGTAAGATGTTAGGTGAACTATTAATGCCTAAAGTCATAGAAGCCATTGATAACGATACCAAAAACACCGTTTTTTCATACATTCCTAATACCGCTGAAACTTCATTTTTTGGAATGATTGAAACCGTTGAAGATTATTTAAATGTAAAAAAAACGCAGGCTATTTTAAGCGGTGGCGGAAAAATGTCTGCTAAAAAAGTTACCGAAATTTTAGAAGAAAGACCACGTATAGAAAAAATAGCTATTAAAGATGTTAAGCTTAGAACGTTTATTACTGAAGATAGTAGTCGTGATGATTTAGTTGCGCACGTTTATGATGTTACTTATGGCGTCATTAAACCAACAGATAATCTTGTTATTATTGATGATAGTATTGTACGAGGGACCACTTTAAAAATGAGTATCTTAAAAATGCTAGACCGCTTAAATCCTAAAAAGATTGTTGTAGTATCTTCTGCCCCTCAAATTCGTTATCCAGATTGTTATGGTATTGATATGGCAAACCTTGAAAGTTTGGTGGCTTTTAGAGCTGCTTTAGAGTTGTTAAAAGAAGCTGGGAAATACGATATTGTAAAAGAGGTCTATACTAAATGTATTAAGCAAACTGATTTAGATGATAAACACGTTCAGAATTTTGTAAAAGAGATTTATGATCCGTTTACAGACGAACAGATTTCAGATAAAATTTCAGAGTTGTTAAGTCATGAATCTTTAAAAGCTGAAGTGAAAATTATTTTTCAACCTGTAGAAAATTTACATAAGGCTTGTCCAGATCATTTAGGAGACTGGTATTTTACAGGAAACTATCCTACAGTGGGAGGCAATAGAGTAGTAAATAGAGCATTTATCAACTTTTACGAAGGCAATAATGAACGCGCATATTAATTACTAAATTGATAATATTCACAATACAAAACCAAGTAAAATGTATTTTAACCAGAAAAAATGCGTTTTATCTAAAAAATAATCAGAATATTTAAATTACACATAAATTGGTCTCACCATAACATAAGTAGGTTAAGTTCATGGTAGATTTGGGGCAAAAAAAGGTGAACATCTGTTCGCCTTTTTTTATGCCATTTATTTTCTTTTTTAATTTTATTTTGAATGTTTGCACTTTACCCTAATTAACGGGCATAACCTCTTTTAAGCCAATATTTGCGTCGTTTAACTAAAATATTTTAACAAACAATACAGCTGCCATATATTTGAAGAACCATAACATAAGTAGGTTAAGTTTATGGTAGATTTGGGGCAAAAAGGTGAACACTCGTTCACCTTTTTCATTTTATACAATTCCCGTGAAAATGGGAGTCTCTTTTTTATAATTTTTTGTAATCTTTCTCTTCTAAAATATTTTATATTTACCGGATAACAACAACAAAATACTTACCATATCCTGACTTATTTACGGGATATGAAACATAAAAGTGACTATATAACAAGTTTTGTGTAAGCTGGATATTAGACAACATTACGATCTAAACGACTATGAAAACTCTAAAAAAAATTGGTTCAATTGCCTTCTTCTTAGTAATACTAATTATAGCACTACATTCATGTAGAGGGACAACTTTGAAAGGCTGGTTCAAAACTGGAAGCATTCCCGAAAGTTATAAAATTGGATTGGACAAATCGATCTTCCAAAATGGGAATCAAAGTGCATTTCTTGAATCGATAGATTCAATATCTAATGGTTTTGGAACTTTAATGCAGTCCTGTGAAGCCAAACAGTATAGCGGAAAAAGAATTAAACTGAGTGGGTTTGTAAAGGCAGAACAGACTGGACTAATTATGAGATTATTTTGGATGTCCCTGAAAATAGCTCCACTATGAATTTTGGAATTTTACTAGTTGGATCTGGAAAGGTTTGGATTGATCATTTAATTTTTGAAATTATTGGGAATTCCGCAGAGAAATTTAATGAGTCTTCAAATGACAAAAGTTCGTTTAATTTAAATCCTGAACCGCAAAATTTAAACTTTGAAAAATAACCTAAACATAACATGCTTATAAAACAAATACATTTAAACCAATCTCCATTCAAATCTTCAAATTCTAAACTCTAAATTTTGCATATGTAAAATGGGGTTAAATTAATGACTGCTTTACTTAAATAGGTTAGGAATTGCAACGGAAATCCTTTTTAAAACTTTTATAAATATACCGTCATTGCGAGGAGGCACGACGAAGTAATCTTGTGTAATTAAAGAGATTGCTTCACGTTTTTCGCAACGACGTTTGGTTTTGACATTTTAAAAAGATACAGCCTTTCGACAGCGCTCAGGATAAACTAAAAGCCCAACCCTTGGGTAGCGCCATAAAAAAAGGCAAATCCATTTCTGAATTTGCCCTTATATTTAAAATAAAAAATATTTTATTTTGCTTCTGCGTAACGTTTTTCAACTTCATTCCAGTTAACAACATTAAAGAATGCTTTGATGTAATCTGGACGACGGTTTTGGTAATTTAAATAGTATGCATGCTCCCAAACATCGAGCCCTAAAATAGGCGTACCACCACAGGTAACACCTGGCATTAATGGATTGTCTTGATTTGGTGTAGAGCAAACTTCTACTTTACCTCCTTTGTGCACGCATAACCATGCCCAACCGGAACCAAATTGAGTTGCTGCCGCTTTTGAAAACGCAGCTATAAATTCATCTTTAGATCCGTAGGCAGCTTCAATAGCATCTTTTAAATCGCCTGATAAATAGCCTCTATCTTCCGGATTCATTACTTCCCAAAATAATGAATGGTTATAAAATCCGCCACCGTTATTTCTAACAGCACCATTATTCATATCTAAATTTCCAAGAATATCGTTAATAGATTTTCCTTCTAATTCTGTTCCTGCAATAGCATTATTTAAATTGTTGGTATACCCTTGGTGATGTTTTGAATGGTGTATCTCCATGGTTCTTGCGTCTATATGAGGTTCTAAGGCGTCATAAGCATATCCTAATTTCGGTAATTCGAAAGCCATAATTATTTTGTTTTAATTATTATTATTTAATTGCATTCAAATTTACGCATAATACAGGTCATTTAAAAATAATAAATTGTTATCAAACCATCGATAGTTTTTATCTTGTACGCAAATCATTCTTCATGCAAAAAACGTATCCTTTCACAATTTATAATGCCTCGGCTGGAAGCGGAAAAACCTATACGCTTGTAAAAGAATATTTAAAAATTTTATTTCAATCAAATCACCCAAAGCCTTTTAAACGCATTTTGGCTATAACCTTTACCAATAAGGCTGTTGCAGAAATGAAAGCTCGAATTATTGAAACACTTAAAACATTTTCTGATGCTGCTGTTTTAAAAAGTGGGGACTCCATGTTTGAGCGTATTTGTTACGAATTAGATATGAAACCAAATAAACTACATGAAAAATCTAAAAAATTATTAAATACTATACTGCACAATTATGCAGCTTTTGATATTTCTACTATTGATGGTTTTACTCATAAATTGATACGGACTTTTGCTTATGATTTAAGGTTGCCTTTGAATTTTGAAGTAGAGCTAGATCAAGATGCATTACTTAACGAAGCTGTAGATAGTTTAATCTCAAAAGCTGGAAATGATGATGCCCTTACAAAAGTTTTAATTGATTTTGCTATTGAAAAAGCAGACGATGATAAAAGTTGGGATGTGTCTTTTGATTTTAACAAGATTGCTAAACTCTTGGTAAATGAAAATGATATCCCATTTATAAATAGTTTAAAGGATAAATCTTTAAAAGATTTTAAAGTACTTAAGTCTCAGCTGAAAAAAGAAATCACAAGTTTAGAAGAACACATTATTAAAAACGCTGAAACTGTTCTTACTTTAATTAAAGAAGCAGGGTTAGAACATACCGATTTTTCTAGAGGCACATTGCCAAATCATTTTATAAAAGTTTCTAAATTAGAACTGAACGGGGTTTACGCAAATAAATTAGGCGACAATATTTCTGAAAGGAAAAGTATTTATACAAAAAAATTAAGTCCGGAATTAGCCAGCACTATTGATCGTTTGTTACCAGAAATTGAAGTTTTATACAAAACAATTAAAGTTCAAGTATTTCATCTAAAATTTTTAAAAGGATTTTATAAAAACATAACACCCCTATCCGTTTTAAAAGTTATAAATAGTGAATTACAAACCTTAAAAGAAGATCAGAACAAAATGCTGATTTCAGAATTCAATAGTATTATCAGCAATGAAATTGCAGAACAGCCAACTCCTTTTATATATGAACGTTTAGGCGAAAAATTTAGACATTATTTTATTGATGAGTTTCAAGATACATCAATTATGCAATGGGGGAATTTAATTCCTTTATTAGATAACTCTTTATCTACCACTAATGGGGGCACCATGATAGTTGGCGATGCAAAACAAGCTATTTACCGTTGGCGTGGTGGGAAGGCAGAACAATTCATAGATTTGTTTAACAAAAAAAACATCCCTTTTCACTTAGAGCAAGATGTTAAAAACCTTGAAGAAAACTACCGAAGCTTTAAAGAAATAGTTGGTTTTAATAACAGCTTTTTTAAGTTTTTAGCACATCTGGTTTTTAATAATGACGATTATAAAACGCTTTATGAAAACGCGCATCAAAACATAACTGAAGAACAAGACGGTTTTGTAGCACTATCTTTTTTAGATATTGACAAAGAAGATGATAGAAACGACATTTTTCCTGAAGCCGTTTTAAACACCATTAATACCTGTATAGAAAATGGTTTTAACCTTGAAGATATTTGTGTTTTAGTAAGAAAGAAAAAAGAAGGGGTTGCCATTGCTGATTATTTAAGTCAGCATAAAATTCCTATTATTTCATCTGAAACATTACTGATTAATAATTCGCCCGATGTGGTTTTTATTAATGATTTATTAGCACTTTTTATTCAACCAGAAAACAATGAAACAAAAATTAAAGTTTTAAGTTATTTAACGACACTTTTTAATATTGAAGATAAGCATGCTTTTTTTACAAATCACATCCACCTTTCTAATGATAAGTTATTAAAAAACCTAGAGTATTATGAGGTTTTTGTTGATAGTAACTCATTATTACAATTGCCGCTTTATGACTTAGTTGAAACCATTGTTAGAAGTTTCAAATTAGTTAATAAATCAAATGCCTACATTCAGTTCTATTTAGATATAGTTTTAGAATTTTCACAAAAAAAAGGTTCAGATCTTTCAGGGTTTTTAGACTACTTTGAAAAGAAAAAAGAACGTTTAAGTATTATTTCGCCTCAAGGGCAAAATGCCATTCAAATCATGACCATTCATAAATCCAAAGGTTTAGAATTTCCTGTAGTAATTTTTCCTTATGCCGATTTAGACATTTATAGAGAATTAGAACCTAAAGAATGGTTTGGCATAGATGCAAAAAAATATAATGGGTTTTCGCATACACTTTTAAATTATAATAAAGATTTTGAGAATTACGGAGATGAAGGCAAGCGTATTTATAACAAACATCAATCTGAGCAAGAATTAGACAATATTAATTTACTTTATGTTACCTTAACAAGAGCCATTGAGCAAATTCATGTTATTTCAACTAAAGATATATCATCAAAAGGAGAAGCAAACACCAAAAAATATTCAGGGCTATTAATACATTTTCTGCAACATCAAGGCATTTGGAATGATTCAGAACTTAGGTATAGTTTCGGAAATCCTAAAAAAACATCAAAAAGTCCCTCCAATAAAGAGGAAACTAATTTTCAACAGGAATTTATTTCAACGGCAAAAGAAGATCATAATCTAAGAATCGTAACAAAATCAGCTTTATTATGGGATACTAGTCAACAAGAAGCTATAGAGAAAGGTAATCTGATTCATAATATTATGGCTCAAATAAAAACAATAGCTGACGTTAATTTTGTAATTACCAATTTCTTAAAGTCTTCTGCTATAAATAAAGAACAAGCGTCAGCTTTAAAAGAAACAGTTATAAGTATTATTAATCATCCAGAACTTCAAAATTATTATACTTCCGGTTATACCATATATAACGAGCGCGATATTATAGCTAAAGACGGTATTATTTTAAGACCAGATAGAATTGTAGTAAACGCTAATAATGATGCCATAATCATAGATTACAAAACAGGTTTAGAAGATAAAAAACACTGGCAACAACTTCAATCTTATCAAGATGTTTTAGAAGATATGGAAATAACTGTCAGTAAAAAAATTCTTATTTATTTAAATGATACTATTTCAGTAAAAGTTATTTAGAAACCAATAGATGTTTAAAGTATCAAAATAAGATACAAAAGTCCCTGATTTTGATGCTACAAATGGAGATTACAATGCTCTTCTTCATTTATAATTATGAGATAAAACACCTTAAAAAACACTAATTTGTTTTAAAAATAATGTATTACACTTGTAAGTAATACATTATAAATAAAAATCTAGAATACCTATACACCTGTTTTTAGCACAATAAAAACGCTATTAATCAAGATTATTACTACGTTTACTAATGTTGAATACCACTAAAAAATTATCTAAACTCATTCTTAACTAGTAAATGAGTGCAAGTAATCCTCAAAAAGACTAAACGATATGTATAATATTTTTTTATATTTGTCTTTGTTAATAACATTTAACAACTTACTTTTGCAGATAATTAACACTTAAAATTAAACTTTTGAATATGAAAAATCTTAGCAGATTATTGTTCGCTATGTTGCTTGTACTTGGTTATAGTAACGTTAATGCGCAAGACAACAACAACCCGTGGCAAATTACTATTGGTGTAAACGCAGTAGATGCTTATCCTTCTGGAGAAGGCGCTCTGTATACAGGTGGTGGTTTTACTAGTGAATCCTTTGGAGGTGAGTTCGCAAACGTAACTGATCACTGGAACATTTTACCTTCTTTATCTACGATTTCTGTATCTAAATATTTAAGCGATGGTTTTTCTTTTGGACTTGCTGGATCTTTGAATAAAATAGAAAATTGGGGAGACATTAGTGTAAATCCTGACACAGCTAACAGCGTTGATGACTTATCATACTATGCTTTAGATGGTACTATTAAATACAACTTCCGAGAAGGAAAAACCTTTGATCCTTTTGCAGGAATTGGTGGTGGTTACACTTGGATTGATGAAATTGGTGCTGGTACATTAAATGGGACTTTAGGTTTCAACTTATGGTTTAGTGACAATATCGGTTTAACAATCCAAACGTCGTACAAACATGCATTTGAAGAGTACTTAGATACGCATTTCCAACATACAGCAGGTCTTTCTATCAAATTTGGTGGAACTGATACTGATGGTGATGGTATATACGATAAAGATGATGCTTGTCCAGATGTTGCTGGTTTAGAAGCATTCAACGGATGTCCTGATTCTGACGGCGATGGTATTGAAGATAGTAAAGATGATTGTCCTAACGAAGCTGGTTTAGCTGAACTTAATGGATGTCCTGATACTGATGGTGATGGTATTGCTGATAACAAAGATAACTGTCCTACAGTTGCTGGTTTAAAAGCTTTAAGCGGTTGTCCTGATGCTGATGGTGACGGGGTTACTGATGCTGACGATAAGTGTCCTAATGCTGCTGGTCCTTCTGCAAACAAAGGATGCCCTTGGCCAGATACTGATGGTGATAGCGTATTAGATAAAGATGACAAATGTCCAGACGTTAAAGGTACTGTTGCAAACAACGGATGTCCTGAAGTAAGTGCTGAAGTTCAAAAAACGCTTAATGAGTATGCTAAAACAATCTTGTTTGATACTGGTAAATCAAGTATCAAAGCTCAATCTCAAGCTGTATTAGCTGATATTATAAGTATACTTAAAGAATATCCAACAGCTAAATTTACAGTTGAAGGTCATACTGATAGCGTAGGTAGCGAGAAATTAAACCAAAGATTATCTGATTCTAGAGCAAATTCTGTGAAAGAATACTTAGTTGAAAATGGTATTGATGCATTCAGACTTTCTACTCTTGGATATGGAGAATCTAAACCAATTGATTCTAACAAAAATAGAGCTGGTAGAGCAAACAACAGACGTGTAGAAATTAACTTAGCAAAATAAGCTAACGTAATTTAAAATAAATAAGTTTACAAAAAACGCTTCGGATATCCGAAGCGTTTTTTATTTTTATACAATGACAACTTTCATTCACGATGTTCTTAAAGATCTACAAAACAAAAATCAAAACCTTTCTGATTTAACATTTGTTTTGCCCAGTAAAAGAGCTGGACTGTTTTTAAAAAATGAACTCACTAAAGTTATTAATCAAACCGTATTTGCACCCCAAATTTTAAGTATTGAAGAATTTGTGGAAGAGCTATCTCAACTTAAATCTATTTCTAATACAGAGCTTCTTTTTGAATTTTATTCCATTTACAAAAAACATACAAAAAAAGAACAGACAGATGCTTTTGAGTCGTTTTCAAAATGGGCACAAATATTACTTCAAGATTTTAATGAAATTGATCGCTATTTAATTCCTCAAGAAAAAATATTTAATTATTTAAGTGCTATTCAAGATTTAAATCATTGGTCTTTACAAGAGAATAAAACCGATTTTGTAAAAAACTATTTATCTTTTTGGAATAAACTATACAACTATTACACGCATTTTACAGACTATCTTTTAAATAAGAAAGTTGGATACCAAGGCTTAGTTTACAGAGAGGCTGTAGAAAATTTAGAAGCTTATATTCAAAACAACTTAGAAAAAACACACATATTTGTGGGGTTTAATGCCCTTAATACTTCTGAAGAAACCATCATTCAAGAATTACTTCAAAATAATTTAGCAAAAATTTATTGGGATATTGATAAGGTTTTTATGAACAACCAAAAACATGATGCTGCTTTATTCACGCGACAACATCTAAGTAACTGGAAATACTTTAAAAACAACACCTTTAATTGGATAACTGAAAATTATTCAAGAGACAAAAATATCTCAGCAATTGGAATACCTAAAAATATAGGTCAAGCAAAATATATTGGGTCGCTTTTAAGTGATTTACAAAAAAATAATGATTCGTTAAATAATACTGCAGTTGTTTTAGGCGATGAAAACTTATTAATCCCTGTGCTGAACTCGCTACCTTCCAGCATTAAAGCTTTAAACGTTACTATGGGATTCCCTTTAAAGTCAATTCCATTAGCGTCATTATTTGATGCGCTTTTTAAATTACACAAAATCAATTCAAATTCATTTTATTATAAGGATGTTATTAATATCATTTCACATCAATTTATAAAGCCTTTATTATATATTAAAGGAATCGATTATTCATCTAAAATCGTTGAAACTATAGATAATAATAATCTCGTTTATTTAAATAAAGACAGGTTAAGTAAAATAACTAAGCAAAACAGTGTCATAGATTTATTGTTCTCTAATTGGCAGAATTCAATACCTTTAGCCTTAGAGAGTTGCTCTAAACTCATATTAGAAGTTAAATATGCATTAGATAAAAACAAAAGTTCAAACTTATTATCATTAGAATACGTGTTTCGTTTTAATGAACTATTTAATGAACTTACTAGATTAAACAATGAGCATGAGCACATAAAAGATATTTCCTCATTATACAGTATTTACAAAGAGCTTTTAAGCAGTGAAACTTTAGATTTTCAAGGCGAGCCCTTACAAGGTTTACAACTTATGGGCATGTTAGAATCTCGTGTTTTAGACTTTGAAACAGTCATTATTTCATCTGTAAACGAAGGGATATTGCCAGCTGGTAAAAGCAATAATTCTTTTATTCCTTTTGATGTTAAACTAGAAAACAACTTACCCACTTATAAAGAGAAAGATGCTGTTTATACGTATCATTTTTACAAACTTTTACAGCGGGCAAAAAACGTTTATATAGTATATAATACAGAAGCTGATGTTTTAACTGGCGGAGAAAAAAGCAGGTTTATTACGCAATTAGAACTTGAGGACATTCATACAATAAATCATCAAATTATTGCTCCCGAAGTACCAACTATTGAGAGGCATTTAAACGTTGTAAAAAAAACAGAAGCCTTACAAAAACAAATAATTGAAACAGCAAATCAAGGCTTTTCTCCTTCATCATTAACAAACTATATGAGAAATCCTATTGATTTTTATTATCAGAAAATTTTAAAAATAAAAGATCATGATGATGTTGAAGAAACTGTGGCTGCAAATACCCTAGGAACAGTTGTACATAACACATTAGAAGATTTTTACGAGCCTTTTATTGGGCATTTTTTAACTGTTGAAGGTATTGAAAATTTAAAACCTAAAATTGAACAAACGGTAAGTTATCATTTTAAAAAAGAATACAAAGAAGGTGATATTACAAAAGGCAAGAATCTCATTGTTTTTGAAGTCGCAAAACGCTATGTTTCTAACTTTTTAGACTTAGAAATAAAAGCTTTAAAAGCTGGCGATAAAATTAAAATTATTGCTATTGAAGCAAATAATAATATTACAATTAATATCTCTGAGCTCGATTTTCCGATAAGAATTAAAGGAAAAGTTGATAGGGTTGATGCATGTAACGGTACAACCCGAATTATCGATTATAAAACGGGTAGTGTTCAACAAAATCAAGTAGAAGTAGTTAATTGGGAAGACATTACTACAGATTACAAAAAGTATAGCAAAAGTTTTCAAATATTAACTTATGCTTATATGATGCATACATCAAAAGAAATTCAATTGCCTATTGAAGCTGGCATTATTTCTTTTAAAAAGCTGAATGATGGATTTTTAAAATTTGCAAAAAAAGAAAGTGCTTTCAGCAGAAGTAAAAACACTTTAATAACCGATGATACTTTAATTGCTTTTGAAAATGAGCTAAAAAAACTCATTATTGAAATTTGCAACCCTAAAATAGATTTCACCGAAAAAGAAGTTTAATATGACGAATTCTAAAAATATAATCCTTCTTGGTAAACACCAAAAACCTATCCTTACTGATGTTTTTTATCAAGACAACAAAACCGCTAAACCCATTGTAATATTTTGTCATGGTTACAAAGGTTTTAAAGATTGGGGCGCTTGGAATCTCATGGCTAAAGCTTTTGCTGAAGCGGGTTTCTTCTTTATAAAATTTAATTTTTCATATAACGGAGGTACTCTAGAACAGCCTATAGACTTTCCAGATTTAGAAGCTTTTGGAAATAATAATTACACGAAAGAATTAGATGATTTAGAAACCGTAATAGATTGGATATGTTCGAACTCTACATTTAAAAACGATATTGATTTAAATAATATTAACTTGATTGGCCATAGTAGAGCGGGCGGTATTGTTACTATAAAAGCGGAAGAAGACCATCGTGTTAAAAAGGTAATAAGTCTTGCTGGTGTATGCGATTTTGCAAAAAGAACCTCAACAAAAGGCGATTTAAAACAATGGAAAAAAGAGGGTGTTAAATATGTTTTAAACGGGCGTACAAAACAACAAATGCCACATTATTACCAGTTCTATGAAGATTTTATTGCAAACGAAGACAGACTTACTATAAAACGAGCAGTTTCAAATTTAAAAATACCTTATTTGATTATACATGGAAATAAAGACACTAGTGTTTTTATTGAAGAAGCTGAAAAACTTCATGAATGGAATTCTAAAAGTAAACTTGAAATTATAAAAAATGCTAACCACGTTTTTGGGGCTTCACACCCATGGGGAAAAGAATATTTATCACAACATCTAAATGAGACTGTAGATAAAAGTATTATATTTCTAAATAGTTAAAATTTATTTTTATAAGAGTTAAGCGTGATACATTTTTCAGTCTTTAATAGAGCTTCCCAAATCAAAAAGTTACAAACTACAAAATTTGACTTGGCCATTATTGGTGGTGGTGTAACAGGTGCAGGGATAGCTCTAGATGCTGCATCTCGAGGTTTAAACGCTTGCCTTATAGAAAAGCATGATTTTGCCTCTGGCACCAGCAATAAATCAACCAAACTTATACACGGAGGGTTACGCTACTTAAAACAATTTGAAATTGGTTTAGTTAGAGAATCCGGAACAGAACGCGCTATTGTACACAAATTAGCACCGCATCTCGTGGTGCCAGAAAAAATGCTTTTACCTTTAATTGAAGGTGGTACTTACGGAAAAATAATGACCTCAATAGGCTTAAAAGTATATGACTTTTTAGCCGATGTAAATGGTGATGATAAACGACTTATGCTCAATAGAGAGGAGACACTAAATAAAGAACCCTTATTAAACAATAATGAGGTTTTAGGTGGTGGACTCTATGCAGAATACAGAACTGACGATGCGCGTTTAACTATTGAAATATTAAAAAAAGCGGCTACTTTTGGGGCAACAATTATAAATTATTGTGAAATGGAATCCTTCAATTATACTATCGATTCCAAAATTAAAAGTATAAATTGTATTGATAACACTACTGGAAACACCTTCCAAATTAAAGCCAGAAATTATGTTTCGGCAACTGGTCCTTGGGTAGATAAATTACGAGCTAAAGACCACTCCATAAGCGATAAATATTTACACCTAACCAAAGGCGTACATATTGTGTTTCCGCATGAAAAATTGCCTGTAAAACAACCCATTTATTTTGATGTCCCCGATGGAAGAATGATTTTTGCAATTCCGAGAGGGCGTATTACATATGTTGGTACCACAGACACTAATTATTCTGGAAATTTAGATCGTGTCGTGGTTACTAAAGATGATGCTACCTATCTTTTAAATGCAATAAATAACACGTTCCCAAGTATTAATCTCCTTATAGATGACATTGAATCTAACTGGGCAGGCTTAAGACCCCTTATTCACGAAGAAAATAAAGCGCCTTCAGAATTATCCAGAAAAGATGAGTTATTTATTTCTGATAGCGGATTAATTTCTATCGCAGGCGGAAAACTCACAGGTTACAGAAAAATGGCACATCGAGCTATTGATGCCGTTTTAAAAACAATGAAGTCTAAACACAAAAAAGACCTAAATAAATCTAAAACCGACAAAACCCCTCTAGTTTATCCATCCTTTGAAAACTATTCTAGTGTAAATATTTATCAAAAGGAACTGGAGTTAAAACTTTCAGATATAGGCATATCAGATTCTTTTCATGCTTGGTATTTATGTTCTACTTTTGGTAAACAATCAGATATAATCATCCAAAAATCAAAAGAATTTGAAAACAAAAATGCTTTAGAACGCCTAATTAGAGCCGAACTTTGGTACTGTATCCATTATGAAATAGCAAATAGTTTAGCCGATTTCTTTGTACGTCGTACAGGTAGACTCTATTTTAACATTCCAAGCGTAAGACAGTATATGAAAATCATTTCAGATGATTTCGTAAATTATTTCAATTGGGATACAAAACGTATGGCTTCTGAAAAAGAAAACATGGAACTACTATTACAGGATGCCACAACGTATTATAACGAAGACTTTAAATAAAAAAAGCAACGTTTAAAAACGCTGCTTTTTCGTGGAGAAGATCGGATTCGAACCGACGACCTCTTGACTGCCAGTCAAGCGCTCTAGCCAACTGAGCTACATCCCCTTTTATTATTTTAAACCACTTAAAACTAAAACAGGAATATGACTATGAAAATCCTTTTTTAGAATCGTATTATTTTCCCATTTTTTAGCAAAAAAACCGCGTTTACGTCTTACCACACAAAGCATATCTGGTTTATGAGATTCAAAATGTAATAACACCCCTTGAAACGTAGTTGCATTTTCTGTTTTTGTAACCTTACTTACCACAGTCTTTAATTCTTTGTTAACATCAAAGTCCCCTTTATTATGGTATGTTGTTTTTACTAATAATAAGTTTACTGTGGCTTTAAATTTATCTTTTACCTCTTTAAGAGGTTTTAAAGACCCCTTCTTCTTTATTATTGCCGATTTAATAGCCATTAAAATATTAGATGGTGGTGTAAACTTATAACCCTCTGGTACAATAAGTGCAGGAACATTCATTTGCTTAATAATCTTACCAGAAGTTTTTCCTAAATATACTCCATCTTTAATAGAATTTGTTCTAGGCTCAACTAAAACCAAATCTACATCAGCAGCTTTACAGGCTAAATCCAAAGTATCAATTAACTTACCTTTTAAGGTTTTTACAATAACCTCAACACCTTTAGTATCAATTTTCGAAACCAAATCTACCAAAAAAGCTTTACTTTCTCTTTCAATAATTTGATCTACTTTAATCATAGTACCAGCTTTAGTGTAAACATTGTACACTTGCACAACAAAAAGCTTTGCCCCAAATGCTTCGGCGAAATCTACAGCATACTGTAAATGGCTTATTGCATTTTTTGACGATCCAACTGGAACTAAAATATTCTTCATGCTTGTAAGTTTTAAAACTAAATTTACAATAAATTTGAAGCAAAAGTAAAACATTTAAATGATTCGAAAAGGAACATGCGATGATATCGACAAAATTTTAAAAATTACAAAAGCTTGTGCAGCTCATATGATTGCAAAAAACATTTTTCAATGGAATGCCTTTTACCCTAATAAAACAGCTTTTGAAAATGATATTAATCGAGGAGAATGGTACATTTTAGAAACTAATAGCAGCATTATTGGGTGTATTACAATGTCGACTTTAATGGATAAAGAATATACTCCAATATCCTGGTTAACACCTAATAAAAACAACATATACGTGCATAGGTTAGCCATTCATCCAGTGCATCAAGGACAAGGATTTGCTCAAAAATTAATGGGTTTTGCAGAACACTATTCTAAAAAACACAATTACAAATCCATTCGGTTAGATACATTTTCAAAAAACATTAGAAATCAAAAATTTTACGAACTTAGAGGGTACCAAAAACTTGGAGATATATTTTTTCCTAAACAAAGTGAATATCCTTTTCATTGTTATGAACTCGTCTTGTGAATATAAATATCAGCTTAAAACATATAAACAAACTCGCTATTCCAGCATTAATTTCTGGAGTATCGGAGCCTATTTTGTCATTAACTGATGCGGCTATAGTTGGAAACATTCAATATAATGCTACAGAGTCTTTAGCTGCTGTTGGGATTGTAACCACTTTTATGTCTATGCTTATTTGGGTGTTAGGGCAAACCAGAAGTGCTATTTCATCTATTGTATCTCAATACGTTGGTGCAAATAAATTACATCGTATAAAAAACCTGCCGGCGCAAGCTATTTTTATAATAACCTCACTAAGTATTCTTATAATATTTGGCACATACCCTTTTGCAAAACAAATTTTTAAACTGTATAATGCTTCTGATTTAATTTTAGATTACTCTGTTATCTATTATAAAATTCGCGTTTTAGGGTTTCCATTTACCTTATTTACTATTGCTGTTTTTGGAGCATTTCGAGGTTTACAAAACACCTATTACCCTATGATAATTGCTATTATAGGAGCAACATCAAATATCCTATTAGATATTATTCTAGTTTACGGAATAGATGGTTTAATAGCGCCTATGAATATTGAAGGAGCAGCTTACGCCAGTGTTATTGCACAAATACTAATGGCATTATTCTCAGCTTATTTCCTTTTAAAAAAAACAAGTATCCCATTAAAACCAAGTTTTCCTTTCAATCCAGAAATCAAGCGATTTGTTTTAATGATTCTTAATCTATTTATAAGAACCATAGCCTTAAATGTTACGCTGTATTACGCTAGTGCCTTTGCAACAAGTTACGGCCCCGAGTATATTGCAGCCTATACTATAGCTATAAACCTCTGGTTTCTTGGAGCCTTTATTGTTGATGGTTATGCCAGCGCAGGAAACATTTTATCTGGTAAGTTATTTGGAGCAAAAGCCTTTTCAACACTCATTAAACTAAGCAACAAACTAATAAAATATGGTGTTGTAATCGGTATTATTCTGGGTGTATTAGGCGCTATATTCTACCACCCAATCGGGCTGATTTTCACTAAAGAACCTGAAGTTCTAGAAGCCTTTTACAATGTGTTCTGGATTGTTTTAGTCATGCAACCACTCTGTACCTTAGCCTTTATTTTCGATGGTATTTTTAAAGGTCTTGGTAAAATGAAATATCTCAGAAACGTCCTTTTATTCTCGACCTTCCTCGTTTTCATTCCCATACTCTTTTGGTTAGATAGTTTAGATTATAAACTCCATGCCATATTTATCGCCATAACATTCTGGATAATTGCACGAGGCATACCACTTATTATAAAATTCAGGCAACTATTTTTGCCACTAGCACAAAAAACTTAACTTTGGCGCATAATGCACATTAAAAAATTATGAATCTGTTAATTACTTTGTTTCAACAAGTAGATATAGAAGAGAAAATCCAAAACGCACCCGATAAAGGTTACGAAATTGGTGTTTTTATTGGCTCCATGCTACCCTTTGTTTTCCTTGTTGCGCTAGCTTATTTAATGTACAGATATAGTAAAAAAAGAAACCAATAAACAAACACTATGGACATCATGTCATTCCTTAGCGGAAACGGATTATTTTTAATCCTCGGTTTAGTTTTAATCATCATATACTTTGTAAATAAAAGAAAAAGAAGATAATGGGAAACAATATTCGCATCACCAAACAATTCTCTTTTGAAACCGGACATGCCCTTTACGGCTACGACGGAAAATGTAAAAACGTCCACGGGCACAGTTACAAACTCTCCGTTACTGTTATCGGCAAACCCATTTCAGACAATACAAACGTTAAGTTTGGAATGGTTATAGACTTTGGCGATCTCAAAAAAATTGTGAAAGAAGAAATTGTAGACGTCTTCGATCACGCCACCGTTTTCAATAAAAACACACCCCACGTCGAGTTAGCAAAAGAATTGCAAGATCGCGGGCATAACGTTTTACTAGTAGATTATCAACCCACTAGCGAAATGATGGTTATAGACTTCTCAAAAAAAATATGTCGCCGTTTACCAAAGCATATAAAGTTACACTCCTTAAAACTTCAAGAAACCGATACCTCATTTGCAGAGTGGTTCGAAAATGATAATAATTAGGGCGTTACCACAAGGGTCGGGCTTTACGTTACAAGTCCTCGCTCCGTACCTCCGCTGTGGGCTTTCCACTGCAATCCCTAACGCAAAAACCCACCCCTAACCCCTCCAAGGAGGGGAACTCACTCTTACTTTAAGAGTTTAGAAAGTTGAAATTAATTTGAAAAGAAGAAGATATTTATAGAAAGTCAAAACCCATATCAAATCAGAGCATTGAGCACCAAGACGCAGAATAGATTAAGAAAAATTCCGAGAACAGAAGAACAAAGTTCAAAGTGGAATTGTCAGATCAATTTTAAGCTTTTCAAACTTAAAAATTCCTCCGCTTGTTCGTAATTTTTTGGTTTTAGTATTTATCTTTAAATGTCTAGTAGACATTTAAAGATAAATAGTGCATCAAAGCAAAATGAACAAAGAAATAAATAAAAAACTAAAACCATGAGATTCTTGCATTCGCAGGAATTAGTATATTTACTTCATGAATATTCCAAAAGGAAAAAAAATATATTTCGCCTCAGATAATCACTTAGGCGCACCAACAAAAGAAGCCTCTTTTCCTCGCGAAAAGAAATTTGTAGCATGGTTAGATGAAGTAAAACAAGATGCCGCAGCTATTTTCCTTTTAGGTGATTTATTCGATTTTTGGTTTGAATACAAAACTGTAGTCCCAAGAGGTTTTACCAGAACACTTGGTAAACTCGCCGAAATATCAGATTCAGGCATTCCCATTCATTACTTCGTAGGTAATCACGACCTTTGGATGAATGGCTATTTTGAAGAAGAACTCAACATTCCCGTATACCATAAACCAAAAGAATTCACATTTAACAATAAAACCTTTTTCATAGGCCATGGCGATGGTTTAGGGCCCGGAGATAAAGGCTATAAACGCTTAAAAAAAGTATTTACAAATCCGTTTTTTAAATGGGTTTTTCAATGGGGACATCCAGATATCGGGATGAAAATTGCCCAATACTTTTCAGTAAAAAATAAATTAATTTCTGGTGATGACGACGCCACATTCCTTGGAGAAGACAACGAATGGCTTGTGCAATATTGTAAACGAAAACTAGAAGATAAACACCGCGATTTTTTTGTGTTTGGTCACAGGCACTTACCACTTGATATAGACCTCAACGAAAACTCAAAATACATCAACCTTGGGGATTGGATTCAATATTATACCTATGGGGTTTTTGATGGAGAAACTTTGGAGTTGAAAGACTATTAAACCCACAAAAAGACATTAGCAAGTACGCCCGCGATAAGGATTGAAGCATTTGTTGAAGCTCCTCGCAGAGAGCGACTGCTGAAATATTTATATTCATGAGTTCAATAATTTAAAATAGAAATCAACGAATAAAGCCTGACCCGATTTTTTATCGGGGATCGCCCAAAAGAATACACTAATCTTCACCCTCATGAGCTTCCATATCTGCTCTTAAATCCAAATCTCTAAGCACAGGGTTTTTAATACCAATAGCAAAAACAGTAATTAAAGTCATGGTGCCTCCAAAAACTACTGCTGCCACAGGACCCATGATTTTAGCGGCTAAACCACTTTCAAAAGCACCTAATTCATTAGACGATCCCACAAACATAGAGTTAACAGACGATACACGACCACGCATATCATCAGGGGTTTTTAATTGTAATATAGTTTGACGAATAATCATCGAAATGCCATCAGCCGCACCACTAATAAACAACATTAAAACACTCACCCAAAATATGGAAGACAGTCCAAAACCAATAATACTTACGCCAAAAATGAATATGGAAATAAGTAGTTTTTTACCCGTATTTCTGCTTATTGGAATATATGTTGTGGCAAACATGGTTACAATACTTCCCATGGATATGGATGCATTTAAAATACCGAAACCCTCACTTCCTACCTTTAAAACATCTTGTGCAAAAACGGAAAGAATAGCCACAGTCCCCCCAAATAAAACCGCTATCATATCTAAAGTTAAAGCCCCTAAAATAGCTTTGTTTTGAAACACAAAACGCACACCACCTTTTAAACTCTCTTTTATAGGCTCACCTACTTTTTTGTTTAAAATAGGTTTCTTTTTTATTAGAAAAACTAAAGCGAATGCAATTATAACTAAAACAAAAACCACGCATAACGTATAATCAACACCTATCCAACTAATAAAAAACCCACCAAATAAAGCACCTAAAACAGCAGCTGTTTTCCAAGTACTTGTGCTCCACGTAGCAGCATTTGGGTATATTTTCTTGGGTACTATTAACGCCACTAATGAAAAAATGATGGGTCCAAAAAAGGAACGTAAAAATCCACCAAAAAAAACAAGGGCATAAATAGAATATAAAACAGACTGTGTTGACCAACTCGCAACCACATCATCAGTGGTTAATAAAAATAGCCCTAAACTTATTAGCGAAAATGCAGCAATACAAATGGCTAGCAGGTTTCGTTTTTCTCTTTGGTCTACAATATGACCTGCAAAAAGCGCCATGGTAAAGGCTGGAATAATTTCCATAAGACCTATAATCCCTAAAGAAAGCGGATCTTTTGTAATACTATACACTTGCCATTCAATAACAATAAATTGCATAGACCACCCAAAAACTAAAAACAACCGTAATAATAAAAAAATATTGAATTCTTTAATTCGTAAGGCTGCGTAAGGGTCCGTTTTTGCCATGATTTACAGTCAATTCTACTACTGTTTTTTTAAATCTCTCAATTTTAATTGTAAACTCACATGACCTCGCCATTCATTTTCGTCGATAGAATAGACCGCTCTAAATGGTTTCCCTTCAGAAATCATTTCGAACTTATCGCCCATACTAAAACCAATGCCAACCATTCTACTAGAAGATTCCGGTTGTGTAGCAGTTAATCGTAAATGCGTTTTATCGCCCCCTACACATTTTCCGTAGCCCGTATCTATTAAATTTTCAGTCAGAAAAACGGGAGTCATATTACTTGGTCCGTAAGGTGCAAACTGTTTTAAAATCCTATAGAACTTAGGTGTAATATCGTTTAAATCTATTTTAGCATCAATCTTTATTTCTGGCGTCAATAGATTTCTATCTATAGTTTTAGAAACTTCATCTTCAAAAGCTTGTTTAAAGGCTTCATAATTTTCTTCCTCTAAAGTTAAACCCGCAGCATACTTATGTCCGCCAAATTGCTCGATAAGTTCTTTACAATTTTCCAAAGCATTATAAATATCAAAATCTCTAACCGAACGTGCCGAAGCCGCTAATTTATTTCCACTTTTTGTAAAAACTAAAGTAGGTCTGTAATACGTTTCAGTTAATCTAGAAGCCACAATACCAATAACGCCTTTATGCCAATCTTTATGGTAAACAACAGTAGTAAGGCGGTTCTGTTCTTTTTGTTCTTCAATTTGCTTAAGCGCTTCTTGAGTAATTTGTTTATCTGTTTCACGACGGTCTAAATTATAATCATTAATTTCTGAAGCATATTTTTTAGCCATATCTGGCTCTTCCTCAGTTAATAACGTTACCGCATAATTACCGTGTTTCATTCGGCCTGCAGCATTTATTCTTGGCGCTACAATAAAAACGACATCAGTAATGGTTAATTCGGTTTTTTCTACCTGATCTAAAATAGCTTTTATTCCCGACCTTGGGTTGGTATTTATTACCTTTAG
Source organism: Algibacter sp. (assembly GCF_029245835.1). Classification (GTDB taxonomy): domain Bacteria; phylum Bacteroidota; class Bacteroidia; order Flavobacteriales; family Flavobacteriaceae; genus Algibacter_B. The sequence goes on along the minus strand of NZ_JAQWOO010000066.1, from coordinate 12,182 downwards.
TCCAAAATGAGCAAGTACTCTATTTTCTCCATCTATAGGGACAATATCAGCTCCAATAGCCGTAGCTACTAAGTCTAAATATTCGGTTAAATCTTTAGCCGTTTTTCCATCTTTTAAAGCTAAAGCTTGGACCAATTTAAAACCAACACCACAACCGCAAAGTTCTTTAAAAGGATACTCGCAATCTTCTTGTTTTGGGTCTAAAACAGCTGCTGCATCTGGAATTTCATCCCCAGGTCTATGGTGGTCGCAAATAATAAAATCGATCCCTAATGTTTTTGCGTGAGCAACCTTTTCAACAGATTTTATACCACAGTCTAAGGCTATAATTAGTGAAAACTCATGCTCTAAAGCAAAGTTTATGCCTTTATAGGAAATGCCATAACCCTCATCATATCTATTTGGAATATACGTATAAACAAGATTATATTTTGTTTTTAAATACGAAGACATTAATGCTACAGATGTGGTGCCATCCACATCATAATCTCCATAAACCAAAATATTTTCTTTGTTTGCAATGGCTTTTTCAATACGTGCTACAGCCTTATCCATATCTTTCATGAGGTACGGATCATGTAAATCTTTTAAACTTGGTCTGAAAAAATTTTTAGCATCAGCATAGGATTCAATACCTCTTTGCACTAACAAAGTCGCTATTGTAGAGCCTACTTGAAGTGCTTTTTGCAAAGTTTCAACTTTTGCGGTTTCAGGTTTAGGTTTTAAAGTCCAACGCATTGAAAGAGGTCTGAGAGTTTTTAATAAAAGTTCAACGAATTTTATTGTCCTTTTATTTTTTATGAAAATGAGTTTCTATTTTTAATTCTGAAAATTGACGGAACATTTCCATAACACCACAATATTTTTCAATAGACAAATCAACAGCTCTTTGAAGTTTTTTTTCATTTAAATGATTCCCATAAAAATGAAAATGCATCGCTACTTTATCATAATACTTTGGGTGTTCATCCGTTAAATTTGCTTCCGTTTCAATTTCAAAGGCATCTACATTTAACTTCATTTTTCTTATTAATGCTGCTACGTCTAAACCAGAGCATCCCGCTAAACCAGAAAGCATTAAAGCTTTGGGGCGATAGCCTTCACCTTTACCTCCACTTTCTTCTCCTGCATCTATAAATAAGTTATGCCCAGACGGGTTTGTACTTTCAAACCTCATATTGCCTAACCATTTAGTGGTAACTTGAACTGCCATTTTCTTTATTATTTTTTGTTAACTTGTAAGTGTCAAAAATACTACAAAAATTAAAACTATGCCTTTAGTAACACCATTATCTGCCAATCATGATTTAGAAACCAAAGACCTTGCCGAGTTTTTTAATGAAACCTTAGGGTTTTGCCCAAATTCGGTTTTAACCATGCAACGTCGCCCAGCCATTAGCAAAGCGTTTATTAATTTGAATAAAGCTGTTATGGCTAATGAAGGCAAAGTAACCTCAGCTTTAAAACGCATGATTGCATGGGTGTCTAGTAATTCTACAGGTTGTAGATATTGTCAGGCACATGCTATTCGCGCTGCGGAACGTTATGGCGCGGAACAAGAACAACTTGATAATATTTGGGAATATAGAACACATCCTGCTTTTAGTGAAGCGGAACGTGTAGCACTTGATTTTTCACTACAAGCAAGTCAAGTGCCAAACGGCGTTGATGAAGCCATTAAAAAACGTTTATACGAACATTGGGACGAAGGTGAAATTGTTGAAATGCTTGGGGTGATTTCTCTATTTGGATACTTGAATAGATGGAATGATAGCATGGGAACATCTATTGAAGATGGCGCTGTTGAAAGTGGGAACCATTATTTAGGAAAACATGGTTGGGAGAAGGGGAAGCATATTTAGATTGTTGGACTTTTAGTAAACTTCGCTTTTAGATAAATTAAAACTCCATAAGCTAAAAACAAACGTCATTGCAAGGAACGAAGGAATCTCGTGAATTAATCATGAAAAAAATTATATCCTCGGTTACTAATCGTATTGAAGAAAATCAATTTCTATCTGATGAATCTGATAGTAACAAAACAGGATTTATTAAAGCTCCAAAAAATTACAATTTCCTACCTTTGACTCCCTATGAACGATTATTTTAAATCTGTTATTCTACAGAAAACTGGCGCATCATCTTTATTTGAAAAAGAAATCATTCAAGAATTATGGAGTGGTTATGGTAAAATTATACGTATTGCATTAGAAAACGCTGCTTTAGAAAGCGTTGTTGTTAAACATGTGCAATTACCTAGGCGCCATAATCACCCTAGAGGATGGCATACTGATATTGGCCATCAAAGAAAACTAAAATCTTATGAAGTAGAAACTTCCTGGTATAACACCTATAGTAAAGATAGTATGGCCCGTTTACCAAAGTGTTTTACTATTGAAACGAACCTTGATGAAACACTTATAGTCCTTGAAGATTTGGATGAAGCAGGTTTTTCTTTACGAAAACAAGAGGTAAACTGGAAAGATATAGAAACCTGTTTAGAATGGTTGGCACAATTTCATGCGAGTTATTTAGGAAAAGTTCCTAACGGACTTTGGGACGTAGGCACCTATTGGTATTTAGAAACCAGACCTCAAGAACTAGAAGTTTTACAAGATAAAGCCTTGAAAAACGGGGCTACAGCCATTAACAAAAAACTAAATAGCTGTAACTATAAAACATTTGTTCATGGAGATGCTAAATTAGCAAATTTTTGTTTTTCGAAAAACGGACAAGTTGCAGGCGTAGATTTTCAATATGTTGGCGGTGGCTGTGGTATGAAAGATATTGCCTATTTTATTGGAAGTTGCCTGAATGAGAACGACTGCGAACGTTTAGAATCAAAACTATTAGACACTTATTTTACTTATTTGCATAAAGCTCTTGGTAAAAAAAATGAAGCACTTGAAAAAGAATGGCGCCCTTTATATCGTGTAGCTTGGGCAGATTTTCATCGGTTTTTAAAAGGTTGGAGTCCTGGTCACTGGAAAATTAATAGTTATAGTGAACGTATAACTGCTGAAGTCATCAAAAATCTATAGTAATGGATTTACAACATTTAACGAATATAGCCATTGAAGCAGCACTTTCTGCTGGAACAATCATTCAGAAGTACATGAATGACACCATTATTGTAGAGCATAAAGAAGCAGGATCTAACTATGGATCTCAAGTAGTAACAAAAGTAGATCGTGAATGTGAAGGTGTTATTTTATCGCATTTAATGCCAACTTGTAAAGCGTTTGATATTGGGATACTATCTGAAGAAACGGTAGATAATGGAAGTAGATTTGAAAAAGATGCCTTTTGGTGTGTAGATCCTATGGATGGAACGCTAGCTTTTATTAATAAACATCCTGGGTTTTCTGTTGCTATTGCTTTAATTGCAAAAGATGGAACACCTGTAATTGGCGTTGTATTTGATCCGAGTACTAACTCATTATATCACGCTATAAAAGGAAACGGCGCTTATAAAAATAAAACCCCTTGGAACATTAAAAACACCAATACCTATTTAACTTACCTAACCGATAAAAAATTAAGCGATACGCCTAAGTCTAGCGAGATACAAAGTATACTTAAAAAGTATAAAGCTGATTTAGGATTAAAAGCAATTAAAGAAATTTCAGGATCAGGCGCCGTACTAAATGCTATTTTAGTTTTAGAAAACGGACCCGCATGCTTTTTTAAACTCCCCAAAAAAGAAGCTGGAGGTGGAAGTATTTGGGACTTTGCTGCTACAGCTTGTATTTACCAAGAACTCGGTTTACCTGCAACAAACTTTAAAGGTGAAGCATTAGATTTAAATAAAAAGAATGGTACTTTTATGAATCATCAAGGCGTTTATTATTCCTCTTTCAAAAAGCTCAATTGACTATTGACATTCAGCAACACCAAATATAATTTACCTTTAATCCTAATCTGATCTATCGCTTTAGTTTATTGAAAAGAAATAATGAGAGTTACATCATTTCTTTGATTCTATCCTTCAGCACTGGAAGCACTTCAACTTCAAACCAAGAATTCTTAGTCAACCAAAACCGATTTCTAGGTGATGGATGTGGTAACGGTAAATATTTAGGCAAATACTCTTGAAAATTACCCACCGTTTCAGTTAATGTTCTCTTAGCTGCTTTTCCCAAATAATACTTTTGGGCATACATCCCAATTAAAATAACAAGCTCCACATTTTTAAGTTCATCAAATAATGGTTTATGCCATTGTGGTGCACATTCTGCTCGTGGTGGTAAGTCGCCAGTTTTTCCTTTTCCTGGATAGCAAAAGCCCATAGGGATTATGGCAAATTTAGTTTTATCATAAAAGTCTTCATTTGAAACGCCTAACCACTTTCGTAATTGACTGCCACTGGCATCATCCCAAGGAATGCCCGAAGCATGTACTTTTGTCCCCGGTGCTTGACCAATAATAACTATTTTAGAATTTGGATGTGCAGAAACCACGGGTCGTGGACCCAAAGGCAAATGTTTTTCGCAAATGGTGCATTGTTTTATATCACTTAAAAGGTTTTTCATGGTATTTTTATGAGATTCTAAAAAAACCCTTCGACTGCGCTCATGGAGACATCTTTAGAAAGACAAACATAAATTTTATTTTTCCTTTAACGGATTTCCTTCAAAATTTAACCCTTCAAAACCCGTATTCATGAAGTTTCTAATGTTTTGATGTCCTGTGCCATTTGGGTCTTTTAATACCTCATCAAAATAAAACTGACCAAAACAGGCTAAAGTTTCTTCTTTAGAAAATTCTTGAATTTTAGCAAAGGCAAACAACTTGCAAGATCCTGAGTTTTGACCTTCTGCATTTTCTAAAGTTCCATTTTTAAATGCTCCTGGTGTAAAATTGTAAGTTTCGTCTATAACAGCCATAGTTTCAGAAAATTCTATGGCTTTTGGCGTTTCGTTTAGTTTATCAATAAATACTTTTAATTTCATCTCTACTTTAATTTTTAATTACTTTTACAATCTAAAAAAAACACCTATTATAGCTGCTTTAGTTATCTTCAAGGGGACAATCAAACCAATATTACTATTTGCTTTTCCCTCCAACCACAACAACAATCTCTCCTTTTGGTGGCTTATTGGTATAATATTCTAAAACTTCTTTGGCTGTTCCGCGAATGGTTTCTTCAAATAATTTAGTGAGTTCTCTGGACACAGATACTTGCCTGTCTTCTCCAAAATACTCAGAAAATTGCCCTAGGGTTTTTATTAGTTTATGCGGGCTTTCGTAAAAAATCATGGTTCTGGTTTCTTCTGCAAGCAATAATAATCGGGTTTGGCGTCCTTTTTTTACGGGCAAGAACCCTTCAAACACAAACTTATCGTTTGGCAATCCTGAATTAACTAATGCGGGTACAAAAGCTGTGGCACCAGGTAAACAATCGACTTCTATATTATTTTCAATACAAGCACGCGATAATAAAAATCCAGGATCTGATATGGCAGGTGTTCCTGCATCGCTTATTAGCGCTACCGATGTTCCACTTTTTAATTTTTGAATGATGTTTTCAACCGTTTTATGCTCGTTGTGCATGTGATGCGATTGCATGTGTGTTGAAATCTCATAATATTTTAGGAGTTTTCCTGAAGTTCTGGTGTCTTCTGCTAAAATTAAATCGACGTCTTTTAGAACATCTATAGCTCTGAATGTTATATCTTTTAAATTTCCAATTGGTGTTGGAACGATGTAAAGTTTACTCATTTGTGTTAGTAATTACTCATGGATTTTTAAATCAAATTTTTGAAATCGTGAATACTTCGTATTTGCAGTGGTTAGCTTTTGGCGAGGCGAGCATTGAGTCAAAACTATAATCGAAAAGCAGGACCACTTATTTTCTGAGCGGTAACACCCAAATTTCAATTAAATTTTGTTTCTATAATTTGCATAAAGCGTTCTTCAAACTCGTCTTTACCTTCCCAATTATTATAGTCTGGTTTTACCATATCTTCAATAAAATTTTTAGCATTGTTATAAGATGCAAAGGTGTTTAATTGCGATAATACACGACTATAATCCTCGCTTTTACCATCAAATAAATGCTTTATAAAGGCAATTTTATCATTGAGTCCGATATTGAATCCGCCAACTTTAAGTTGATCATTTAAAGATTTTTTGCCATTTGAAACGCCTTTTTGAGATTTAGAAACAGGCTCAAAAATGGGCATATCTTCAAAGCCCGCAGTAATATCTTCTAAATTATGTTTCTTAATAGGGTCTTTAGGTATCGCTTCTTCAAAAACGGTTTCAATATCATCTGCTTCTTCTGGCATAAAGGCTACCATATCTTTAATCTTATTCATTACGGGCTCTATAATATCATCATCTTCAACTTCATCAAGATTAATATATATTTTGTCTTCAACCTCAATATTATCGCTTACTTTATTATTAAAAGCACTATCTAACATATCAAAAAATGAAGAATCGTTACCAATTGTAGGAAGATCGCCTTCAAAGTTTTCATGTGCAAATTTTAATACAGATAACTTTTCGTAAAGGGCAGCAACTTCGGTATGCATTTTAATAACATCTTCCTTCCCCTTTAATTTAAGAATTCTGTGGGCTATACTAATGAGTTCAGACTCTATCTTCTTCTTCATTGTTTATAAATTTTAAATTATTGCAGTTTAGGCTTTTGATTTTTAATAAATTTACGCCACCTTTATACAAACAAATAATAACTTTCTTTTAGTGTTAAAATTACGAAATGTTTCTTGAAAATACAGTAAATCATAAAGAACAATTTGGATGGATTGAAGTTATCTGCGGCTCCATGTTTTCTGGAAAAACAGAAGAACTCATCCGTAGGCTTAAGCGTGCGCAATTTGCTAGACAAAAAGTTGAGATTTTTAAACCTGCCATTGATGTGCGTTATGATGAGGATATGGTAGTATCTCACGATGAAAACCAGATTCGCTCTACACCTGTTCCTGCCGCTGCTAACATTCCTATTTTAGCAGACGGATGTGATGTGGTTGGTATTGATGAGGCTCAGTTTTTTGATGATGAAATTGTACGGGTTTGTAACGATTTAGCAAATAAAGGTGTTCGGGTTATTGTGGCTGGCTTAGATATGGATTTTAAAGGCAACCCCTTTGGGCCTATGCCTAACTTGATGGCAACCGCAGAATATGTAACTAAAGTGCATGCTGTTTGTACAAGAACAGGTAACCTAGCTCAATATAGCTACAGAAAAAACAATAACGACAATATTGTTTTGCTTGGAGAAGTTAATGAATATGAACCCTTAAGTAGAGCGGCATATTACAAAGCCATGCTTCGAGATAAGGTGCGACACATGAAAGTTAACGAAGCAGAAGAAGTGAAGACTAAACCCAAAGACTCCAATGCCTAAAGCACAAGAAACAGTGCTTGAAATTGATTTAAAAGCACTGAAACATAATTTTGACTATCTTAAATCCAAGCTACAACCCCAAACTAAGTTTTTAGCCGTAGTAAAGGCTTTTGCCTATGGCAGTGATGCTAACGAAATTGCTAAATATCTACAAGATTTAAATGTTGATTATTTTGCGGTGGCATACATTAATGAAGGTATTGCCTTGCGAGACGCTGGTATTACTCGCCCTATTTTAGTACTACACCCACAGCCTATAAATTTTAAAGCACTTATTGCACATTGTTTAGAGCCTAGTATTTACAATACTAAAATTTTAAATGCGTTTATTGCTATCGCTTCCGCGGAAAATCAAACTGACTATCCCATTCATATTAAATTCAATACAGGCTTGAACCGATTAGGGTTTTCAAAAAATGAAGTCGATTCTATTATCTCTAAATTGAAAGCAAGTAAAACTGTAAAAGTAAAATCCGTTTTTTCGCATTTAGCAGCAAGTGAAGATTTAGATGAAAAAGCATTTACTTTAAACCAGATTGAAACGTTTAAAACTATTGCTGAAAATTTCACAAAACAAATGGGTTTCAAACCGATGCTTCATATGTGTAACACCTCTGGGGTTTTAAATTATCCTGAAGCGCATTTTGATATGGTTCGATGCGGTATTGGTTTATACGGTTTTGGTAATTCTGAAAAAGAAAACCAATATTTAACACCTATTGCAACATTAAAAACAGTTATTTCTCAAATTCATAATGTTCAAAAAGGAGCATCTGTTGGCTACAATCGCGCCTTTAAAAGTGAAACGCTATTAAAAACAGCTACGCTACCTATTGGTCATGCTGATGGTATTGGAAGGCAATACGGTAATAGCAAAGGTTTTGTTAGCATAAATGGACAAAAAGCACCAATTATTGGCAATGTTTGCATGGATATGATTATGGTAAATGTTACAAACATTGATTGTAATGAAGGCGACGAAGTGATTGTTTTTGGAAAAAACCATACAGCCAATACTTTTTCTGCTACTGCGAATACAATATCTTACGAAATTATAACCGCTATTTCACAAAGAGTTAAAAGACTGATTTTAAATTAATCAAATAACTTTTTTTATAGACTTGTGACTATTTTGTGTAAATTGTGTCTTATTTAATACTAACTAAAAATTTATAAAAATGTTAAAAGAATTTAAGGATTTTATTATGACGGGCAATGTCATTGACTTTGCCGTTGCTGTAATTATGGCAGGAGCTCTAGGAGCTGTTATTAAAGGATTTGTAGATAATATAGCTATGCCTTTTGTGGGTTATTTTACAGGAGGAGTAAGTTTTGAAGATCTGCATGTAGCCCTAGACGGAATGGAGTACACTACACTGGCAGCCGCTAAAGAAGCAGGTGGAGCAGTTATTGCATATGGACTCTGGATTAACACTATTATTAATTTATTAATTGTTGGTTTGGTTATGTTTTTGTTAGTAAAAGCCTACAACAAAACTAAAAAACCTGTTGAAGAAGCTCCAGCAGCACCAGCGGGACCTTCTCAAGAAGATTTACTAGCTGAAATTAGAGATTTACTTAAAAAATAACAACTTGTTAATTAAATAACAAACTGTTATTTGTTGTTAAAAAGCCCTTTTTTTCTATAAATGAGGGCTTTTTTTCGTTTTAAAATTGAAATTAATACTTAGTTTTGCTCACGCAATTTATTAAAATACTTAAAAATGAAAGTAGCCGTAGTTGGTGCCACAGGAATGGTTGGCGAGGTCATGTTAAAAGTTCTAGCAGAACGTAATTTTCCTGTAACAGAGTTAATTCCTGTTGCTTCGGAGCGTTCCGTTGGAAAAATATTAACCTACAAAGGGAATGAATATAAAGTAGTTGGTTTAGAAACAGCTGTTTCAATGCAACCAGATATCGCACTATTTTCTGCAGGTGGAGATACCTCTTTAAAATGGGCACCAAAATTTGCTGCAGCTGGTACAACTGTAGTTGATAATTCTTCTGCTTGGAGAATGGATCCTTCCAAAAAATTAGTCGTCCCAGAAATTAACGCTAGTGAACTCACTAAAGACGATAAAATTATAGCTAATCCTAATTGTTCAACGATTCAATTAGTTATGGCTTTAAATCCGCTTCATAAAAAATATAAAATGAAACGTGTTGTGGTTTCAACTTACCAATCGGTTTCTGGAACAGGGGTTAAAGCTGTTAAACAATTAGAAAATGAAATTGCTGGTATTAAAGGCGAAATGGCTTACCCTTATCCTATAGGAAGAAATGCATTACCTCATTGTGATGTTTTTGAAGAAAACGGATATACTAAAGAGGAAATGAAATTAGCCAGAGAACCTCAAAAAATAATGAACGACAAAACATTCTCTATATCAGCAACTGCGGCTAGAATCCCTACTTCTGGAGGACATTCTGAATCTGTGAATGTGGAGTTTGAAAATGACTTTGATTTAGCTGATGTTCGTAAATTATTACATGAAACTCCCGGTGTTGTAGTTCAAGATAATACAGACACAAACACCTATCCAATGCCTATTTTTGCACACGAAAAAGATGATGTTTTTGTAGGTCGTATTCGTCGTGACGAAACACAACCAAATACTTTAAACATGTGGATTGTTGCTGATAATTTACGTAAAGGCGCTGCAACAAATACCATTCAAATTGCTGAATATTTAGTTGAAAATAATTTAGTGTAACTCGTTTACTCTTAAGATTTTGTTATAAAACTCCTGTGTAAAACTATGCAGGAGTTTTTTTTTATTTTTGATTAATTTAATAATTATCAATCATGAAAAAATCACTTTTTATATGTACAACGCTTGTATTTCTAATTAGCTGTAAAGAGAGTTATCAAAAATAAATATCATTTCTGTGAATTATCCTGAAACTAAAACTGTAGACACTATAGATACTTACTTTAACACCGAAGTTAAAGACCCGTATCGTTGGCTAGAAGACGACAGAAGTTCAGATACTGAGGCTTGGGTTAAAGCACAAAACAAAGCTACTTTCGGGTATTTAAATAACGTCTCATATCTTAAAGAACTTAAGGAACGTCTATCGAAATTATGGAATTACGAAAAAGTAGGGGCGCCTTTCAAAGAAGGCGATTACACTTATTTTTATAAAAATGATGGGCTTCAAAATCAGTATGTTATCTATCGTTATAAGACAGGAGAAAGTCCAGATACAGCAACTGTTTTCTTGGATCCGAATACATTTTCTGAAGATGGTACAGTGTCACTTGGAAGCACTAGTTTTACAAAAGACGGCCAAATATTAGCCTACTCTATTTCTGAAGGTGGAAGCGATTGGAGAAAAATTTTGGTCATACGCACTGAAACCAAAGCTATTATTGAAGATACCATTACCGATATGAAATTTGGCGGTATATCTTGGTATAAAAATGAAGGCTTTTATTATTCAAGTTATGACAAGCCTAAAGGGAGTGAATTATCAGCAAAAACAGATCAACATAAGTTGTATTATCACAAATTGGGAACCTCTCAAAAAGAAGATAAATTAATATATGGAGGAACTCCTAATGAAAAACACCGCTATGTATACGGCGATGTCACAGAAGACAATCGATACCTATTAATTAGGCCTAAATTTTCAACTTCAGGAAATAAATTACTGATAAAAGACCTTACAAAACCTAACAGCAAATTAATCACCATTTTAAACCACATTGAAAGTGACACTTATGTCATTGAAAATGAAGACAGCAAATTATATCTAGTAACTAACTTAAATGCGCCAAATAAAAAGATTGTTACCGTTGATGCTTCAAACCCTTCACCAGAACTTTGGGTTGATGTTATTCCAGAAACAGAAAACGTATTAATCCCTTCAAAAGGTGGCGGTTCTTTCTTTACTGAGTATATGGTAGATGCCGTTTCAAAAGTTTTGCAATACGATTATAATGGTAAATTAATAAGAGAAGTAAAATTACCAGGAGTTGGTAGCGCAGGTGGATTTAGTACTAAAAAAGAAGAAACTGAGCTATACTACACATTTTCAAACTATAAAACGCCTGGAAATATTTATAAATACGATATTAAAAATGGTACGTCAGAGTTATACCGAAAACCTGCCATCGATTTTAATCCTGAAGATTATGAAAGTAATCAAGTGTTTTATAATTCAAAAGATGGGACAAAAATCCCTATGATTATTACGCACAAAAAAGGGGTAAAACTTAACGGAAAAAACCCAACAATTCTTTATGCTTACGGCGGGTTCAATGTTAGCTTAACACCAAATTTCAGTATTACAAACGCCATTTGGATGGAGCAAGGCGGTATCCTAGCAGTTCCTAATTTACGTGGTGGTGGCGAGTATGGTAAAAAATGGCATGATGCCGGAACTAAAATGCAAAAGCAAAATGTGTTTGATGATTTTATCGCTGCCGCGGAATACTTAATAGCTCAAAATTATACATCGTCAAACTATTTGGCCATTAGAGGTGGCTCTAACGGCGGATTATTGATTGGTGCAACAATGACCCAACGTCCAGATTTAGCAAAAGTAGCATTGCCTGCTGTTGGTGTTTTAGATATGTTACGTTACCACACGTTTACAGCTGGAGCAGGATGGGCCTATGATTATGGAACTGCGGAAGATAATAAAGACATGTTTAAATATTTAAAAACCTGAGTTCGATTAATATTTAGATAAGTTTTAATAGTAAAAAAGATAGATTTTTAGTAAATTAAAGTACTGAAATTCAATTTATTAATCTAAAAACCTATCTATGTTTTGTTACTCTAAAATTACAGATTTATTT
>NZ_JAQWOO010000065.1 GCF_029245835.1 Algibacter sp. | reverse complement strand
AAGCTTTGGGAACTTTCTTAGCAACCTGATTTCAGGGCTTATCGCATATAGCTTCTTGCCTAAAAAACCGTCTATTAAATTTCAAACTATAAATTCCAATCAAGTTTGCCTGTTTTAATAATCGAACTCAGGTTATTAGGACCATTTTGAGCCCTTCAATTTTAAGGCACAAAACTTTAAAATCTATATTCCTTTAACCATAACTCTCTATAACCATAACTGTTTGAAAAGAAAATCATACTTTTGAGTAGTTATTGGAGTTCTTGCGCAGACTCACGTTGTGCCCAATTATTAAAAAATTCCGTTTCATAATATAATTCAAATTAAATGAATGTATCTTTGATAGTATCAAATGATAGTATCACAAAATGAAACCACCTTACGAAATAACATCATCCATTTTAAAACTAATTACTTCAATTTCAGAAAAAATAGGTGAAGTAAATGCAAATTTATTGAATAGACCTTCGCCTAAATTGAGAAAACAAAATAGAATTAAAACTATTCACTCTTCTTTAAAAATTGAAGGAAACACACTTACAGAAGAACAAATTACTGCTCTACTTGAAAACAAGAGAGTCATTGGTCCAAAAAAAGATGTCCTTGAAGTTTTAAATGCAATTAAAATTTATGAAAATTTAGAAACATACAATCCTTTGAACGAAAAATCGTTCCTAAAGGCTCATAAAAATTTAATGGAAAATCTAATTGAAAATGCTGGAAAATACCGAAATCAAAGTGTCGGAATTGTAAAAGGTTCAAAAGTTGAGCATTTAGCACCACCTTTTGGAAATGTTCCATACTTAATCAAAGAACTTTTTGAATATTTAAAAAAGTCTGATGAAATTGAATTAATTAAAAGTTGTGTTTTCCATTACGAAATGGAATTCATACATCCATTTTTAGATGGAAATGGTAGAATGGGAAGGTTATGGCAAACTTTAATTTTAATGGAAAAATATCCAATATTTGAGTTTTTGCCTTTTGAAACTTTAATTAGTACAGACCAAGAGAAATATTATAAAGCTTTGGCCGAATCTGATAAATCAGGGAAATCGACTAAGTTTATTGAATATATGCTAAATATAATTGACATTTCAATTAGTGAATTATTAGATTTTAATAATCGAACACTAAATGAAAAAGACAGATTAGAATATTATGCTTCATTGAATAAAACTGAATTTACAAGAAAAGATTATATGGAAATTTTTAAAGGCATTTCTTCAGCGACAGCAAGTAGAGATTTAAAAAAAGGAGCTGAATTAGACCTATTTGAAAAAATAGGAGAAAAAAATAAAACAATTTACCGATTAAAATAACTGGGCACAATCGAGTAGACGGCTCTCCCCATAATTGAGGAGAGTGCGCCTCTCACACCACCGTACGTAAGGGTCTCGTATACGGCGGTTCACCAAATTGAAGTTTGCGTATTATTAATGTAATCTAACACCAAAAAATTGAATATCGCTACTATCAAATTGTAGGCTTCTCTTGGTAATCTTTCTTGCCTTTCATAACTAAAGTTATGAAATTAATACAACCATTTTAATTTTGATTGCTATCTTTATAAACAAACTTGTGCAACAGGCACACCGTGTATAAAAATTGCTAAATTAGTGCTTAATCAATTGGAATTGCATTTTTGCGTACTTCAGAATTTTCGTTGGAAATTCCTCGCACACAAAACCGCAACTTTCAATACACAAGGACTTTAGCTACAATAACAAAGAAGTTAGTAATCCATAGAAATTAAGAAGCACTTATGTTAAATTATGATAAAAACAAGTCTAGATACTTTCTAAGAATGGTTAACATTGGCGCTGACTATAACTCTTCAATCACTGAAATCAGATATTTGCGTGTAACGAATATTGCATCCGTTTTAGGAGTATTATATAATGTAACTTGGATGTTAATTGCATTATTTCTCACAGACGCATTAGTGATATACGGGAGCAATACTTTCTTGGGATTGATGTTCCTAATAGCGTTAATATTCAACAGGAAAGGGTGGCGAGTCTTGGCTTCCGTATGGCTTATTCTAGCATCTTATATATCTGTCCTCTTGTTTCTTTATTTGTTGGGATACTCCTCAGGAGTTGCAGTTGTTTGTTTCCTAATTATTATCCTACCATACATGACTTTCCCCAGAAAGGCAAGGCATATAGCCCATGTCTTTAGTATTCTAGCTTGCCTGACTTTGATTGTTACTGTAATATTTCAATCAAATATAACAGCTCATTTTGACGGATTAGATCCCTACATATCACAAATAATTAATATCAGCATTACTGGGTTTATTTGCCTTATACTCATAGCGAGTATGTCTATTTTAATTGATAAATCAGAGGAATCTTTAATGGCTGAACAGAAAAAATCAGATGATCTTCTGCACAATATTCTGCCAGCAAACATAGTTAGGGACTTAAAAGAAAGCGGTAAGACAATTCCTAAGAGACATAAGAATGTCACTATCTTATTTACTGACTTTAAAGGATTTACAGAGCTTGTAGCATCTATACCAGCAATCACTTTGGTGAATGAACTCAATGACATTTTTGGTCGATTCGATCAAATAATGGAAGAAACGGAAGTTGAAAAGATTGAAACGATTGGTGATGCATATATGGCAGCTTGTGGCCTTGAAAAAGAAATGACAAATCATGCTGCTAACTGCATTAGAGCAGCAAAAATGATGCAATCCTTCCTTGAGGAGAGAAATAAAAACCATGAAATAAAATGGAAAATGAGGATTGGGATACATTCAGGATCTGTTGTAGCAGGTGTTGTAGGCAAAAAGAAGTTTGCATACGACCTTTTTGGAGACACCATAAATACTGCAAGCAGGATAGAATCCGCTGGTGAAGTAGGTGAAATCAATATATCTTCATCTACCTATAAACTGATTAAAAATGAATTTACATGCTTTTCTCGTGGAAAAATCCATGCAAAGGGAAAAGGGGAATTGGAAATGTATTTTGTGAATTAAACTTTAGCTAACTTAAGAAGTATGTACAACAACGTTAGTCAGAATTAATTAAAAAAACACCTGGCTTTTAGTAGTATTTTATTTCAAAGTCTATATTTTAGTTGCACAGATTAATTTTAATAAAAATGAAACATTTACTTATTCTTTGTACAGTATTTATTTATAATAGCATATTATTTTCGTAAAACAATACAGATATTAGTCTTAAATGGAAAGATAAAGTTCAACAAGAAACCAGTATAGCATCAGAAATAGGAGATTTGTATAATAAATTAAGTCATCATGGACCTGCTATTGAGAATGAATTTTTGGGACTTCGTATATATTTCAGTAGTAAATGTGCTATCGATGTTTACAATAAAACCCGTACGGCATTAGAATTAGAAGAAGCTGCCTGGTATCCTACACAAAAGCAACAGCAAGAAGGATGGGGTGCCGATCTGTACAAAGCAGGAAATACTGTAGGATGTGGTGGTGTACGCTTATGGGATGGAGAAAAAGTGGTATTTCTTGATCCGGTGCGTTTAAGAACGGCACGTGTTCGTAAAGAAGCGAATATTTCCTATATGGAAATGCTATCAGAAGGAGTGCCTTATAAAGGAGATAGTGTTGATATTTTGATGAGGGTTACTGTATTTTCAGGTATCCGTTCGGCCAAAGTGGAAACTTTTGCATTAAGCGAAAAACCGGTTCAGTTCTTAACCGGACTAAATTATCATCCAGGAACTCAAACCAAAGAAGGGAAAATTATATTTGTACATGGGGAATACATCCCGAAGATGTAGCTGCATATCAATCAGCTATCGGAGCAGCTATCATATATAATCCAGACGATTATGTATCGGTAAACAAAGAAGAAAAGGAATATCAGTTAATATCGAAACCTACCAAATACATAGAAACATGGATTAGTTCTTCCTCCGAAAAAGAACAGGAGCTTAATACTTTTGAAAAACTCGTTGAGTATCTGGAAAATTTTGAAAAGTAAATAAAGACGGAAAAAAATATTGATTTCCCTTTTATAAAGTTAACATTACCTGAATTTAAAATGATACAGGATTGGACAAAAACGGAATTATTTGAATATTTAATGACTTGGTCAGCATACAAAAGAATTGTATAAGAAACCCATAATGATTTAAAAACTAGATATTTTAAAGGATAATACAAAGTATGACCTGATGCTAATAAAATGAAAATACATATGGATTTTGTATTTTGTTCAGGACTAGACATGCTGGAGGACATTGAAAATCATTAAACTTTAAGTCCAAACTCAAAAATATTACTATCAAATTAATTCGGAATAAAGTTTGTAGATAAAAAATTATCTTTATTGTAATAAAAGTTAGGATTACGAATATAGAAAACACAAAATTAGAATTAATGCATCTTTTACTTCAAATACAGAAAGAAAGCATTTAAGAAAACTCAAATCTATTTTTAAGGAAGAACAAGTGGATTGGTGGAGTGAAATGTCTAAAAAGGAACAAGAAGAAATCAAGATTGGTATAGCTCAAGCTGATAAAGGGGAGTATAAAACTAACGAAACAGTAATGAAACGTTTTGATAAATGGCATTAAAATCGTTTGGACACCACAAGCAGAAAATGGATTAGATAAGTTTTGGATTATTTACAAAAAGAATGGACAATACTGGAAATTCTGAATTTTGAACAGAATATAAATAACCTTTTAAACCGAATAAGCAAATATCCCAAAATTTGTCCCCAAACTGTAAAGTTTAAAAATACCCACAAAGGATTGGTTGATAAAAACAATTTTATAATCTACAGAATTCAACCCAAAAAGAAATTAATTGAAATCATTAACTTTAGAGGAACTAAACAAAAACCGATAAAATAAAAGCATTAAAAGCCAACAAAGTACTCTAGTAAAAAATTAATGCGTTTTACTTGTTTTTTACCACAGTACTTTGCTGGGTGGAGCGATGGTTGTATTATTGGATTGAAAACGGGGATTTTCAGCCAAATATACCCATTAAAGACTTATCAAAAATAAAAGCAAACGTATTAATAATTACTGGGATGAAGACATAACAGAAAATAAGCACAGTCTGAAAATGCATGAAAATACACCTAAGTCTCAGTTATGCATAATAGGTTATGAGATTTCTGATTCCTACATTTAATTACCTTAAATCCTCCGATAAATTTTAAACGCTTTACTCTTAATTTGATTCCGAATTAAATCAACAATACTAATTTATTTAAAATGTATAAAAATGTGATTGGAAGCTATCGCAATTTTTAATACTTAGTCTATTAAAAGTATACTTTTTTATTACATCTAAAATAGTTTCGAACAAGCAACTATTCATTATTTTTGTAAACGTGAAAAAGAAAGTTATAATTATTGGTTCTGGCATAGGAGGCCTAGGATCCGCTGCGTTATTATCTAAATCAGGTTACGATGTAACTGTCATCGAAAAAAATACTAATATTGGAGGTCGTGCCAATATTTTTAAAGCTGAAGGCTATACTTTTGATATGGGTCCTTCATGGTATCTCATGCCAGATGTTTTTCAACACTACTTTAAATTATTAGGTGAAGATATTTCAGACTATTTGGATTTGGTTAAACTCTCACCTTCTTATAGGGTGTTTTTTTCAAATGACAAGGAATTACCTATTGTTGATATTCACTCCGATTTGGAGAAAGATTTACCTCTATTTGAAAAACTTGAACCAGGCGTAACGCCTAGAATCAGAGCATACTTAAAACGTTCTGGTGAGCAATATGAAATGGCTAAAGACACCTTCATGTATCGTAATCTGGGTTTTTCAATAGATTTTCTGAAATGGAAGGTTATTAAAAAGGGTATTGAACTTAACCCTTTTCAAACGATGCAGTCTTATCTGAATAAATGGTTTAAAAGTGACCGACTTAAGAAAATACTAGAATACACGTTAGTTTTTTTGGGATCTGACCCTTCGAAAACACCCGCTATGTACAACATTATGAATGCCATTGATTTTAATATGGGTGTATATTATCCTAAAGGTGGTATTTATGAAATTGTAAAGGCGTTAGTTAAAATTAATAAAAAAAATGGCACTAAATTTATTACTGATTCACCTGTATCCGAAATTATTATTGAGAATAAAAAAGCCATTGGGGTAAAGCTAAATAATAATGAAGAATTAAAAGCTGATATTATTATATCAAATGCCGACTTATGGTTTACAGAAACAAAATTACTGAAGCCTCCCCATCAAACCTATCCTGAACGCTATTGGGAAAAATCTGTTTTGAGTCCAAGTGCCTTTATTATGTATCTAGGTTTAAACAGAGAATTAGATATTTTAAGTCATCATAATTTGCGTTTTGGTGAAGATTGGAAACAGAATTTTAAAGAATTATTCGATACACCTCAACTTCCAGAAGACCCGAGCTACTACATTTGTAAACCTACAGAAACAGATCCAGGCTTATCTCCAAAAGGCACTGACAATCTATTTGTCTTGGTACCAATTCCTCCAGGTTTAAATCTTTATGAGGCAGAAATGAAAAATTATCGCCAAAAGATCTTAAATCTGATGAAAACCGATTTGAATTTACCCAATATTGAAGATTATATTACTTATGAGCGCTCTTATTGGAGTGATGATTTTAGAAGAGATTATAACGCGTATAAAGGAACTGCATTGGGGCTGGCACATACTTTAAAGCAAACATTAAAGCGTCCTTTAAATTATAGCAAAAAGGTAAAAAACCTATATTATGTTGGGGCTGGTACTAGTCCAGGTATTGGAATGCCCATTTGTTTGATTTCTGCAGAACTCGTATACAAGCGTATTGAGAAAATAAAAACATCTAAGCCCTTAGAATCTTTGTAGTTAAACCTACATCACTTCTTTGAAGAACATGTAAAAAAATAGCATAGCCCCTGTTACCACATTAATGATAGGAAAGTAAGTATAGTAGCTAAAAAGTTTGGTAATATTATTTATACTAAGTAGTACAATAATACCATACACTGCGCCAAAGAGAATAACTATATAGCCCAAATAGTAGGAACCAATTGAGGCAGATATTAAATAGCATAATAAGCAAAACCATAGTGCCTTTTTTTCTCCAAGTAAAGTCGCTAAAGTATTCACTCCAGCTTTTTTATCGGCTGCAATATCTGGCACAGCAGAATAGGTTTGCATTCCGAAAGCCCAAATAAGCCCCCCAAAAACTGCTATCCATTCAATATTTGTATTTCCTGTTAAAAAAAAACCAACTAGTGAAGGCGAAACATATATAATAGCGGAAAAAAATACATCTAAAGGGGGCTTGCTCTTCGCTCGAATTGGCATAGCCGAATAAAAGACGCCGGTAAATAAAAAGACCAACAAAGCCAACTTAGTTTCCGTATTAATTAAAAAAAACAAAGGCAAAAAGGGTAAAATAAGAATAACCATAACCATCCATAATGTTTTGTGCTTATCTGGATGTAAAACTTTTTCGTATGCTACTTTTTTGGCATTATAAATATCGGTTTGATAGTCATAAATATCATTCACACCATAGATTAAAATATTTGCAGGAAGTAGAAAAAAGAATCCGAAAACAACTAAAAGAACGATTGTAAAGGTATCATACAAAAACAAATTGCCAGAAGCCATAACACCTACAAGAAAGGTACCGAGCACATACATCCAGAATCTTGGTCTGGATAATTTTAGTATCTCTTTGATTGATAATTTCATTATGATACAAAAATACACTCCTGAAATGACTTAATCTAATACATTTAGATTTTTGTTTAATTTATTTTAATTTTAATTAAACAATTTAAAGCGATTTTTATATCTCCACTAGAGAACAAACTTCTTATTTCCCATACTTCAACAGCAAATTAGGATTAGGGCAATTCGTTTTATAAAACTCCAAATGCCGTTTACTACAAACACCAGGATAATCACCTTTAAAACCTTGTATATCCTTAATGATTTGAACATGTAAATGTGGCGGGTAATCGCCATTTACAGAAGCATCACCTAAAGTTGCGATTTTGGCACCTTGCTTAAATACCTGACCTTCATTTATTTTTTCAATGGATGCTAAACTTAAATGTCCGTAAAGCGTATAAAATTCAACCCCAGAAATATGATGCTTTAAAATAATCGTCGGTCCGTAATCGCCATAATTCGTATTATTTTTATAACTATGAACTGTGCCATCTAACGGCGTATAAATTGGTGTTTCTGCTTCACACCATAAATCGATTCCTAAATGAATGTTGCGTTCGTCTTCAGCTTGACTATTAAAATAATTACTGCGTTTATAGATGTTTCTAACTTCTAAATAACCACCATAAGCCACTAAAGCATCATGCTTTTTTATATGGTTATTTACAAACACGCCTAGTTTTGTAGAGGAAGACAGATCAACCGTATTTAGTGTTTGGCTGGATTCAGATAAATCTATTGGAATGTATTTAGCATTTGAAATGGAACCATCCATAACACGAAGTGGGTCTGAACTTATATTTTTTAAAAAATCGGTAAATTTTTTGGATTTCATTACCTAAAAATAAGAAACTAATCTTTAAAAAAACCTTCAACTGCGCCCAAGGTGATAAAGTCGATTTAAGTTTTAGCAGTTCTAATACTTAGCAACTACTTCCCCATACAAATCAAAATCTTCAGCTTCTGTAATTTTTATGGTCGTGTATTCGCCAGTTTTCAGATACGTTTTGGTTGCATCAATTAACACCTCATTATCCACATCTGGAGAATCAAACTCCGTTCGTCCAACAAAATAATTCCCTTCTTTTCTATCAACAACAACTTTAAACTCCTGCCCTATTTTTTGTTGATTCAATTCCCAAGAAATCTGTGATTGAATTTCCATAATTTGGTTTGCTCTGTCAATTTTAACCTCTTCAGGCACATCATCTTCTAGATTATAAGCATGAGTATTCTCTTCATGACTATAAGTAAAACAGCCCAAACGCTCGAAACGCATATCGGTAACCCATTGTTTTAATTCTTGAAAATTAGCTTCGGTTTCTCCGGGATAACCAACAATAAGTGTGGTTCTAATAGTCATATTAGGCACTTTAGCTCGAAACTCTTGTAATAACTTCGTTGTTTTTTCTTTTGTTGTTCCGCGGCGCATGCTTTTTAAAATCGAGTCTGAAATATGCTGTAACGGAATATCTAAATAATTACAAACTTTAAGCTCACGATTCATCACATCCAACACATCCAACGGAAACCCTGTTGGAAACGCATAATGCAAACGAATCCACTCAACACCTTCTACTTTTACTAAGGCTTCAAGTAATTCGGCTAAGTTCCGTTTTTTGTATAAATCGAGCCCGTAATAGGTTAAATCTTGAGCAATAAGAATCAATTCTTTAACACCATTAGCGGCTAACTTTTCAGCTTCAATAATAATCTCTTCAATAGGTGTGCTTCTGTGTTTACCACGCATAATTGGAATGGCACAAAACGAACATGGTCTATCACAACCTTCAGCAATTTTTAAATACGCATAGTTTTTTGGTGTGGTTGTTAAACGCTCTCCGATTAATTCATGCTTGTAATCTGCACCAAGAGCTTTTAATAATCCAGGTAATTCTGTAGTCCCAAAATACTCATCTACACTCGGGATTTCTTTTGCCAAGTCTGGTTTATAACGCTCACTTAAACAACCTGTTACAAACACTTTATCAACATCACCATCATTTTTTTTCTGAACGTATTCAAGAATGGTATTTACACTTTCTTCTTTGGCATTATTAATAAATCCGCAGGTATTAATCACAACAATATTACCCTCTTCCTCGTGCACCACATCTTTACCATTGGCCTTTAATTGTCCCATCAGCACTTCACTATCATAAACATTTTTACTACAACCAAGAGTAACAACATTAATCTTATTTTTCTTCAGAGTTTTTGTGCGCATACCTTTTATAAATCAGTGCGCAAAGATACAACTTAATTAAACCTTTTATATATTTGAATGTCTTAAATTGAAAAACCTACTGATATGAAACCTCAATTATACCTTTCATTGCTCGTCCTTTTTTTTACATTAGGTTGTTCTTCTGATGATACCAATGAAAATGAAGAGCCTGAAACGGACACACTTTATTTCCCTCCAATAAATTCAGATACTTGGGAAACAACTACAGTTTCTGAATTAGGATGGAATACCTCTGAGATACAACCACTTTTAAATTATGTAGAAAGTAAAGGCACAAAAGCTTTTTTGATTTTGAAAAACGGTAAAATGATTGTGGAATGGTATGGTACTAATAGCGATGCAGATTCCAACTTGCCTTGGAATTCTGCTGCTAAAACCTTAATGGCTTTTACAACTGGTATAGCACAGGAAGAAGGTTTTTTTAAATATTAATGAACCTTCAAACACCTATTTAGGCAATGGCTGGACGAGTTTAACAACAGAACAAGAAGACAATATTACTATTTGGAACCATTTAACCATGACCACGGGTTTAGATTATACAGTTCCAAATAACAACTGTACAGACCCAGAATGCCTAATTTATAAAGATGAACCCAATAGTTTTTGGTATTACCATAATGCTACGTACACCACATTACATAATATTGTTTCGGGTGCTGTAGGAACCGATTTTGATAGTTATTTTATTGCTAAACTAAAAAGTAAAATTGGAATGCAAGGTGCTTGGATTCCTTTTGGGTATTTCAAATTATATTACAGTAATGCTAGAAGTATGGCTAGATTCGGGTTGCTTAATTTGAACAAGGGCGTTTGGAATGGCACTACTATTTTGGATGATAGTGATTATTTTAATGCCATGACAAATACTTCTCAAAACCATAATAAAGCTTATGGTTATTTATGGTGGTTAAACGGTAAAGATAGTTTTAGAGGCCCTGGTTTAACTCAAGAATTTCAAGGAAAACTAATTCCCAATGCTCCAGATGATTTAATTGCTGGTTTGGGAAAAAATGATCAGAAGATGTACGTTATTCCTAGTCGAAACCTTGTTATTATTAGAATGGGAGACGATGCTGGTGAAGCCTTATTAGGTCCATCAAGTTTTGATAACGACTTATGGGCAGAAATCAACAAGTTAATTAATTAACCTCTTGCTTCAAATGGAATGATTATGCCTTTTTCAAGATAGTTTTTTAAGCCATTTAAAAGCAATGCCCAACAAAACGATGAATGTTTAAAATGATCGTTTTGCTCTGGCCAATTTTCATGACGAAATCTTAAATAAGTGCCCTTTTGATTGGGTTCCATTTCAAAACCGAAGGTTGTAGGTTCCCAATCTTTATCAGATTTGGTCATTTTTAAATGAAAAGATACATTTGGCTTTACCTTTGAAACTTTGCAATACCAATCGTATTTATGGGTAAAATTCAAGTTGTATTCTGAATTTAGTTTTGGTGTTCCTGAATATTTTAAGGTCCACCAATTATTGAGGTGTTCGGGTTGTGATACCGCATCAAAAATTTCTTTTGGCGTCGCTTTTATTTGAAGATTATGGTAGATTGAAAAACTCATAATCTTAAAAATACGAAAAATTCTGGATTATGATATTCCTGCTTTCGCAGTAATTTTATTTGAAAAACGAATCCACAAACTCATACTTATTGAAAACCTGCAAATCTTCAATACCCTCGCCAACACCTATATACTTCACAGGAATTTGAAATTGATCTGAAATTCCAATAACAACACCCCCTTTTGCTGTACCATCTAATTTGGTAACTGCTAATGATGTGACTTCTGTAGCTGCGGTAAATTGTTTGGCTTGCTCGAATGCATTTTGCCCCGTAGAACCATCTAAAACCAACAACACGTCGTGCGGAGCATCGGCGACTACTTTTTGCATGACACGTTTTACTTTTGTGAGCTCGTTCATGAGGTTTACTTTATTATGTAAACGGCCTGCGGTATCTATAATAATAATATCTGCTTCTTGATTCAATCCAGATTCTAAAGCATCAAAAGCTACGGATGCCGGGTCGCTTCCCATGTCTTGACGCACCATTGGCACATCAACACGGTCTGCCCAAACTTGAAGTTGGTCTATAGCTGCAGCTCTAAAAGTATCTGCCGCTCCTAGAACAACCTTTAAACCTTTTTTCTTGAATTGGTATGCTAACTTACCAATGGTTGTTGTTTTTCCAACGCCATTTACACCAACAACCATGAGCACATAAGGTGTTTTTGTTCCGTTTTCTTGTTTTGGTAACTCCGGAATGGAGTATTCGGTTTCTTCTCCAGAATTGGTTTCACTTAAAAGTGCTGCAATTTCTTCGCGAAGTATTTGATTTAGCTCGTCGGTTCCTAAGTATTTATCTTTTGAGACACGTTCTTCTATACGTTCAATAACTTTAAGCGTCGTGTTTACACCAACATCACTAGAGACTAAAACTTCTTCGAGATTATCTAAAACCTCATCATCTACTTTTGATTTCCCTGCTACGGCTTTACTTAATTTGCCTAAAAAGCTGGATTTGGATTTTTCTAATCCTTTGTCTAGAGTTTCTTTTTTTTCTGAAGAAAATATTTTTTTAAAAAAGCTCATTTTTACTATTTGTTGTTTGTTCATTCAATTTAGACTTTGGAGTTCTTTTTAAACCCCTTCCGTCTTTATCCCTTGTACTTGGGATAAATCCACCTTCCCTTTTAAAGGGTAGGACTTTATGCTCAGTAATTCTCCTCCTTTAAAAGGAGGAGTGGCTTTATGTTTTCATTAAAAACATAAAGACGAGGTGGTTGCGTTAGGGATTGCAGTGGCATCCTTTTTAAAAGAAATTAAAACAATCATTACTGAGAACTAAAATTTGGCAGATTGCCAAGTCCTTTGTCCTCGCAATGCCGTTTTAAAAAGATACAACGGAAAGCCCGACCCTTGTGGTAACGCCCAAATAAACATTATCAATCATCTTACCACATTTATTTCCTGCTATTATGGCAGAAACATAATGATTGGATCAAATATAAAAATAAAAAAGCCGCTTTCAGTAGAAAGCAGCTTATAATATTTTGAAACGATGTTTTTTACTTTTTAGCTAAAAAGTCGTTAACTTGATCTGGATTCATTATAGACTCAACAAACATGTAAGCTCCTGTCTTTGGAGACTTAACCATTTTTATTGCTTTTGTTAATCTTTTAGATCCTGTTTGTAATGATGCTACTGATTTCTTTGCCATGACCTATACTTTATAAGGTTATTTGAGATTTTTTAAAAATCTCTAATTATTTAATTTCTTTATGAACTGTCATACGTT
Source organism: Algibacter sp. (assembly GCF_029245835.1). Taxonomy (GTDB): domain Bacteria; phylum Bacteroidota; class Bacteroidia; order Flavobacteriales; family Flavobacteriaceae; genus Algibacter_B. Next base: position 29,846 of record NZ_JAQWOO010000065.1, on the reverse strand, counting down.
TAAGGATAGGATTAAATTTTTTAATCTCCATTCTATCTGGCGTATTCTTTTTATTTTTGGTTGTGATGTACCTTGAAGTTCCTGGTTCTCCAGTCCCTTTGTGCTCTGTGCACTCTAAGATTACTTGTATTCTATTGCCTTTCTTTGCCATGTCTTGTTATTATTAAATACAGCTATTATTTTAAAAATCCTTTAGATTTAGCATCCTTAATTGCTGCAGATATACCTATTTTATTAATAGTTTTTAATGCAGATGTTGAAACTTTTAAAGTTATCCAGCTGTCTTCTTCTGGAATGTAAAAACGTTTCTTTACTAAATTCGCATGAAATTTGCGTTTAGTTCTGTTCATTGCATGAGACACATTGTTTCCAACCATGGCCTTCTTTCCTGTAAGTTCACAAACTCTTGACATTCTATATAACTTTAAATTCTTTGTTGCTTAAAATCGAGGTGCAAATATATAAAATCTTTATATTATGACAACCTAAATTTTATCAATTTTTAAAAATTTCTTTGAGCATCATTTCCAGCGCTTTATTTACGGCTTTATTTATAACTTTTAAACGCGAATTTCCGAAGTTAAATTCTTGTGAATAAACCTCTGTTTTATTAGCAATAGCGATAAAAACAGTTCCAACCTCGGCATTAGAATCTCCTTTTGTTGGTCCTGCATTTCCAGTAGTTGCAATAGCGTAATCTGACTGAAATAATTGTTGTGCATTTTTAGCCATAGCCTCAGCTACCTGAGAACTTACAACAGAAAACGTATCGATATCTGCTTTTGATACCTTTAAAACATTAATTTTGGACTCTGTAGAATAGGTTACTAAACCGCCTTTAAAAAACGCTGACGCACCAGAATGTGTTGTAAAACGCTCTGCAACGGCACCACCTGTGCAACTTTCTGCGATTGCCAAAGTATGTCCTAGTTTAGTAAGTTGTTTGGCTATAACCATTTCTACTGAACCATCTTCATCTTCTAAACCAGCATATTCTTTTTCAATAAAAGGAATTACTTTATTTATTTGGTCTTGTACATCTTGTTTTAGTTGTACTTCATCATAACCTTTTGTTGATAAACGCAAACGCATCTTACCTAAGTTAGGTAAATAAGCCAGTTTAATATGTTTTGGTAAAGCATCTTCCCATACTTCTATTCTTGCAGCTAAAGCACTTTCCCCTAAACCATAAACAATCATGGTTTTATGAAGAATAAAAGGGCAGTTATATTTATTTTTTATTCCAGGAATAACCTCACCATCTATTAAAGCCTTCATCTCGTAAGGCACGCCTGGTAATGAAATAAAAACTTTTTCATCTTTATCTAACCACATACCCGGGGCTGTCCCCAAACGATTCATTAGTGGTTTTGATTTTGAAGGAATTAAAGCCTGATCTCTATTAACCTGAAGCAACTCTGTTCTTACATGTTGTTTCCAGATGTTTTCAATATTTTGAAGAACAGATTCGTTTTTAACTAATGTATCATTAAAATATTCGGCGATGGTTTTTTTGGTAATATCGTCTTTTGTTGGCCCTAAACCTCCTGTGCAAATAACAATATCTACACGATTTTCAGCGTCTTCTAAAGCTTGTAAAATATGTTCCTTATCATCTTGAATAGAAGTGATTTGATAAACAGAAACACCAATTTTATTAAGTTGTTTAGCAATAAAAGCGGAATTGGTGTCTACCACCTGCCCAATAAGAAGTTCGTCACCTATGGTGATAATTTCTGCTAGCATTATAGTTTAAAATCAGACTTAATTTCTGCACTAGCTCGCTCTACAGCAGAAAGAACTGTTTCTAACTGCGGAGTAATATCTACATCTGTTTGCGTAAATTTACCCCAATCTTGTACTTCAATCAATTTATCTAAAACACCTAATTCAAATAAATCAATTGTAGGTTTCATTTTATGAGCCGCTTGATAAGCTTCCTGATAATCTTTAGCAGCAACGGCATTTTTTAAACGTTCTGCATCTTCAGGAACTTCTTCTAAAAAGGCTTCAGCAAGAGCTGCGATAAACTCTTCATCATTATCAGCTAATTCTCGTACTCTAAATAATTTGTAATGTAATTCCATTTATTTTACTGTTATCGAAAACATTTCTTTGTTTTCTATAAATCCTTTTAATTTGTCATTAGCAATAACTTTGCCAACTCCTGCCGGTGTGCCTGTAAATATAATATCTCCAATCTTTAAAGTAAAATATTTTGACACATATTCTATTATTTCATCAATTTTCCAAAGCATATGGCTTGTATTGCCATTTTGAACAATATCATCGTTCTTTTTTAAGGAAAACTCAAAATCGTTAACATTAGCCACCTCATTTTTAGCAATCCATTTACCAATTACCGCTGCACCATCAAACGATTTTGCCTTTTCCCATGGTAAGCCTTTAGCCTTTAACGCACTTTGTAAATCGCGAGCTGTAAAGTCTATTCCTAAACCAATCTCACTGTAATATTTATGCGCAAACTTTTTATCAATATGCTTCCCTACCCTATTAATTTTAACTAAAACCTCAACCTCATAATGCACATCGTCAGAGAAGTCTGGAATAAAAAATGGCTGTTTTTTAAGCAAAATGGCCGTGTCTGGTTTTAGAAAAACAACAGGATCAGTCGGTTTTTCATTTTGCAATTCTATAATATGTTCGGTATAATTTCTACCTATGCAGATTAGTTTCATTTTTTTAATTTTTATTTCGGCGTTACCACAAGGGTCGGGCTTTTCGTTACAAGTCCTCACTCGTACCTCGCTGTGGGCTTTCCTCTGCAATCCCTAACGCAACCATCCGCCAAAGCCTGTAACTAAGACTGACAACTGCGACTCCTTTTTACCCTAACTTATTATTAAAGCTTCTCAACTTAATGGCCGTTAAAACCTTTTTAGTGTACAACGGAAAATCGGCATTTAACAACCAACCAAAATACCCAGGTTCCTTTTCTAAAACTTCGGTAACTAACTTCCCTTTATGCTTTCCAAATGAGAAACACTCTTCGCCTTTTTTATTAAAAGAAATAAAACCAGCAAAGTCAGCAAACTTTTTACGCGAGCTAAATTCAGCTAAAAACTTAGTATCATTTTCCAAATCTTCGTATTTATCTAACTGTGCTTTTAAAACTTCATAAGTGGCTTTAGTATCGGCTTCGGCACTATGTGCATTATCTAAACCCTCATCACAATAAAACTTGTAAGCGGCGCTCAATGTGCGTTGTTCCATTTTATGAAATATGGTTTGTACATCAACGGCTAACGTATTTTTCATATCAAAATCTACCCCAGCACGCAGCATTTCTTCAGCCAATAACGGAATATCAAATCGGTTTGAGTTAAACCCGCCCAAATCTGAATCCTTTATCATATTGTAAACGTCTTTAGCCAATTCCTTAAAGGTTGGCTCATTCGCTACTCTCTCGTTAGAAATTCCATGAATCTCTATAACTTCCTTCGGGATAATCATTTCCGGATTTACTAACCACGTTTTACTTTCCTCTGTACCATTAGGAAATACTTTTAGAATAGAAATTTCTACAATACGGTCGTGAGTAATATTGATTCCCGTAGTTTCTAAATCGAAAAAACAGATGGGTTTTGTTAGGTTTAATTGCATTAATTTTAATTGTTTTATTACTATGATATTTCACAAAAATAAAAAAACCCAACAGTTTTAAGGTCGGGTTTAACTATTCTTTATATTTTGATTTTATATTTCTCTATTAATATCCCAAGCCTCCAGATAATCTGAAACAGCTTTTACAAACATACCACCTAATGCGCCATTAACCACGCGATGGTCGTAAGAATGAGATAAAAACATTTTGTAACGAATACCAACAAAATCACCCTCTGGTGTTTCAATTACCGCAGGCACTTTCCTTATCGCTCCAAGCGCTAGAATACCAACTTGTGGTTGGTTAATAATAGGAGTTCCCATGATGCTTCCAAAAGTTCCAACGTTAGTTACTGTGTAAGTACCACCTTGAGTATCATCTGGTTTTAATTTACCTGTTCTAGCACGAGTGGCTAAATCGTTTACCTGCTTGGTCATGCCAACTAAGTTGAGTTGGTCTGCATTTTTTATAACTGGCACAATTAAATTACCATCCGGTAAAGCTGCAGCCATACCTAAATTGATGTTTTTCTTCTTTACAATAGTATCCCCTTGCAAAGAGATATTCATCATTGGAAAATCTCGCAACGCTTTGGCTATAGCCTCCATAAAAATGGGTGTGAATGTCAAGTTTTCACCCTCACGTTTCATAAAACCATCTTTAACTTTCTTTCTCCAATTCCAGATATTAGTAACATCGGCTTCAATAAAACTTTGTACATGTGCCGAAGTTTGAACAGATTCAACCATATGATGCGCAACAAGCTTACCCATTCTTGTCATTTCTATAATTTCATCTTCTCCATTAGAAATTACAGCTGGCTTTTCTGCTTTTGGTATTTCAACAGTTTTCACTTGCGTAACGGGTGCTTCGACTTTAACAGCTTCAGGTTGGTTTTGACTAATTCCTTTATTTTGGATATAATCTAAAATATCATTTTTAGTAACCCGTCCATCTTTTCCTGTACCAGAAATACCATCTAATTCAGCTTGAGAAACACCTTCAGCTTTTGCAATATTTTTCACTAAAGGGGAATAAAACCGATCGCCACTTGAAACCACTGCAGCAACCGCATCTTGAGCTTTAATTATTGTTTGCTCTACCTCCTTAACAGCTTCATATTTATTTGCTTCAACAGATGTTTCTTCTTTTGAATCGGAATTAAAATCATCTTCTCCTTCCGTTTCAATAATAGCTAACACCTGTCCTACTTGCACGACATCATCTACATTAAACAAACGCTCTACCAACACCCCTTCAACTTCACAAGGCACCTCACTATCAACCTTATCTGTAGCTATTTCCAATACCGGATCATCCATTTCGATAGTATCACCAACATCTTTTAACCAAGATGTTATGGTTGCTTCTGCAACACTCTCTCCCATTTTTGGTAACTTCAGCTCAAACTTTGCCATATCAATAATGTAACACTTTACTTTTAATTATATTTTACGAAATTAGCAAAAAATGTGGTATTATTTTTTATTATATTCAAAAAACACCAATTAAAAACTAATAACCTCACCTCTGTTTACAGTACTATCACTTCCAATTATAAATTTAGAGTTTTTAGGGAGTATTTTAAAGGTCACCGATGCATCTAAAAGATTAGCTTCCATACAACCAATAATGTTTTTAAAACTAAGCACATTTGCATCAAAAATAATTTCTGATTCTTTTTCGATATTTTTTAGTTCTGATTTTAAAATAACCTCTTTATCTAAAATTTGCTCTAAATCTTTATTTATACTATCAGAAATAAATATGTATTTATACACTGTTTTTATTTTACTGATATATTGTTTTCTAAAAATATAAACTAATCTGATACCCACCCAAACAAAGACATCAAAAAGTATATTTTTCTTAAAATGCTTTTTGTAAAAAATTTGCATAGCGCCATAAAAACGACGTGCATAATTCTTATTTCTCAGAGTACTTTCGCCTTTAAAATGCAATACTGTTGTAGCTCCATAATAATAATTATGATACCCTTGTTTTAGAGCTTTGTAAGAGATATCTATATCTTCTCCATACATAAAGTAATCTTCATCAAAGCCTCCAATTTTATTATAAACTGCTTTTTTAACAAACATAAAAGCACCTACCAAAACCTCTACTTGACTAACCTCTTGCTCTTTTATATTATTAGCATAATAATCATCTGTATTTCCCATTAACTTTTTAAAAGCCGCATTAACATAGGGGATTTTACGTTTACTCTCTGGCAAAAACTCACCTCTTCCATTAATTAACTTACAGCCAACAATACCAAGTTTTTCTTTATTTTCAGAAAATTCTAGTAGCTTCAAAAACGTATCTTCTGAAACCACTGTATCTGGATTTAAGATACACAAATACTCGCCTTTAGCTTGGAGTACACCTATATTGTTTCCTTTTGAAAACCCATAGTTTTCTTTGTTTTGAATAAGTTTAACATTCGGGAACACCCTTTTCACCATGTCACAACTCCCATCTTCAGAATTATTATCTACAACAATAATTTCTGCATCCATATTAGAAATTGCAGCGGTAACACTTCTAAGACATAACTCCAAAAAGTTTTGAACATTATAATTTAATATAATTACTGATAGTTTCAAATTCTGTTTTTTTTTTAAAGTTTTATAGAAGATTCAAACGGAATTCTATTAACAATACTTCTTCCTAATGTAATTTCATCTGCATATTCTAATTCATCGCCAACAGAAATCCCCCTAGCTATAGTGGAGGTTGTTACATTATAATCTTTAATTTGTTTAAAAATATAAAAATTTGTTGTGTCGCCTTCCATGGTTGAACTTAAGGCAAAAATAAGCTCTGAAATATTACCCGATTTAACTTTATGCACTAAAGATTCTATATTTAAATCATGCGGACCAACACCATCCATTGGCGAAATTTTACCTCCTAAAACATGATACAAACCTCTAAAAGAGCTGGTATTCTCGATAGCCATAACATCTCTAACATCTTCAACTACGCAGATTATAGCGCCATTACGCTTAGGGTTTGAACATATTTCACAAAGCTCAACATCACTAATATTATAACAGGACTTGCAAAACTTAACATCCTTCCTCATGGAACGCAATGCTTCAGACAAGGCTAAAGTTTGTTCCTTTGGCTGTCTTAACATGTGTAATACTAAACGTAATGCTGTTCGCTTACCGATACCTGGTAATTGAGACATTTCGTTTACTGCACGCTCCAATAATTTTGAAGAAAATTCCATAACCGCGAAATTACTATTTAGGTATGAATTTCACTAATTTAAAGCTATCCTTTTAGAATACAAATATCCAATTAGTATTTTGATTCCCATCTTTCAGGGTAAGGACAACTTCAAAGGGAAGTTAAAAAACCTATTTTAAATTTATATTTGTACTTTCAAATTTTGAAAATTAGTTTTTTTTATGACATCCACTCAAATCATACTTCTTATAGTAGCCTATTTTGTAATTTTAATTTTAATATCCTATTTCACAGGAAAAGAAGATAGTAATGATGCTTTTTTTAAAGCTAATAAATCTGCACCTTGGTATTTAGTGGCTTTTGGAATGATTGGTGCATCACTCTCTGGAGTTACTTTTATTTCTGTTCCGGGCATGGTTGAAGGGCAACAATTTGCTTATATGCAAGGTGTTCTTGGTTTTTTTGTTGGATATTTATTTATTCTTTTTGTCCTATTACCTATTTATTACAAACTTAATGTAACCTCTATTTATCAATATTTAGAACAACGTTTTGGTGTAGTAAGTTATAAAACTGGTGCTTTTTTCTTTTTACTATCTCGTGTTACGGGGGCTTCGTTTAGACTTTTCTTGGTGGCTTTGGCTATGCAGTATATTGTTTTTGAAGCTATTGGCGTTCCATTTTGGGCAACAGTGGTAATATCAATTCTTTTAATTTGGCTTTATACCAATAGAGGCGGTATAAAAACTATTGTTTGGACTGACACCCTCCAAACGCTAGCGATGTTAACCTCTGTAGGAGTTGCCATTTTCTTAATTACCGAAAAATTAGATTGGAGTTACGTTGCGTTTTTAAACTCTCCAGAATTTTCAGCTAAAGGAAAAATTTTCTTTTTTGATGATCCGAATACTACCACTTATTTTTGGAAATATTTTATTGGCGGTATTTTTATAGCTATTGCTATGACGGGGCTAGATCAAGATATGATGCAAAAAAACCTGACATGTAAAACACCTAGAGAAGCCAAGAAAAACATGTTAACAATGGCTACGCTTCTGGTATTTGTTAACTTTTTCTTTTTATCTCTTGGGGCTTTATTATTTATCTACGCAGATAAATTTGGACTGCAAGTACCAACAGTAGATGGCAGAGTAAGAACAGATTTGTTATTCCCTGAGATTGCCATGAATCAAAATTTAGGCACTGCCTTGAGTGTTACCTTTATTATCGGGTTAATAGCAGCAGCATACTCGAGTGCAGATAGCGCTTTAACATCATTAACCACATCATTTTCTGTAGATTTTTTAAACATAGAAAAACTGCCTAAAGCTGCTCAAAAACCACTTCGTAAAAAGGTACACATTGGTGTTTCTATTGTACTAATTATTGTCGTAATAATTTTTAATAGCCTTGAAGGCAATGTGGTTAGCAACCTATTTAAATTTGCCACCTTTACTTATGGCCCTTTACTCGGTTTATTTGCATTTGGCATTTTAACAAAGTATAAAATTAAAGATAAATATACTTGGATTATTGGATTACTATCAATCATTATAACCTATTGTATAACCCTTTTACCTGAAAGTATAATTGGAGCATATAAATTTCATTGGGAAATTTTACCCATAAACGGTTTAATAACTTTTTTGGGTTTAATATTGATTCGTAGACAGTAGTACTAACGTACAAGCCGCTTCAAAATCAATATTATTTGCTCTTAAAACACTAAAAAAATCAGGATTTTCTGTGCCAGGATTAAAAATAACGCGCTCAGGATTTAAAGACACAATATAATCATAATAGGCTTTTTGTCTTTCTGGGTTTAAGTATAATGTAACCGTATGTATATCTTTATATGGCATTAATTCCGTATCGATTCTAATATCCAATACTTCTCCAGCTCTTAAACCAAAAGCGACCACATCAATATTATTTGAAACTAATCTTTGTATGGCGTAATTAGAATATCTGTTTGGTTTTAATGATGCTCCGAGTACTAATGTTTTTTTATTCATTTGTTAAAAAAGTTAAAAGACTGTTAATATACCCTAATTACAGTAACAGAAATTGAAATATTGCGTCTTTAAATAAAACATCAATCAAAAAATCAAAATCAATCAAATGAAAAGACTACTCTTTTTATGTGCTATTCTATTTTTAATTTCAGCAGCACATGCAGCAAACCCAGACCCTACAATTGACAAAACTGGCACTATTTCAGGAAAAGTATTAGACGCAAGTTTAAAAGAACCCTTACCTTATGTAAACATAATTATTAAAAATAATGCAGGCAAAATTATTACTGGTGGTATAACCTTAGACGATGGCTCTTTTACTATTGATAAGGTTGAAGAAGGCAACATTGTTGTTAGCATTCAATACATAGGTTATAAAACGATTAATAAAAATGTTACTATTGGTAAAGGCAATTACAAAGTTAGCCTAGGCAATATATTGCTTGAAGAATCAGCAGAAGGTTTAGATGAAGTAACCGTAGTAGCAGAAATATCTACAATTCAACAAAAAGTAGATAGAAAAGTAATTACCATTGGTAAAGATTTAACAACTGCTGGTGCCAGCGCAAGCGATATTATGAATAATATCCCATCAGTAAGCGTCGATCAACAAACAGGAAACATCAGTCTTCGTGGAAACGAAAATGTACGTGTTATGGTTGACGGCAAATTAAGTAACGTACCTATTGCACAACTTTTAAAACAAATTCCTTCTACATCCATAAAGCAAATTGAATTGATAACTAATCCTTCTGCTAAGTATAATCCAGAGGGCATGAGTGGTATTATCAATATTAAACTTCATAAAAACACTCAAATAGGGTTTAACGGAAATATGAATATTGGAGTTACAAACGAAGTTTTTGCCAAATTCAATAGTTCTATTGATATGAACTATAGAAATGGAAAATTCAATTTTTATGGTAACTACGGAAATAATATTGGTAAGTACGATAACTTTGGAGACATTGATAGATTAGATGATAATTCGCGTCAAGACTTTAAATTTGGAAACGATAACAAATCGCACTTATATAAAGTTGGTGTAGATTTTTATATGAATGATAAAAACACCATTTCATTTTTTACCAACCAAAATATTTTTAAAGGTGATGGTTTTGGAAATACAATAATAAATTATAGTACACTAACTCAAAGTCAATTATTTACTAATATTTCTGAAAACAATTCTGGTCAATACAACCTAGCTTATAAGCATGAGTTTAATGATGATCAAGAAACACTAGATATTGAAATTGATTTAAATGATTTTGAAAATAATGAAATTGCTAATTTTGATTTCTTCAATTTTAATTTCCCGCCTAACTATGTGGATAATGTAGATACTCAGCGTCATCAAACCACAGTAAATGTAGATTATGTAAAGCCTATAGACGATAAAACCAAGATTGAAGCAGGACTACAAGCCCTATTATTTAACTCTGATATTGATTATATGTCTACAGGACAAACATTTTCTAGTGAAGGGAATATTATACCAACACCAAGTACTGATTTTGATTATAATAGAGATATTTACTCTGCTTATTTCACTTTTGGAAAAACGCTTGAGAAATGGAATTACCAAGTTGGTGTTAGAGCAGAACAAGTTAATGTTACTGCCGATGCTTTAAGACTTTTTGATGATAATAGCACAGAGTTAATTCCGTTTACAAATGATTATTTTCAAGTGTATCCATCTGCTTTTTTAACATATAATCCATCAGATAAAAATGCGTACCAACTAAGTTTTAGTCGTCGTGTAGATCGTCCTGGATTACAACAAGTAAATCCGATAAGAGAATGGAGCACGCCTCGTGTTTCATCTTTTGGAAACTCTGCATTACAACCACAATTTACCAACTCTATTGAAACAAATTATACTAGACAGCTTAAAGGTGGAAGTATTACAGCAGGTGTGTTTTATAGAATTATTGAAGATAACATAAGTAGATTTGTAGCTATAGACAGAACAGACATTACTTCTGGAAACGCCATTTTATCTTTTGATAATTTTGAAAATACCTCAGCATACGGACTTGAATTATCAACCAATTACAAACCAACAAAATGGTGGAGCCTAAATGCTAGTTTTGATTTATACTCACAAACACAACAAGGCATTACTGAAATACTAGATGCTGATGATATACAGAATGCTACAATTAATGATATTGTTAGACAGGACACAGAGGTTGATAATGTTATTTGGAATTTAAGAGCTTTTAATAATTTTAAAGTTTCAAAAAAATTGAGTTTCTCAGTATTTGCTATGTATCGTGGCAAGGAAGAAGGCATTCAATTTACCAGAAAACCTATGTTTATGCTAAATACGGGGATGCGATATAGTTTCTTAGAAGATAATAGAGCGACGTTTAGTTTTAACTACAGCGATATTTTAAATACTATGAAATTTGAATTTGAAGGCGATACACCTTTCCCTTCTGTTGGTGCTTTTAATTGGGAAAGTAATACTTGGAACATTGCACTTTCATACAGATTTGGTGGTGGCAAATACCGTGCTTTAAGAAGAAAACAAAGAGATAATAACACTAAATCTGGCACTGGTGGGTTTTTGTAAAATTTAATTAAATTTTAATAGCCAGCATAATATTTGATGGTTAGTGTTCATGTAGGTTTATTAAATAGAAACCCCTAAACTTTTAGTCAGTGGTTTTGTGTTTTATTGTGCTATTTTATGCCAAAATGTTAAAAATAATGTTAAAATATAATACTAAACATAATAATTTACCTGAAAATACGTTAACTTAATAATATACAATCTAACCAAAAAACGAAGTCGTAATTATTTAGAGTTAGTCATCTACAAAACATACCATTCGTATTTAGGATTTGTATAATTTAAAAACACGTTAAATCTAGTTTGTTGATGAAATATTTTTCAAACCTATACGTTTAACACATTAAGATTCTTCACATTAAGTGTTAGTTGAAGTTGATTAATAGCTAGAAAAACCCAAAACTAAAAAGTTTTGGGTTTTTTGATAATCTATTATTTTTCAAAAATGTTTTGACTTAGTTTATGCCCACTTAATAATCACACTTCCCCAAGTAAATCCGCTACCAAAAGCTGCGAGAACTACATTATCTCCTGCTTTTATTTTACCTTCTTCCCAAGCCTCTGTTAACGCAATGATAACTGATGCCGCTGTGGTGTTACCATATTTCATGATGTTATTAAACACTTGGTCGTCTCGTAAACCAAACTTTTTCTGAATAAATTGTGCTATTCTTAAATTAGCTTGATGCGGGATTAGCATATCTATATTTTCCTTTTGCAAGCCATTTTTTGTTAAACCCTCTACTATAACCTCGCTAAAACGTACTACGGCATGTTTGAAAACAAACGTACCATCCATGTACGGGAAATACGTTAAATCTTCTTCGTCTGCTGCAAGAATTTCTGGAACCCAATGCGCTATACTTGGTCCTTCTACAATAAGTTTATCGGCATATTTACCTTCGCTATGTAAGTGAGTTGAAAGGATGCCTTTTGTATTATCTTCTTCTCTAGATAGTACACACGCTCCTGCCCCATCGCCAAAAATAACGGTTACGCCTCGGCCTCGTGTAGATTTATCTAATCCGTTACTATGATATTCTGCACCAATAACTAAAATATTTTTGTACATGCCTGTTTTTATAAATTGGTCTGCCACAGATATGGCATACACAAAACCAGAACATTGGTTTCTTACATCTAACGCACCAACGGTTGGCATGTCTAGCATATCTTGAATTTGAACACCACAACCTGGAAAATAATAATCTGGACTTAACGTGGCAAATACTATAAAATCGATATCATCTTTTGTTAAACCAGAACGCTCAATAGCTATTCTTGCAGCTTTGGCACCCATTACTGCCGATGTGTCCTCAGATCCTTCAGGAATCCATCTTCGCTCTTTTATACCTGTTCGTTCTTGAATCCATTCATCATTAGTATCCATCATTTTAGACAAATCATCATTAGTCACCACATTATCCGGTAGATACTTACCTAATCCTATTATTTTTGAATTATACATGTTTTCACTATTAATTAGATTAACCAAAGTACGAAATAATACTATCAAATTCCAAAATTATAAAAACCCAAATTCCAAATCTAGGTCTAAACATATTTTTGTTTTTTAAATTTAGCTTTTGAATTTTACTTTCTTATACGAAAAAATCGTGTCAGTTTGTCATATTTCATCAATTGGCATTTTTGTTGACTATTACTTTTAGAACAAATAAAAAAGTATAAACAGTTTTCCACCTTTGTGGAAAAGAAAAATAAAAACAATTATATCATGACAAAAGGAAACATTAATGTATCGGTAGAAAACATCTTCCCACTCATTAAAAAATTCTTGTACAGCGATCACGAAATATTTTTACGTGAGCTTATTAGTAACGCTACAGATGCCACTTTAAAACTAAAACACCTAACAAATGTAGGTGATGCGAAAGTTGAATATGGTAACCCACAGATTGAAGTTAAAATTGATAAAGAAGGTAAAAAACTTCATATTATAGACCAAGGTTTAGGGATGACTGCGGAAGAAGTAGAGAAATACATTAACCAAGTGGCTTTTTCTGGAGCTGAAGAGTTTTTAGATAAGTATAAAGATTCTGCTAAAGATTCAGGGATTATTGGGCATTTTGGTCTTGGTTTCTATTCAGCCTTTATGGTTGCTGAAAAAGTTGAAATCATTACTAAATCTTTTAAAGATGAACCTGCTGCACATTGGACTTGTGATGGCTCTCCAGAATTCACTTTAGAACCTTCTGACAGAACTGAAAGAGGAACAGAAATTATTCTTCATATTGCTGAAGATTCTACAGAATTTCTTGAAGAATCTCGTATTAGCGAGTTGTTATTGAAGTACAACAAATTCATGCCTGTTTCTATTAAATTTGGAACTAAGGAGATAAACGATCCTGAGCATACACCCGAAACAACAAAAGATAAAGACGGTAAAGAAACAACTGAGCCTCACAAACAAATAACGGTTGATAACATCATCAACAATCCAAATCCAGCGTGGACAAAACAACCAGCAGATTTAAAAGATGAGGATTACAGTGGTTTTTACAGAGAATTGTATCCTATGCAATTTGAAGAGCCGTTATTCAACATTCACTTAAATGTAGATTACCCGTTCAATTTAACAGGTATTTTATATTTCCCAAAAATGTCGAATGATATTCAAATTCAAAAAGATAAAATTCAGCTGTATCAAAATCAAGTTTATGTAACTGATAATGTTGAAGGTATTGTTCCAGAATTTTTAACCATGCTTCGTGGTGTTATTGATTCGCCAGATATTCCATTAAACGTATCACGTTCTTATTTACAAGCTGATGGTGCGGTTAAAAAGATTTCATCTTACATTACTAGAAAAGTTGCTGACAAATTAAAATCGTTATTCAATAATAACCGTGAAGATTTTGAAGCAAAATGGAACGATATAAAAATCGTGATTGAATACGGTATGCTTTCTGAAGAAAAATTCTTTGAAAAAGCGGATGCCTTTGCATTATACCCAACGGTTGATGGTAAATACTATACTTACGAAGAGCTTTTCAATAAAATAAAAGCAAATCAAACAGATAAGGATGACAAATTAGTGATTCTTTACGCTTCAGATAAAGATGCACAACACAGTTACATTGAAACTGCTAAAGCTAAAAATTATGAAGTGTTATTGCTAGATTCTCCTATTGTATCTCACTTAATTCAGAAATTAGAAAGCACTAAAGAAAACATTACCTTTGCACGTGTAGACGGAGATCACATTAATAATTTAATTAAGAAAGATGAAAACACAATTTCTAAATTAGATGAAGATCAAACGAAAGCTTTAGATGACTTATTAAAAGACGTTATTCCTTCTGATAAATTCATGGTACAGTTAGAGGCTATGGATAGTAATGAATCTCCATTTACGATAACGCAACCAGAATTTATGCGTAGAATGAAAGAAATGCAAGCAACCGGAGGCGGTGGCGGTATGAATATGTTTGGAAGCATGCCAGAAATGTACAACCTAGTTGTGAATACAAACTCTGAATTGGTTGGAGAAATTCTTGGTACTAAAACCAAAAAGAAACAAGAACGTTTAATTAAGCAAAGTTTAGATTTAGCTAGGTTATCTCAAGGGTTGCTTAAAGGCGAAGAGTTAACTAACTTTATTAAGCGCAGTTACGAAATGATTAAATAGAAACGTCATTGCGAGAACGGATAACGTGGCAATCCCATAAATTAAAACTATAATTTTTTTCGCTTTCGCGGAACAAATAAAAAATCAAAACCACTTTGTGAAAACAGGGTGGTTTTTTTACCAATACAAAAAAATACTATGGAATTATTAGAAAAATTAAAATGGCGTTACGCTACAAAAGCTATGAATGGCAAAAAAGTAGCTCAAGAAAAAATAAATAATATTATTGAAGCAGCATCCCTTGCGCCTACTTCAAGTGGCTTACAACCTTTTGAAATTATCGTTATTACCAATCAAGAGTTGAAAGAAAAAATCAAACCTATTTCTTGGAATCAACCAGTAATAACAGACTGTTCGCATTTATTAGTATTTGCTGCTTGGGATACCTATACAGCAGATCGTATCAATAAAATGTTCGATTTAACCAATACCGTTCGTGGGTTTGAAAATGAAGGTTGGGAAAATTACCGCCAAATGTTATTGAGTAGTTATCCTCAAAAAGATCCAGAAGTAAACTTTAACCACGCTGCGAAACAAGCTTATATTGCTTTTTCACAAGCTATAGCAGCTGCTGCTTTTCAAGGCGTAGATTGCACACCTCTAGAAGGTTTTGACCCGGATGCTTTAGATGAAATTTTAGATTTAAGAGCTAAAGGACTCAGAAGTTGTGTTATGCTTCCTGTTGGTTATAGAGATACTGAAAATGACTGGTTAGTTAGTCTTCCTAAAGTTAGAAAACCTATAGAAGATCTAGTTACTGTTATTGAATAAGAAAACTATGACTATTTTGCTTACGCGGAACGAATACGAACTAAAAACCACTTTGTAAAAGCAAGGTGGTTTTTTGTTTGAATTGAAACTTAACTTTATCGCTACAATACATATAATATAAACAAAAACATCTTAAAGTTAGATTCTCTATTTTATTGATAACTTTTTAGAGTAAAACCAAAAGTTAAAAACTTATCTTCTTGTTTTTGGTTCTCTATCACTATACTTTCATAAGTATGTCGGTAATTTATTTTAAAGTTTAAATACTTCCAAATGGGCAGTTCTAAACCAAGATCTGCTTGCCAACGAAAATTATTACTTTGCTCCAAAGAAGGCTGAAAATAAATTTCATGATTTAAAATAACTTTCTCTTTAAACACATGATATTTACCATTTACCCAAATAGTACCGCGCAAAGTATTTATAGACTGGTTGCCATTATACTCCGAATAATTAAAGGTTGTTTCAGAAAAATCAGTCTGTTCATATTCACTAGAAACCGAAAATTTGAGCCAATTATTTTTTTTGCTTAGAATTTGAAAAGTGGCTCCTGCACCTAACAGATATCGTAAATCAATTTCTCTTCGAAAATTAGTACTCACAAAACCCAAAACAAATGGATATATTTTTCGTTCAGGATTAAGGTACAAAAAATTGAGACTCAATATATCTTCATCTGCCTTTGCCTTACCAAACTCTTGAAAGACATAGGAGTTTTGGTTTTTAAAAACCCAATCCTTCCAGGGTTTAAAACTTAAATCAGATTTTGCTCTAAAAATTAAAGTTTCTACATTTCCACTTTGATAAAAACCAGTTAAAGAAAGACTTGCTTTAACCCTAAGCGTATCACTTTCGTTTATTTGTGCTGAAAGAAAGATGGGAAAAAACAAAAGGTAAAACAACAAATTTTTCATTCTATTTCATTTTAAAATTACTTTTTTTTAAGATGCCTAGAGATACTCAATTTAAAAAATACAAACTACAAGTTTATTAATTATATTTTAAAGTCTAGGTACAAAAAAAAATGACATCACTAGGTAATCAATTTGCGAAAATATTAAAAGAATTCTCAAAAAATACCACTCTGCACTCGCAAAACTTATTCAAATTCAAAAAAAAGATATCCCTATCTTTGTAACACATCATTTATAAATGGCTTTTAAATTACTTTCTTCACCATTACAAGGGTTTACAGATTTTAGATTTCGTAATGCCTTCCATCATTATTTTGGAGGTATCGATACCTTTTATTCGCCTTATATCCGGCTTAATGGTAAATTTAAAATTAAAGCTTCTTATCAGAACGATTTATTACAAGTAAACAATACCTCTTTAGAGGTTATACCACAAATTATAACCAATGATGCCGAAGCGTTTTTGTTTGTTGCCAAATACGTACAAAGTTTAGGTTACAAAGAATTAAATTGGAATTTAGGATGCCCATATCCTATGGTTGCTAAATCTGGAATGGGTTCGGGTTTAATTTGTAATCCATCAAAAATAAATACCATTTTAGAACGCACACATAAAGAAACTGATATTTTAGTTTCTATGAAGATGCGTCTGGGGTACGAGCATGCTGAAGAAATCTTAGACGTCTTCCCTATTTTAGACCAATACCCCATAAAAAGCATTGCTATTCATGCCAGAATAGGAAAGCAATTGTATAAAGGCCCTGTAGATTTGGATGCTTTTGAGCGTTGTATTACCAGCACCAAGCACAAATTATATTATAACGGCGATATTACAAGTGTAGCGACTTTTAAAAGCATGCAAGCACGCTTCCCTAGTGTAGATCATTTTATGATTGGTCGCGGGTTAATTGCCGACCCATTTTTACCACAGATGATTAAAAATAACACCACAGAATATCCAAAAAACCGCTGGGATATTTTTGAGGAATTCCATAATACTATTTACACACAATACAACGATTACCTTTCTGGACCTACACCCATAAAAATGAAAATGTTAGGCTTTTGGGAATTCTTTTCACAGTCGTGTTCTAATCCTCAAAAGACGTATAAAACTATAAAAAAAGCAACCAATCCGTTTAAATACAAACAAGCTGTAAGTACTATTTTAAAACATGAGCGCAAACTAAATAACAAATGATTTTCAAGTCTTTTTAAAACTTAGAAACACATTTGAGTCTAATTTATTCTGCTATATTTGCTCAAAATTTAAGATGATGAAAAATATAATAATTGCTTTTGCTATCGTTTTTTTTACTGCTTGTAGTTCTGACGATGCTCCAAAAGATTATAGAACAGAAAACGACCAAGAAATTCAAGCATTTATTGCAACCAATAATCTAAATGTACAAAGTAGTATTTCAGGATTATACTATGTAATTGATGAGCAAGGTACTGGAGAGAAACCTGAAATAACAGACAGAGTAAAGGTCGCTTATAAAGGCTACTTAACTGATGGAACTATTTTTGACGAAAACGAAGCAGGTGTTTCATTTAGTAGTTTACAAGGACTTATTCCAGGGTTTGCAGAAGGACTTACCTATTTTAACGAAGGCGGCGAAGGAAAACTTATAATCCCAGCACATTTGGCTTATGGAAGTAGTAAAAATGAGCAAATCCCCGGAGGCTCTGTTATTATTTTTGATATTAAACTTATCTACGTGAATTATGTAACTGAAAATGATGAAGACATTCAAACTTATTTAAACGATAATGATTTGGTTGCGCAAAAAACAAGTTCTGGTATGTATTACACCATAGACACTATAGGAAATGGTGAACAACCTACCCTTACTGATAATGTTACGGTAACTTATAAAGGCTATTTTACTGACGGTACTATTTTTGATGAAAGTGCACAAAACGTAAATTTTAATTTGACAGGATTAATTGAAGGATTTTCTGAAGGTATGCCCTATTTTAACGAAGGTGGAAACGGAACTTTACTTATACCTTCTCATTTAGCTTATGGTAACAATGGCACTTTTGGAATACCTGGTGGCTCAGTTATAATTTTCGATGTAAACCTTATTTCTGTAAACTAAAAGATAATTTTAAATTATATATAAAAACCACTTTGTGAAAGCAGGGTGGTTTTTTTGTTTGAAATGAAACTTGACTTTATCAGAAAAACATCCTAACTTCGTTTAACAATCAATAAAACTCACAGAAACAAAACTTTTTTTTGTATTAAACGAACCTTTTGAAAATAATCTCAACAAACATAGCAAAACCAACCACCATCATTTGGAATAGCAAAGAAGAAACAACTGGCATTTATAAAATACCAACAAATCAACCGATTTCCTTAGGAAAACACGACGTAAAAGGTGACGAAGTAACCGATAGAAAACACCACGGTGGAGAATTCAAAGCCTGTTACTTATTTTCAGCAAATCAATATGAATATTGGAAAAGCTTATATCCTAACCTAGATTGGAATTGGGGCATGTTTGGTGAAAATCTAACCGTTTCTGGATTAGATGAAAAAGAGATTCATATTGGTGATATCTACAAAATAGGCTCTGCGCTTGTTCAAATAACACAACCTAGAGAACCATGCTATAAATTTGGAGTAAAATTTGGCACTCAAAACGTGTTAAAGCAATTTATTGACCATGGTTTTTCTGGGACTTATATTCGCGTTTTAAAGGAAGGATTTGTTAAAACAGGGCATGTTTTAGAGCCCGTTAAAAAATCTAAAAACAGCCTGAGTACTTGGCAGTTTTTTAATTTACTTTACAACAAAGAAAAAAATAAGGAGCATATCAAATTAATCATAAATAATAATGCACTGCCAAAACGAAAAAGAGATAAACTGCAATCTTTTTTATAACAGTCCTGTTTTTGAAGCGCTCAAAAGAAAATGATAGATTTTTGTTCTAATTGAAAAAGAAAAAAAAAGCATAGCCTTTGTTACGGTTTATTTTTATTTTAAAAAGTAGGGCAAAAAGACTTCTTTTATTTGAGCAATTTAAAGATGGAAGTGTTATTCATGAAGCTTTGAACTTGTTTATCATATCTTTGCGGCAAATTATACTATAGATGTCTTTTAAAGATTTAAAAATAAGTAAACCCATTTTGCGTGCCGTAGCAGAAGCAGGATATGATAATCCTACTTTAGTTCAAGAAAAAACAATTCCTCTTGTTTTATATAAAAAGGATGTGATAGTTTCTGCACAAACCGGTACTGGTAAAACGGCAGCATTTGCACTTCCTATTTTACAATCCTTATTAGACCAACAAGACGCTCCTAAAAAAGGAAAAACCATCAAAGCTTTAATAGTTAGTCCCACCCGTGAGTTAGCCATTCAAATAGAAGATAATTTCAAAACCTATAGTACTTATACCAACTTAAGAACTACTGTTGTTTATGGTGGAACACCTATAGAGCCACAAAAAGATGTTTTAAAAAAAGGAGTTGATATTTTAATTGCTACTCCTGGGCGTTTATTGGATTTACACAAGCAAGATATTATCAATTTAGATTATGTTGAAACCTTGGTTTTAGACGAAGCCGATTTAATGCTAGACATGGGCTTTATTGATGATGTTAGAAAGATTGAACGTTTATGTACCAAAGAAAAACAGATTCTTTTGTTCTCGGCAACTATACCCCATAAAGTAGAGCAATTAGCAAATTCTATTTTAAATTCGCCTGAACGTGTGGAAGTGACGCAAAATTCTTCTACTTCAAAAAATGTAGCTCAGTTACTATATTATGTTCCTAAAAAGAATAAAATTGAACTGTGTTTACACTTACTTAGAAACACAATTAAAGGTAATATTATCATTTTCAGACGCACAAAATTTGGAGTTGATAAATTGGAAAAAACACTTTTAAAGAATAACTATAAAGTAGATAGTATTCATGGCGATAAAAGTCAGACTGGGCGACAAGATGCTTTAAACAGATTCAAAAAAGGTGACGTTAATATTTTAATAGCTACTGATGTGGCAGCACGGGGCATTGATATTAATGATTTAGATGCCGTAGTAAACTTTGATTTACCAAACGTACCCGAAACTTATGTACATAGAATTGGACGAACTGCCAGAGCTGGAAATACAGGAATGGCATTTTCTTTTTGTTCTGCTGACGAAAAAGAGTATATAAAAAACATTCAGCAACTTATTCAATTACAATTGGATATAGTTGAAGAACACCCATATCCTTTAGACCCTAAAGCAAAACCAATTATCCACAAGTCTAAAAAAACAGGGAGTAAGCATAGAAAAGGACGCAAGAGTGAAGCTTCAAAAAAGAAAAAGAAACGCTGGTATTAATTTAGACTTTTGGAGCATTAGATTTATAAACTATTTAAATATTTTTGTTAAAACCTTTATGAATCAAAAAGCTTATCAGAAAGCAGGAATTTATTTTATAGCAAAATCAAAATAAGTATCTCTAAATGGTTCTGCCCGAAGCGTAAAATGCCACCATTCTTTAGGATAATTTCTGAAACCAAATTTCAACATATAAGTTTGAAGCAATTGCCTGTTAGCTTTCTGCCTCTCTGTTATATTTTTATAATTAACCCAAGACTCTTGTCCAAAAAAATCATAAAGACTACCCATATCTAATGGCATTCCTGTATTACCATCAACAATGGTTAAATCAACGGTACTTCCTCTACTATGTCCAGAACTTGAAGCAATGTAACCCGCTTTAAATAAGTTTCTTTTTTTAACCTTAGGATAAAACGTGTGTTTATTAATTGTATCATTTAAATCTTTAGCCCATTTTACAAATTGGTTTACAGCTCTTTGTGGTCTAAAACCATCATAAACCTTTAAGCACAAATTATTCTCTTGTAAGGCTTCATGAACCAATTTTAAAGCCTTTGCAGTTTCCTCTGTTAAAATAAGTTTATTAGAATAATAACCTTCAATAGGCTTTCCTACAAAATTATTTGAGGTGAAATAACGTAACTCTACTTCTAAATCTGGAATAATATCCTTAACGTATACAAAACCCTTTGGAAGTTGAGCATAAAGATTAGAAAAAAACAAACAGAGTAAAAAAGTTAAAGTATACTTCATTTTTATTTTGAATTATGCTAATTTAGAAAATAAAAGAATATGCTTTTTGAAAGTTCTATTAATTTAAACTTAAAAGATGCTGATGTTGTTTACTATCCAAACTTCTTCAACATCAATGAAGCCGATATATATTTTAAAAACTTATTAGAGTTTATAAATTGGAAACAAGATGAAATTACCGTCTTTGGAAAAACTTACCAGCAACCGCGTTTAACAGCTTTTTACGCTGATAATAAAAACAGCTATAAGTATAGCAACATTGTTATGCAGCCGCATCCTTTTGAAGCTGATTTATTAGAAATCAAGAATACAATTGAAACGGAACTAAAAATTAAATTCACAAGTTGTTTAGCAAATCTATATCGAGATGGAAATGATAGTAATGGTTGGCATGCAGACAATGAAAAAGAACTTGGAAAAAACCCAATTATAGCTTCCGTATCTTTTGGTGCAGAAAGAGTCTTTCACTTTAAACATAAAAATAATAAATCGTTAAAAAAGAAACTTATTTTACACCATGGAAGCTTGTTATTGATGCAAGGTGAAACTCAAACAAATTGGCTTCATCAAATACCTAAAACAAAAAAGAATGTAGGAAATCGAATTAATTTAACATTTAGAATTATTGCATAAAAAAACCGAGTTCCCTCAAACTCGGTTTTCTTTCAATTTGCTTTTTTTATTATGATGCTAGATTTGGGGTTTCCATTTTTAACAACATAATGCAAATATTAATTAATTAATCCATTGAACTAAAAAGTGTGTTATTTAGTACACTCCAAATATATAATTATTAAACACACTAATACGATTAAATACATTTAAAATCGTTGTAATACACTAAATTTTAACATTTACAGATGAAAATATCAATATAATCGATGAAATACATATTTATACTTTTAATAAATCATTAATTGAAGACCAGATAACATAAAAAAAGCACCCTGAAACAGGATGCTTTTTTACTAACTAACCAACCAAAATATGAATTACAATTCTTAAGTTTAAAGTAACCACTCAATAAACTATTCTACGAATGTAATTACTTTTAATAGATTTCAAACTTCATGCCAAAAACTACTACTTACTTATTTTATAATTTATTTAACACTATAAATTAATAATAAGCAACTAGTAAAAGCCATTTAATTGTTTGATATTTGTGGCACTTTAAATATTTAGTATTTCAATGAAAAAATTATCATATATATTATTAATATCTCTATTTTTTGTTGCTTGCGGTAAAGACCAAAAAGACTTAACTGTAAAAGTTAATATAAAAGGATTAAAAAAAGGGACGCTTTATCTTAAAAAAGTTGAAGATACATTATTAGTAACTGTAGACTCACTAGTTGTTAATGGTCATTCTAATATCCAATTACATAGTGATTTAGACGCTCCTGAGATATTCTATTTATACTTAGATAAACATAGTGCTGAAGAAGATAGAATTACCTTTTTTGCTGATAAAGGTATTACTGAAATTAATACAACATTGAAAAATTTTGCTTTTGAAGCTAACATTAAAGGTTCTGAACAACAAAAAGTATTAGAAGACTATAAGAAGTTGATTTCTAGAATGAATAACAGAAGTTTAGAATTAATTAAAGAACAATTTGATGCACAAAAAAAAGGGGACACCGCTACATTTAATTTACTAATAAAAGAAAGTGACAATAATTTAAAACGCAAATATCTATTTACTGTAAACTTTGCACTAAATAATAAAGATAGTGAAGTTGCGCCTTATTTAGCACTTACCGAAATTTATAACGCTAGAATTGATTTATTAGACACAATAAATAAATCATTAACACCTAAAGTAAAAGCTTCTAAATATGGAAAAGAATTAGAATCTTTTATCAAAAAAATCAAAAACACAGAGGCAAGCAACTAACATTTTTAAAATAAAACAAGAACTCATAAAAAAGCCTTTCCACATGGAAAGGCTTTTGCTTTTTTTAGAGCCGATGGAGGGACTCGAACCCACGACCTGCTGATTACAAATCAGCTGCTCTAGCCAGCTGAGCTACATCGGCGTTTTAATGGGTGCAAATATAATCGCAAAAATAATATTTGCAAGTACTCCATTAAAAATCTTATCCTAGTTTATTAATTTTTTCGATTAAAGCTCTTCCTTTTCTTTCAAGATCATTATTAATAGCTTTAAAATGTGCTTTTGGATTGTCTATATTTTTAGCATTTACTTTTGCTATTAACTCGTCAAAAGTTTCAATGGCTTCATCTATAATAGCTTCACTCTTTTTAGTGTCTTTATCTGTATTTGAGTATTCCCAGATGTAAACAGCTTCTATAATATCGCCTAAAACGTAATTAATATCTTTTTTTAATTCTCTAACGTTTGCCATTTTGTATTTTTTAAAATTTACGCAAAAATAAGTAATTAATTTATATAAAGATTCCCGACTTAGCGGGAATGATAATTTTATTTGATGCATCAAAGTAAACGGTGATGAATTTATTTTTAATTACACATAAACTTCTAATAGCGTAGCTTTTTTTGAATTAATTTCATAATGTTCAAGTGCTGCTGGTATTAATAGAGTTTCCCCTTTTTTTAAGTCTTCAGATATACCATTAGCAGTAATTATAGCGGAACCTTCTACGCATATATATATAAAGAAAGAATCTTTATTATTTTCTTTTTTTAATAAGCCATTTACCTCTATATAATTTGTTGTAAAATAGGGACAACTTACCATTTGATTGGATTGATTTTTTTCTTTAGAATAATTAACTCTAAAATTATCTGGCATATTAAAATCAAAGGCATCAATAGCCAAATCATTATGTAACTCTCTTTCATTACCTTCATCATCAACCCGATCCCAATCATAAACTCGATAAGTAATATCACTTGTTTGTTGTATTTCAGCCACCATAACACCAGCTCCTATAGCATGAATTCGTCCTACTTCAATAAAATAGGTATCGCCTTCCTTAACTTTATCGAAATTTACAATCTCGGTAAGCGTTTTATTTTCTAAATGACTTAAATATTTTTCGGGTGTCATGTCTTGATTAAACCCAACTATTAAATTGGAGCCCTCATCAGCTTGCAAGGTATACCACATTTCCGTTTTCCCAAAAGAATTATGTCGTTTTGCTGCTAGTTCATCATTGGGGTGTAATTGAATTGATAAATCTTCCTTAGCATCAATAAACTTGATTAATAAAGGAAATTTATTCCCAAAAATTTTATAGTTCTTACCGCCAATTAATTGGTCTTTATAAGTTTCTAAGAGGTGTTTTAGAGGTTGTCCTTTTAAATCTCCATTTGAAACTATTGAAACATCTCCCTCAACATCGCTAATTTCCCAGCTTTCACCAATATTTGGTAAATCTGATGCTTTATTAAGTAGCGTTTTTAGTTTTGTACCACCCCAAATTTTATCTTTTAAAATAGGAGTAAATTTTAACGGGTATAGTGTTTTGTGCATTTTTTATTATCCAGAATAAGTTACAAAGTTTCGTGGTGTTTCATAAAGTGTAATTTCTAGACTTAAATCTGAATCTAACTTAGATTTCATTTTATTAAAAATTACAACTGCAATATTTTCAGCAGTAGGATTTAAATCTCTGAATTCAGGAACTTCTACATTTAAATTTTTATGATCAAAGGCATCCTCAACTTCACTTTTAATGATGTCTTTAAGAATCTTCATATCTATAACATAACCCGTTTCCTTATCAATTTCACCAGTAACACTTACAATAAGTTCATAATTATGGCCGTGGAAATTAGGATTATTACATTTTCCGAAAATTTCATCATTTTTTTCAAAAGTCCAATCTTTTCTAAATAACCTATGTGCGGCATTAAAATGTGCTTTTCTACTAACGGTAACTTTCATTAATTTGTGATGTTTATATGTTTATAGAATTTATTAAATATAACTTTAAACCATTCAGTATATGATTCAGGATGTAATGAAATATCAACCTTTACTTCTTCTAATGGCATCCATTTCCAACTGGCAACTTCATCTGTATTAATTACAGGTTCTTTTTCATATTTACCCAACAAAACATGATCGTATTCATGTTCAGTCAAACCATTATCAAAAGGGGCTTTGTAAATAAATGAAATAGATTCTTTTAAATCTGCAACAAAACCCATTTCTTCTTGTAAGCGCCTTTTTCCAGCTTGAATGTTGGTTTCACCATCTCTTTGGTGACTGCAGCACGTATTTGTCCAAAGTCCAGGAGAATGGTATTTATTTAATGCCCTTTGTTGAAGCATGAGTTCATTTTTATCATTAAAAATAAAAACTGAAAACGCTCGGTGTAATACTGCTTTTTCATGAGCTTCCATTTTTGGCATTAAACCTATTTGTTCATCCTTTTCATTAACTAGGATAACTTTTTCTTCTTTCATCTGCTAATTTTTATTTTTTATTTGGGGGTCAGATGTAATTCGTAAATAAAATTATGCGTTCTAATCGACTTAATTATTATCACTCATTTCATAGTTTCACAAAAATACAAACAAAATTACAACTTGTTAAATATCATTTAAATCATTAGTGTCCGATAAACATTTTTAAAAGCGGGATTTCCAGTATGGATTTCCCGCTTTAGTTTATATCGTGTTTTTACCACAAAACTCGATACATGAACAAAAGTAATAACTTTAGCGGACAACCTATTATCAAACAACTATTAAAGCTACTTTCACCATCAATAATTAGTCGGACAGCTAAAAAATACAATAGTGATAGGTATTATAAGCGGTTCAAGACTTATGACCACTTAGTGACGATGCTCTATGGAACTCTAAGCGGGGTAAGTTCATTACGTGAACTATCTACCATATTGCTTGCCTGTGAGGGAAGAATAGGACATTTGAACCTAAAACATTTTCCAAAACGCAGCACACTCTCTAACGCTAATAAAAAACGTAGTAGTGAGGTGTTTGCTAATATCTATTATAGCTTGTTTAATCAGTATCGTGGGTTTTTATCGGACAGCAGTTCCTTGTCTATACCAGTAAAACATTTAAAAATAGTCGATTCCAGTACCATAAGTCTCTTCAGTGACATCTTAAAAGGAGTTGGTCGCAACCCAATTAACGGCAAAAAGAAAGGTGGTATTAAAATGCATACAATGATTAATGCCTTGGAGGATGTTCCTTGTCTTGTCCGATTTACGAGCGCTGCAAAACACGACCACATTTTTTTGAAAGATTTGAATTTGGAAAAGGGCTCTTTTGTGGTTTTTGATAAAGCTTACAACGATTACACGCAATTTGCGCGGTGGATTGACAAAGACATTTATTTTGTCACCAGACAGAAAGATAATGCTCGTTATGTAAACATTCAAGAGTTTGACCTGTCCGATACCACTAGTGATGCCGTATTAAAGGACGAGCATATCAGCGTTAGTAAAAATAAAAATAAAGTTGAACTCAGAAGAGTAGCATACTGGGATGCAAATACAAACAAGGTCTTTGAGTTTATTACAAACAATTTTCTAATTAGTCCAGATAAAATAGCAGCTATATATAAACACAGATGGCAGATAGAAACAATGTTTAAGAGACTTAAACAAAATTTTCCGCTAAAATACTTCTTGGGAGACAATCAAAATGCCATCGAAATACAGATTTGGTGTGGACTCATCATACAATTGCTAATGCTAGTAATACAGCGAAAAACTAAGCGTAGATGGGCGTATTCCAATATGGTGTCAGTAATACGCTTTCATTTGATGACCTATATAGACTTGTTTAAATTCCTTGAAAACCCAGATAAAAAATGGATCGAATTAACAACCAAACCACCAGACAAACAATTGACCCTATTCTAAAATAGACCCCTTGCTATTTAAAAAAATCAAAAACAAAACAGTTTTATTGGTATTGTAGACTGGTTTTAGATAAAATCGTATTTTAACCAGACACTAATAAAATATATTAATGCTTTTTGACTATTGTTGTTTAATGCAAATACTTCTTTTTGTAGAACATCTTAAGACACATTTAAGCTCAAATTGAATATATAATTTGTTATGTTATAAAGTAAATATAGCTTAAAAATTTTAATACAAAATGTTCTGAATACATTCATTTTTGTTCTAAAATGAAGAAACCTTAATTTTTACTTTCAATTTATTTATAATGCAGAATATCCAGTATTTTAATTGTACTTAATAATAGTATCTTTGCACACTTATTTGTATTATTATTATTATGAGCTTTTTAAAAGAAATAGAACGCAGACGCACTTTTGGTATCATTTCTCATCCCGATGCTGGTAAAACCACTTTAACGGAAAAATTACTCCTTTTTGGTGGCGCCATACAAGAAGCAGGTGCTGTAAAAAGTAATAAAATAAAAAAAGGCGCTACGAGTGATTTTATGGAGATTGAGCGCCAGCGTGGAATATCTGTAGCAACTTCTGTTTTGGCTTTTGAATACGATGGTATTAAGATAAATATTCTTGACACACCAGGGCATAAGGATTTTGCTGAAGATACCTTTAGAACATTAACAGCTGTAGATAGTGTTATTGTAGTTATTGATGTAGCAAAAGGTGTTGAGGAACAAACTGAAAAATTAGTTGAAGTTTGCCGCATGCGAAACATCCCGATGATTGTATTCATTAATAAAATGGATAGAGAAGGAAAAGATGCTTTTGATTTGCTTGATGAAGTTGAGCAAAAATTAGGATTGAAGGTTATTCCATTAAGTTTCCCTATTGGTATGGGCTATGATTTTAAAGGTATTTACAATATTTGGGAGAAAAATATTAATCTTTTCAGTGGTGATAGCAGAAAAGATATTGAAGAGACTATTGAGATTTCTGATTTATCTTCTCCGGAATTAGACAAATTAGTTGGAGAAAAAGCGGCTAATACATTACGAGAAGAGATTGAACTTGTAGAAGGTATTTATCCAGACTTTAGTAAAGAAGCCTATTTAAATGGAAATCAACAACCCGTATTCTTTGGTTCAGCTTTAAATAATTTTGGAGTACGAGAGCTATTGGACTGTTTTGTCGAAATAGCCCCAAAACCAAGGCCAAAACAAAGTGAAGAGCGCTTAGTAAAACCTGAAGAAGATAAATTTACAGGCTTTGTTTTTAAAATACACGCTAACATGGATCCCAACCACAGAAACCGTTTGGCTTTTGTTAAAATTGTTTCAGGTGAATTTAAACGAAACACTCAATACCTTCATGTTAGGCATAATAAAAAAGTAAAGTTTTCCAGTCCGAATGCTTTTTTTGCTGAAAAGAAAGAAATCGTAGATATCTCCTACCCTGGTGATATTGTTGGCTTACAAGATACTGGCACATTTAAAATTGGTGATACATTAACAGAAGGAGAAGTATTAAACTATAAGGGTGTCCCGAGCTTTTCACCAGAACATTTTAGGTATATTAATAATGCTGACCCCTTAAAATCAAAACAGTTAAATAAAGGGATAGACCAATTAATGGATGAAGGTGTTGCACAATTGTTTACACTAGAGCTTAATGGTCGAAAAGTAATTGGAACTGTAGGTGCGCTTCAGTATGAGGTGATTCAATATAGACTAGAACATGAATATGGTGCCAAATGTACTTATGAAAACTTAAATGTACATAAAGCGTGTTGGATTGAGGCTGAAGATGAAAAAAGTGAAGAATTCAAGGAGTTTCTGAGAGTAAAACAACGCTTTTTAGCTAAAGACAAAAGAAAACAATTGGTGTTTTTATCAGACTCACCATTTTCTCTTCAAATGAGCCAGCAAAAATATCCGAGTTTGAAATTTCATTTTGTTTCAGAATTTAAATAATCTTTTACATTTAAAACCTATTTAAGTCAGATAATGTTTTTGGTGTTAACCTGAGTTCGATTAATATTTAGATAAGTTTTAATAGTAAAAAAGATAGATTTTTAGTAAATTAAAGTACTGAAATTCAATTTATTAATCTAAAAACCTATCTATGTTTTGTTACTCTAAAATTACAGATTTATTTTG
>NZ_JAQWOO010000064.1 GCF_029245835.1 Algibacter sp. | reverse complement strand
TTTGGCGATATAGAAATCGCTTTGCTCTATTTTAACAACATTATTATTTACTATTAAAACAAAGAGCGTCAAAATAAAACCTAAATGACCAAAAATAAAAAGATCGCCTAAATTGTTTTTAGACGACCTCTTTTTTTATGGTTTTAAATAAATTAAACATTGATTTAATTCTGGGTTTTGCTGTACTAAAGAATGAATATAAATTTTAAGTTCTTCAATCTCGTAAGGCAGTAATCTTTGTAGTGCCTTTTGTACTTCTTTGCAAAACAACGTAATGTCAAAACTTACTTTACTAAGCACAGTTTTGGTATACTCTAGCATTGCTCTTGCCATAGTTTTTTTAAGGTTTTGGTTAAAATAAATAGTAGATATTTTAATAGGCTTTTTTTTATATAGCTATAAATTTAATTAAAAATTATTCAAGTTTGATAACTTTAAGTAAAATTAACATTTTAAAATCTATTATCGCCATCCAATAAATCGCCTAAACCACCAAGAATGCTCCCTTCACCTTTGCTTTTTCCTCCAGTACGAGGCGCTGATGCTAGAACTCTACCTGCCAACCTACTAAATGGTAAAGATTGAATATAAACTGTTCCTGGACCTTGAAGTTTAGCAAAGAATAATCCTTCGCCTCCAAATACGGTGTTTTTTATACCTCCAACAAACTCGATATCATAATCTACAGATTGATCGAAACCTACAATACACCCAGTATCGACTCTTAACGTTTCTCCTGCTTTAAGCTCTTTCTTAGCCATGGTACCTCCAGCATGAACAAATGCCATACCATCGCCTTCTAGTTTTTGCATAATGAAACCTTCGCCTCCAAATAAGCCTCTTCCTAATTTTTTTGAAAACTCAATACCAACGCTTACCCCTTTTGCTGCACAAAGAAATGCATCTTTCTGGCAAATAAATTTACCTCCAAAACGTGTTAAATCTATGGGTATAATTTTTCCTGGATACGGAGATGCGAATGACACATTACGTTTACCAGTTAAGTCGTTATAAAAAGCCGTCATAAATAAACTTTCGCCAGTAAGGATGCGTTTTCCTGCACCTAAAATTTTACCTAAAAAACCACTATCTTTTTGAGAACCGTCTCCAAAAATGGTTTCCATTTTAATGCCATCGTCCATCATCATAAAACTTCCTGCTTCGGCTACAACGCCTTCGTGTGGGTCTAGTTCTATTTCTACGTATTGCATTTCTTCGCCGTAGATGCGGTAGTCAATTTCGTGTGATGTCATAATATTGTATGTTGTTAAGTTGTTTGCTGTTGATTTGATTATATGTTGACTTGTTTTGCGTTTTGTTACAGTTTTTGTTTAGTTGTTTGTTGTTAAGTTGTAAATCGACTAATGGACTTTACGGCATACGCCTTAACTCTTAACCTTTACACTCCACTCGAAATTAAACGTAGAAACCACAATACCTTCTTCATTTACGCCTACCGATTGCATCCATAAAGTTTGCCCTTCTCCTGTTTCTATGGCTTTATTTAAAACTTCGTCTATAGCTTTACCGTCATTACAAGTAAACTTAATTTTTCCTGTTGCTTTTTTAGTAAATGCGGCGTTGTTGGATGTTACTAACATAGATACGCGTTTTCCTGATTCTTGAATTTTGGATATCATTAATGCACCCGTAGAAAACTCGGCTGCCATACCTTGTACTGCCCAAAACATAGACTTAAAAGGATTTTTGTTTATCCATTTGAATGTAACACCAACAATACATTTTTCATTATCTATATGTTTTGTTCTTACACCACACAAATAGGCTGAAGGCAATTTAAACATCGTGTAAGTATTTAATTTTCTTGGTGTTAAGGTCATTTTATAGATTTTAATTTTTCACTAAGTTATGAAAATATTTGACATTTATAAATGTTAAATTTATGTTAATTACAGTACTATGCGTAACAAAGTACCTTCTTTTAGACATATATTTGCATAAGAAACTATTATATGTTTTTAATCAATCGAAAAAATCATGTTAGATAATCATCAAAAAAACATCGCTACATTTATTCATTTATCTACATTTTGTAGGTTCTTTATTCCGTTTGGAAATTTTATTGGCCCTATTGTTTTATGGGTTGCTAATAAGGAGAAATCTGAATTTATTGACACACATGGAAAACAGGTCATAAATTTTCAACTAAGTGTTTTTCTGTATGCTATTATTTTAGGAACCTTGACGATTCCGTTTTTTATTTTTAAAATTTTTAACGGTTTAGACTTTATAGATTTTCATGAATTTCATGACTTTCATATTAATTTAGGAGATCCTTCTCCTCTATTATATATAGGAGGTGGTTTAGGTGTTTTAGCGGTAATTGGTTTTATTATTGAATTGGCGCTTATAGTTGTTGCCAGTTTAAAGGCCAGAGATGGACAGATTTATAAATATCCTTTTACCATTAACTTTTTAAAATAAACTATGACTTATAAAGAACTTATAAATGGCGGATGGGACCGCGTTAGGGATTGCAATGGAAAGCCCACAGCCCGACGAAGGAGGTGCGAGGACTTGAAATGGAAAGCCCGACCCTTGTGGTAACGCCCAATTAATAAATTAGAATAAAAATTTCATCAAAATAATCATCAATCAAATCAATCAAAAAATGAACAGTTTCACAACATTAAAAGAATGACACTATGAAGATAGAAAACACAAAAGCACAGATGCGTAAAGGCGTATTGGAATTCTGCATACTCTCAGTCTTGAAAGACGAAGACGCTTATGTAGCAGAGATTCTGGGCACCTTAAAAGATGCGAAGTTGCTGGTGGTAGAAGGTACCATTTACCCTTTGCTTACACGACTTAAGAACGCAGGACTTTTAAATTACAGATGGGAAGAATCGACCTCTGGACCGCCAAGAAAATATTATGGTTTAACCGAAACCGGTAAATTATTTTTAAAGGAATTAGACACTACATGGAGTGAATTACACAATGCAGTAACAATAGTAACAAGCCAAAAAACAACAAAGCAATGAATAAGACAGTCAACATTAATTTAGCAGGTATATTTTTTCATATAGATGAGGATGCGTACTTAAAATTGCAACGCTATCTTGAGGCTATAAAACGATCATTTACAGACTCGCAAGGCAGATCTGAAATTATAGCCGATATAGAAGCGCGAATTGCCGAACTTTTTAGTGAGCGTGTGCAAAATGATAAACAAGTTATACGAATTACTGAGGTAGACGAGGTGATCTCTATTATGGGACAACCTGAAGATTATCTTGTAGATGACGAGATTTTTGAGGATGAACCACAAACGTCTTACTCAAGTAAATCTAATCCATCTAGAAAGTTATTTAGAGATACGGACAACTCTTATATTGGTGGTGTATCGTCTGGACTAGCACACTACTTTGGTATTGATGCCATTTGGATTCGCTTAGCTTGGATACTATTAATTTTTGGAGCAGGAACAGGTATTTTACTTTATATTTTGCTATGGGTTTTAGTACCTGAAGCTAAAACAACTGCTGAAAAAATAATGATGACAGGCGAACCTGTGAACATTAGTAACATTGAAAAAAAAATAAAAGATGGGTTTGATACCGTTACAGAAACCGTAGGTGATGTTGCAAAAAATGTATCGGATTCCGTATCAAATGCAGCCAAAAATATTGATGTAAAAAAAACGGGGAACTCAATAAAATCATCTTCAAGGACTTTTTTTGATACCATTGGTGATATTATTATGTTTTTCTTTAAAGTATTTGCCAAATTTATTGGCGTTTTGCTCATCTTTATAGGTGCTACCACATTAATAGCGCTTATTATTGCGTTGTTTTCTGTAGGAATTTCAGAGGCAGTTAACATTCCTGGTTTTGATCTTATAGATGCTGCTAATGCGGCAAGTACGCCTGTATGGCTAGCTTCTTTATTAATGTTTTTTACTGTAGGTATTCCGTTCTTTTTCTTATTCTATTTAGGATTAAAAATATTGGTTAACAACCTTAAATCTATTGGGAATATTGCTAAATTTTCGTTATTAGGTCTTTGGATAATGGCTATTATTGGCTTAAGTATTATTGGCGTAAAACATGCAAGCGAACATGCTTTTGATGCGCAAGTAACTAAAAAAGAGCTTTTAAATATAACGGCTAATGACACCATAAACCTAAGAATGATTGGTAATGATAGATATCATAAATCGAATTCTGGAAACCTTTATAGAAATAATTCTTTCAAATTGGTACACAATGAGAACGATGAAAAGATGATATACAATTCAGATATTAGACTTATAGTAAGATCTACTAAAGATTCTTTAGCTTCTTTAAGTATTGAAAAAAATGCTGAAGGCAGCAATTATCAAGTCGCCAAAGAGCGTGCAGAACAGATTAATTACAATTACACTTTAACTAATAATGAATTGCTACTTGATGCCTATTTAACGTCTGATTTTAAAAACAAATTTAGAGATCAGAAGGTAGAGCTTATTTTATATTTACCTGAAGGGTCCATATTATATGCGGATAACAACACCTATTCGTTCCATAGAAACGACTCTTATTACAATGATATTTTGGAAAATGGGATGGAAGAGCATTACTTAAAAATATTGCATAACGCCACAAAGTGTTTAGATTGTGATGACGACGAATTTGAAGTAAACATTAATACGGATGGTGTTAAAATAAATGAAGATGGTATCGAAATTAAAGATTTTGAAAACCGTGTAAAAATAAACAAAGACGGCGTAAAGATAGAAGCAGATGCTGTGCAAGTTGATATTAATTCTAATGGAATCAACATAAAATCAGACAACTAACAATTCATCATTAAAATATAACAACTCAGGTATTTATATTATTTAAAGCTCATCAACAATTAGATATTTGAAAAATAAATTAATCAATCAAAAAACGAACAATCATGACCACACTAGTCAAATTCATTGTAACCACTGTAATAAGCTTAACGCTTTTTTCATGCAATTTCGATATGAACCTAAACTCTGGAATTAGAGGAAATGGAGATGTCATTACAGAAGTCCGAACTATTAACGAATCGTTTTCAACCATTAGAGCTACTGAAGGCTTGGATGTTTACCTAACACAAAGTGACAATGAAAATGTTAGTGTTGAAGCCGACGGTAATTTGCAAGAAATTATCTTAACGGAAGTTAAAGATGGTGTTTTAAAAATTCACACTAAAAAAAATATTGGTAAAGCAACATCAAAAAAAGTACATGTTAGATTTAAAAACATATCGAGTATTATTTCTACAAGTGGAAGTGATGTTTATTCAACACATACAATTACTACTGAACGTTTAGATTTAAAATCTTCCAGCGGAAGTGATATGGAAGTTGATGTAAACACTTCTGTTTTAAACTGCAAATCTTCCAGCGGAAGCGACATGAGAATTTCAGGAAAAACTACTAAATTAGTTGCTGAAGCTAGTAGTGGCGCAGATATAAAAGCAGCAGATTTAATGGCTGAATCTAGTGAAGTTAAAGCTTCCAGTGGTGCTGATATTACCATAAACACATCAAAAGAGCTAACTGCGAGAGCATCAAGTGGTGGCGACATTAAATATTATGGAAATCCTGAAAAGGTTGACAAAAGCGATAGCGCTTCGGGAAGTGTGAAACAAAAATAAAAACCAATACCAACAACCAACTGATTTTAAAACCACTCCAAACTTTTATGAAAAGCTTGGAGTGGTTTTTGTTTTATATTTGTTAGTGACTAATACGGTATCCAATGTGTCTCATTAGTATTACATATTGATTCATTTAGCATTTAATCCATTTTTAAAAAATGACAAAATTACTTTCAATCTTATTTTTTGGTTTATTGATTTCCAACACCTCCTTCGCTCAGAATATTGAAAAAATTAAAGGCAATAGAATTGTTACTATAATACAAACAGATATTGAATCGTTTCATACCATAGCTTTAGATGAAGATTTTGAAGTTGAAATTATTTATGACAAAAATCCTTATGTACAAATTGAGACTGATGAGAACCTTCATGAGGTTATTGAATTCCAAGTTATTGATAGCGTACTTACATTTAATAAAACTCTAAAAATAACATCCAAGAAAAAATTAAATATTAAGGTGACTTATAATGATGCTTTTAGACATGTTGAAACGACAGACGATGCCGAAATTGTATCACTTTTAACGATGGATATTGAAAACTTTTCGTTGAAAAGTAGTGGGTCTTCAAAAGCAGGATTAACCTTAAAATCTAATACTTTTGATTTTAGTGGTGATGATAAGTCTAAAGTAAAACTAAATGTAACGAGTGAAAACTGTATTTTGAACTTAAGTGGTAATGGTAAAGTTGAAGCACTTATTAATACTTCTATACTTTCAACATCACTTTATCAACGTGCTATTGTTAATATTGAAGGTTCCTGTGATATTTCTAAAATAGATTTAGATAATAATTCGGAATTTAACGGGAGAAATTTCACCATAAATACTTGCGATATCGTTTGTGCCATTAGTAGTGATGCTTATCTTGAAGTTTTAAAAGATATCACTATTGAAGCTTCAGGCACTAGTGCTGTTTATTTGTATCAGAACCCTAAGCTTATAGTAAATAAGCTAACTGATACTGCAAAAATTCAAAAAAAGGTAAAATAAATAGCGGTAACAGGATTTAAATAATCCTAATAACCTGAGTTCGATTATTAAAACAGGCAAACTTGATTGGAATTTATAGTTTGAAATTTAATAGACGGTTTTTTAGGCAAGAAGCTATATGCGATAAGCCCTGAAATCAGGTTGCTAAGAAAGTTCCCAAAGCTT
>NZ_JAQWOO010000033.1 GCF_029245835.1 Algibacter sp. | reverse complement strand
ATTTGCCTTGATTCATTTTCGTAATTTTGAATTACGAACATAATATTCATTTCAAATCGTCACGCTTCAAAATGAGACTTAAAATACAGACTTACAATAATTTCAAAGAACTTTGTTTAATTTTTAGTGGACACTAGTGATAAATTATATCCTGTAACAAAAAATCTAACTTCATCAAATTTCTCATTAAGTAGCGCTTCTGGTAAGGAGTAACCTAAGTTTATATTTTTGAATCTAACGTGTTTTCCATCTCTAACCCAAAAATCAGAGTATCTAGAATTATTAGGATTAGCTCCCCCATTAGTTACTCTTGGATAAGCTGCGCCAGTATTTTCGGGCGTCCAATAATCCATTTGATAATCATAGCCAGTAAATCCATTCAGTAAAGGACTTTGTGCCTCTCCAGAAATATAAAGATCATAACCTGATGCACCTGTTAATAAAACGGATAACGTAAAGTTTTTATATTCAGCACCTAAATTTAGAGAATAATTTGAAGCTGCTTTATTACCATTTCCAAATACTTTTTGGTCTCTTACATCAATGATATTATCGCCATTTAAATCTTGGTATTTAATGTCCCCGCGCTGAATACTTGTATTTCCATTTCCATCTTGGTCAGCATGCGCATCTATTTCTTCTTGTGACAGGAATAAACCATCAGAAATATAACCTCTTCGAAGTCCTGTAAAACCACCTGTTTCGGTAAAGTTCATTCTCATAAAAGGATCTTCTTGAAGCGCTTCATCTATAAATACTGCTTTCTCTCTAGAATGCGAATAGTTTAATCCTGCAATAATTTTTAAATCCTCATTTAATTCCTTTTCATAATTTAACGAAAACTCAAAACCTTCATTAGAATATTCATGTAAATTTTGAGCCGCTACACCGACTCCTAGAGTGCTAGGTATAGCTGCTGAAGGCTGCGCTAAAACATCTTCTTTTGTTCTGAAGAAATAATCGAAAGATAATTTAAGATCTCTGTTAAATAAGCTCGCGTCAAAACCAATATCATAAGTTGTGTTAGTTTCCCAAGTGATTTCCCTGTTTGGTAATGCCGTATTGTCTATTGTAGGAATAGCAGTATCGTTAATAGCATAGAAGAAACTATAATTAAACCCACTTAACCACTGATAGCCAGCAGTTCCATCATTACCAGCGGTCCCTATTGATGCTCTTAATTTAAACTCTGGAACAACCTCTTTCCATGATTCGAAAAATGTTTCTTCAGATAATCTCCATCCTAATGATAATGACGGAAACAAACCCCACTCGTTTCCTGGAGCGAATCGTGAAGACCCATCATATCTGTACGTCGATTCTATAAAATATTTTGATTGATAATCGTAAGAAAATCTTCCCACAAACCCTAAACGATTTTCGCGAAACTCACCACCATTAGCCCCTTGATTTTGTAATGAACCTGCAAATAGTTGATCAATTGCAGTCGATTGAAAGTCCTGTCGACTTGCCGAAAAATCCTGACCCTGTATTTTTTGGATTTCAGCAAGTAATAATGCGGACACATTATGGTCTCCAAAAGTTCTCTCGAAATTAATAGATTCTTGTAATACATAATGATTACTGTAGTTTGTGCCTTGAGATAAAATTGTTTCACTTGGTGTATCTAAAGGTGTCGCTCTAAATACATCATAGTTACCGGTTTGTCTATTTAACGTAAAAAGGTCATAACTTTTGTTCCATGTTTTATTAAATGATGTGTTGTAAACCATAGAAGCATACGATTTAACCTTTAAGCCTTCTACAAACGGAACATCCCATTCTAATGATAGTTTAGCGTCAAAATTGTTATTTCTAGCTCTATAGTACCCTGAGTTAAAATCTCTCAATCCTTCAACAATATGAGTTGGACTAAAACTTGACTTTGCAGGTGTTCCGTCTGGGTAGTAGGCTAGATCTGTTGGAAGTGCTCGACTCAATTCTCTAAAAATATTAAAAGCCGAAAATCCTGGCGCTTCAAACAACTGTCTACGACCTCCCATTTTTAATATTACATTTAAATTATCCGTAATGTCTGCATCAATATTTGCACGCAGATTATAGCGTTGAAATGAAAGCGCATCTGATTGATAATTTGAACCTTGATCTACAAAGCCACCCGAAACAAAATATTTTACATCTTCATTACCACCAGTTACGTTTAAATTGTGTTGTTGTTGAAACCCTGAATCTTTAATCACTAAACTTCTCCAGTCTGTATTTGGATAGTTAATAGGGTCTGTGCCGTTTCTATACAATTCTAATTGCTCCTCCGTATAAAAAGGGGTTTGACCAGCATTTCTTAACCCTTCATTTAAAACCTCGCCATATTGTGCAGAGGTTAAATACTCTGGAAAGGAGGTAAAAGAAGTGGAAGTAAACTGATTGCTATAAGTAAGTTTAGGTTTTCCGATAAACCCTTTTTTTGTTGTAATCAAAACTACTCCGTTACCCCCTTGCACACCATAAACCGCTGCAGCCGCAGCATCTTTCAACACTGAAATACTTTCAATTTCATTAGGGTCTAACTGGTTTAAATCTCCAGGGGAACCATCAACAATAACCAAGGCATTACCAAAGTTTCTAATTTCAAAGCTTGAGTTACTAAAACCAGGTTCACCAGAGCCTTGTCTTACAAATAAACCCGAAGCCAATCCTTCTAATGCATTACTAACATTCGGTACTGGTATTTTCTTAAGCGTTTCCTCGTTTACTGTAGAGACGGCTGATATTAATTTTGTTTTTGACTTGGTACCATACCCTATGACCACCACTTCCTCTAAAGTACTGGCATCTTGTTGAAGGATAATTGAAAGGGTTGTCTCGTTTCCTATAGTTACCTCCTTAGTTGCAAAACCTATAAAGGAAACAACAAGTATGTCGCCTGTTTCTGCGTTAATCGAGAAATTACCATCAAAATCTGTTTGTGCACCATTGGTAGTTCCTTTAACAATAACGTTTGCTCCTGGCAAGGGCAGATTAGTCTGATCAAAAACCGTTCCTGTAACAGAAACCTGTGCCATACCCATACCAAAGCATAGATATAAGGCTAGAACAAGAAGACTTCTTTTTCTAAGTCTTTTTGAATAATTTAAGAGCTCTTTCTTCATAATAATTAATTTAATTTAGAGTTTTATATCCGAATTTATTTGACAAATTAATAATCCTGCATAGTTGGTTATCCCATACAGGATTATGTGTTTTAAAAATACTTATTATTGTTTTATTAATCTTCTACTTTCCGTTCCTAATTCTGTTGTAATGTTAGTAATGTAAATTCCTGGAGCTAAGCTTGAAGCGTCAACTTGAGTATTTAATGTATTTGGTTTTAGAGTTTGCACCCTTTTTCCTAAAATACTATAGACCTCAATAGATTTTATAACTTGATTTTTTGTTGAAATGGCCCATGAAGCTGTTGTTGGGTTTGGATAGATTGTTAAGCCTTCAATTTTAAAATCTTTGGTGCTTAATGATGCAAATACTCCAAATATGAAGTCATCAACTTGAAAAACATTATCATTTGGGTCAGGAAAAGCAGTATCATCTTCTTGAATACCAAAAAACACAGCAATTTTAGTGTTTGTATTTGACGTAAAACTTGAAAAATCAAAGTCAAGTTTTTGCCAAACGTTTGGTGTAGTATAGTCAACTGCCACAGAATGCTCTACTGAGCCCTCAACTTTTATGGTAACTGAAAGCGCTCTTGGTCCTTTAACTTTCATTGAAAAACCCCTATCTCCAGTAGACAAATCTACTCCGTCGTCATATTGATATTTTAACTGAGACCACCAACTTAAATTTATACCGGAAAGCTCACCAACATTAGCAGTTGGGTTAATGCCGTTTAAAACAGTATTTATAGCATCATCATTAAATGTAGCACTTTCAGCCCCTTCCAGTGGAGTTACGGTATCAAAATCAAAGCTAAAATCTGTAAGCTTTGGTGGGCAAGGGGCACAAGTAGTACCTCCACAATCAATATCAATTTCGTCACCATTCATAATACCATCTGTACATGTAGGAGGGAGAAGAGTAGCACTTTTTTCAATATCATCAAAATAATATTTATGTCCAACTCCTGAAGGAATAGTATTCCCACCATCAAAATAAAGAACAACTCTATTATAATTTGTTGCCGTTGCGTCTTCAAAATTGAATTCTAACTGTATCCATTGATTTGTTTCTCCTGCACCCACTTGATATTTAACCTCTTTACTTTCCCACCAATTTGGGTCGTTTTGTAATTTAAAAATAATTTCAACTGGCTCATCAACCCAAACTTTCATTTTAAAGGTAGGTGTTGCCGTAAAATCAAAATTACTAAAAGGACCAGCAGATTCTATTCCAATATACCCACTACTACCGTCATGTGTAAATTCTCCAACATTCGCTGAAGTGTTTAAACCCGTTTGATCTGGGTTTACTATTTGTGCAAAACCAGCACTTCCCCAACTCCCAAAGCTACTTGAGGTTCCAGGTGTCTCATAATCAACGAGCACTTGACCTTGTACTTGATAAATAAATGCTATAAAAAGCATAATTGATAATAAAGTAATTTTTTTCATAATATTTAGTTTAAGTTAATTTAGCATACAAATACATCAAAATGCTTGTTGTTTAAAAGACGTATCGCAAGTATTTTTGTAGGTAAGCAAAAAGCTTGGGGATGTTTTTGATTTCACAAATATTTGTTAAAACAGAGTGAATTCCTAAAAAATCACATCTACAAAAACTTTGAATCAGCATGTAGAGCCCTCTACAAAACCTCTACATTTAAAATGTAAAATTCTGATTTAAAGGGTTTTAGAAAATAAAAACCATTATCACATTAAAAAGACTGAATGTAATTTGTAAGACTAGCGTCTTTTGGTAAATCTAACTTTTTTCGGAGGCGCCAACGTCCTTGCTCAACGCTTTTTATGGAGATATTCATAAGCTTTATAAAAAAATCTGAAACCAAAGAAATATTTATACGCGTACTAAAATGTAACAAAATCCAACTCCTAAAAATACCTACACTAGTTTGACCAATAAATAACATGACTTGAGCAATTAAAACCACGTAGATAAAATTAATATCTTGGTTTTGTATCCCAACATCTACAATACTCTGGGTTAAAAACGGGAAAATAAGTTGTAATAAACTCCCAACTACTAAACCAATAATAAGTTGTACAAGTAGTTTTTTGTATTTAAATAAATATTGAAACAGAAACCGAAATGATTTTTTATCGGTTTCTTCCCAATCTAGTTGTTTAAACTTTGGGGTGAGTTCTATTAAAAGTGCAACACCTTCTTTGGTGTCCTCTGTGGCATTATTACCTATCCATCTGGAAATAAAATCATCTTTTGAGTACGTTATTAAACCATAAGAAGGGTCAGAAATATATATTATATCTTTTTTAATTTTATAAACTACAACAAAATGGTTTTTGTTCCAATGCACGATTAATGGCAGAGGCGCTTCTTTAAGTTTTTTAAAATCAAATTTAACACCCAAAGACTTAAAGCCTATAGCCTCGGCGGCATCGCTTAATTTTAATAAATTACTACCTGCCCTCGTGGTTTCAGATAGACCTCGTATATCTTGTAAAGAAATGAGTTTGCCATAGTGTTTGGCTATAATACGCAAACAAGTAGGGCCGCAATCTTTTGCATCGGGTTGTTTGTAAAAGGGAAATGCCTTTTTCAAAAAAAAAATTATTTTATATTATCAATTATTTGTTTGAATACTTGGGTATCAGATGGTCTTGGCGCATTATTTAAAACAATTTCATTTTCTTTATTCAAGATTAT
This sequence comes from Algibacter sp., assembly GCF_029245835.1. Taxonomy (GTDB): domain Bacteria; phylum Bacteroidota; class Bacteroidia; order Flavobacteriales; family Flavobacteriaceae; genus Algibacter_B. Next base: position 83,322 of record NZ_JAQWOO010000033.1, on the reverse strand, counting down.
ATATCTAGGAATCCAATTGACCTTAAAAAATTTCCCTAGCTGAGAATTTGTACCATCAATAACAAAATATTGATTCTTTATATTTAAAAAGGGTTCAAGTTCTTTCGATTTTTTTAGCCATTTTTCTTTATCTTTATCTATCGATAAATAAATCCATTCTACATCTTTTTCAATTGACAACTTGTCCTTAAATGATTTTGCCTTTTTAATTTCGCTAATGCATGGGGGACACCAACTTGCCCAAAAATCTAACACTCTTATTCTTTTGCTTGAACGCTTAAAAATTTCGCCTAATGTTAAAGTGTCTCCAAATTTATCGAGTAACTTTGTATTTAATGCTGATTCAGGAAGTTTTAATTCGAAAGAATTCAAATCTTCCAAAAAAACTTCCATGTCCTTCGTATACTGAGAGGCGGGATATTGTTTGCCATATTCACGAATTTCATTTTTAAAAAAAGAAACACTTTCCTTACTGTTCCCGAAACCTTTATCATGATAAGTAGCGATAAGAGAAGCCATGACGTCTTCCTTGATTTTTCCATCAAAATTATGCTCAATAACAGCTTTTTCTGCCAAAAATTTTTCTTTTGAGTATTTTGGATGGTCTGAAGTTTCAAAATGATTTCTTATGAGTGTTGGTAAAACAGACTTGAAAGAAAGCATATTTAAATGGCTCTCATCTTTAAAATCATCTATGGTAATATCTCCTAAATAGTTTTTAATATTAAACAACCTCTCACTATTACTGTACTCTTTATGAATAATTGGAGTTAATCCATCTGGGGCAACCAAGTAAATAGAGTCTCGCCTTTTTTGTGTTCTAGGATTCGTTAATTCAAATACGTGCCAATATTTCAAATCTGACTCTATAAAATTAATAAATGTTTTTGATGTAATATAATGCCTCCTTATGTATCTATTGAAAAAATCTACTTTTTTATTGTAGATAGAATCTACCCTAGATTTATATTCCATAATATTACCTTTATAGGCGTTAAGCATATAATTTGGCGTAGAATCTTTTAAATTTGAATAAAAATTATATTCATTCGCTTTTTCTCCTATAAGAAGTAATCGCTTATTTTTAATTTCAAAAATTATCGTATCCTTTGGTTTTAAAATAAACTTTGCAAAGCTCCTTAAATTATCAGTATAAGAACTCATGAGTATTAATTGTGGTTCTGCAATGGAGTCAATCTCCAAGACTAAAGAGTCACCAATTACTTTAAATTCATTTATGTAATTTTTTAGTTTAAATGAAAACGAAGAGTTGTTAGTTATATTAAAATATTCAAAATCTCTTAAATCATCTGTTTTACCAATAATTAGAGCCTTTTCTAATTTTACATCACCCGTTTTAACCTTTATATAATCGGTATTGGTTTTATTGTTATTACAGCTAAACACAATTACTATTATAATAAATATTTGCTTTCTCATTGAAATATTAAATGTATTAACAGGGAAAAATAATTATCTTTCCCTGTATTAAATTAAATTATGCTCCTGTACATATCCAACTAGTGTATAATGGGTAATTCTGATCACAAAGATCACCGCATTTATTACAGTCATCCGTATTTGTTTCAGCCGACCTAGTGGGAGATAATTTGCATGTACATAAACCATTACCATAACCCCCATAACCCCCAAACACAGTTTTTAATTGGTTGCGTTGAAGCATATCTGTAGCCTCTAATTTTAAATTTTTTAAACTTAGTTTTTTCATAATAAAAAGTTTTAATAATTATATTTACCTTGAACAGTTAAAGACACTCATGGTTTATTCTGATTTTTTATTCAATACTATTAATAACTCTTTTAAAAACAAGACTATCCGAAGGATGAGGTGCATAATTCAAAACAATCTGATTTTGTTTATTTAGAATTATATACCTTGGAATCGAATGGACTTTTAGATATCTTCCTAGTGGCGATTTTTTACCATTAATAACTAGATATTGGTCACGAACATTAAGATAGCTTTCAAGTTCTCTTGATTTTTCTAACCATTTCTTTTTGTCTTCATCTATTGATAGGTAAATCCATTCTACATTATTTTCAACTGATAGTTTATCTCTAAAGTTTTGTGCCTTTTGTATTTCACTAATACAAGGAGGGCACCAAGTGGTCCAAAAATTTATAACTCTTATCCTTTTATTGGAACGGTTAAAAATTTCACCTAATGCTAAAGTGTCTCCATATTTACTGAGCAATTTGGTATTTAATGCAGATTCTGGAAGCTTTAATTCGAAATAATTTAGATCTTCTAAAATATATTCCATTTCCTTTGTATACTCGGAATCTGGATATTGTTTACCATATTCGTGAATTGCATTTTTAAAAAAAGAAACATTTTTTTTACTGTGCCCAAAGCCTCTTCCATTATAAACAGCAATGAGAGAGGCGATTGCGTACTCCTTGATTTTTTCATCAAAATTATGTTCTATAACAGCTTTTTCTGCCAAAAATTTTTCTTTTGAATAACTTGGATGATCTGAAGTCGCAAAGTAATTTCTTATAAGTACTGATAAAGCAGGTTTGAAAGAACCTATACTTAAATGGCTCTCATCCTTAAAATCATCTATTGTAATGTCTCCTAAATAGTCTTTAAAATTAAACAACTGCTCTTTACTACTATACTCTTTTTGAATAATTGTAAATAATTCCTCTGGGCCAGCCAAGTAAAAAGAGTCTCCATTTTTTTGTGTTCTGGGGATTATTAATTCATATAGGTGAGAATATTTCAAACCAGACTCTACAAAATCAATAAATGACTTTGATGTGATATTATGCCTCCTTACGTATTTATTAAAAAAGTCTACTTTTTTTCTGTAAATAGAGTCTACCCTGGATTTATATTCTATGATACTGCCTTTATAAGGATTGTGTATATATCTTGGAGTAGAATCTCGTAAACTTGAATAAAAGTTATGTTCATCTGCTTTTTCTCCCTTAATGCTAAATCGCTTATTTTTAATTTCAAAAAATATCGTATCATTTGGTTTCGCCATAAATGTAGCACGATACTTGAAATCTTTGGACGATGAAGCCAAGTGTAAGAGTTGCGGTTCTAAAATAGAATCGATCTCCATGACTATAGAGTCACCAATCACTTTTCGGTCAGTAATGCAATTTCCATGATTAAGTGAAGCCGAAGACGCGTTGAATACAGTAAAATGGTTAAAAGGTCTTAAATCATCTGTTTTACCAATAATTAAGACTCTTCCTTTTTTTACAATATTTGTGTCTTTAATCTTTTGATGATTGCTATTGCTTTTATTATTACAGCTAAAGACTACAATAACTATTACGATATAAAATATTATCTTTCTCATTGAAGAGTTAAATTTAGTTAACACAGGTTAAAGGTAATTACCTTTAACCTGTGTTTTTGTTAATAACCGTAACCACCACCTCCTAAAGGCCCTGTACATATCAAACTGGTCCAAGTTTTACCTGGAGGAACTTGATTATCACACCAACTACTTGTACAGACATCACAGCTACTGACGCCATCAAACCATGCAGCTCCAGTATTAGAATTTTTACAGCGGCATTCAACAGAACCTCCTCCTCCATAACCACCATATCCGCCAAATACAGTTTTTAATTGACTACGCCGAAGCACATCTGTCGTTTCTAACTTTAGGTTTTTTAAACTTAATTTTTTCATAATAAAAAAATTTTAATAATTATATTTGCCTTGAACAGTTAAAGACACTCAATGTTTGTGTCTGCCTTTCGCGAAAAGGATATTGTTTGTGCCCCAAGGGGTTTGTCTTGGGCCTTTTTATTGTAAAACATCTTTTAAATCTTCAATACTACTATCCTCTATTTTAAAAAAAATACTAAGAAGCGTTTCCTTTTAGGGTTTAATAAACAGTTGTTCCATGATTTCTACTATCAACTGTATGATATATTAAATATGAAACTGCTCCGGCAATGGGGATAAACATTACAATCAAAAACCAAATAAAAAACCTCCAGCCCCTTACGTTTTTTGATAAAAAATACAAAGCTGTTACATATAAAATAACTAAAAGCAGTCCAAATATCACAATTTCTATTGGAGCTATTGATAAAGATAAAGTGTTCATGTTTTAGGAAATTAAAATTAAATTAAGTGCAACAAAATGCCATTGTATAGTAGTGAACCACACCTATATCAGAGTATTCTGACGAACCTAATGCTATACAATTGGCGCCCATCCCTCCTGCTGTCAAATCATTGCCCAAATTAGTTACAAAAGTGGCATAGGCTGCAGATTGATTTAAACCGGCACCTACACTATAATATATATCCCAAAAACTACAGGCTCTAGAATACCCACCATACCCACCAAACCCAGATTTCAATTCACTTCTTTGAAGTACCTGATCAACTTCAATCTTTAGATTTTTTAAACTTAATTTTTTCATAATAAAAAAATTTAATAATTACATTTGCCTTGAACAGTTAAAGACACTCAAGGTTTGTGTCTGCCTTTCGTGTAATGGTATTGTTCGAACCCAAAGTTCAAACTTTGGTATCTTTTAATTTTATTGCAAAACTTCTGTTAAATCATCTATACTATACTCTTTGGGCAGTTCATAACCATTTATAAATATGGTGGGTGTATGAGTTATATTTTCGGCAATACACCAGTTATGCATAGCTTCCATTTTATTATTTTGCTGTTTTAATCCACCATTAATAGGATATTTACTAGCAAACAACTTATAATTTTTTATGTCGGCAAGATACCAATCGTTTAAAGCTTGTTTGGTTTTACTTTTAGTACTTAGGTCATCAATAGCTAAAAAATGAATTACAGGTTTGACTCTAGCATCATTACCGTCTGTATGCGCCGTAAACAATATTTGTAAATTATTTTACCTGCATTCACCAAATCTTCCAATACAGGGTGTGCTTTTGCACAAGGCCCACAATATGGGTTACATACTTTGATAATATGATATTTAGCCGATTCGTTATATATAGAAATTCCTAAACCTTCTGTTCTAGTTTCTATTTTTCTTGACTTAACCAATAAACCTTCTAAAACATTAAGGTTTTCCAAATGAATCTAAATCCATTATGAGTGTTTTTACTGTCTTATCACACCTAGCGAGTTAACAGAACAAATATAGTATTAAAATTAATTAAACGTAGTCTTTTACTTTATTTTATGACAGATAAAACCTCTACAAAATCTCTACAGATAAATTGTAAGTAATTGTTATTCAAATAGTTAAATAATACAGGTTTGTTTTTAAAAAGACTGAATGTAATTTGTAAGACTAGCGTCTTTTGGTAAATCTAACTTTTTTCGGAGGCGCCAACGTCCTTGCTCAACGCTTTTTATGGAGATATTCATCAACGACGCTATTTCTTTTGAAGATAGATTTAGCTTTAGGTAAGCACTTAATTTTATTTCGTTGGAAGATAAGTTGGCGTGTTTTTCTCTTAATTTATCAAAGAAATCGGCATGCGCATTTCTAAAATGTAGCTCGAAAGTGAGCCAATCATCTTTATCGACTAAATGATTATTAATCTTTTTTATCACCTTATTTATTGGAGAATGCAACGAGCTATTAAGTACGTTTTTATCTATTTTTTCAATATCCTCTATTAAATTAGAAAGTAGCTCGTTCTTTTTTATATTGTTAAGTGTAGACGAGGCTAATTCTGAATTTTTCTTTTTTATTTCTAAATTTAAATTTTCTTCTCTTAAGATTAACATTTTTCGCTCAGCTTCCAATCTATCCAATTCAAATTTTTCTTCTTGTCGTTGTCTTTTTTCTTGTTCTTCTGATTTTAAGACAGTCATTTGTTTTTTACTCTTTCTCTTAAAATAAGCTCTATACGAATAGTTTATTATTAATAACAACAACCCATAAACAACGAATGCTAAATGAGTTAAATACCAAGGTGGCTTAATATAAAATGCTTTAGAAATAGTTTCGGGATTCGTTTCTTTTTCATCGCCAGATCGCAATTCTAAAATATAATTTCCAGATGCCAATCCAGGGAAATTTAATTCAGAGAGGTTTTCCCAATTAGACCACTCCTTATTTAAACCGTTTAATTTGTATTGTATTTTTTTCGAATTAGCTAAAGCCATTTTAGGCAATGCTATACTTACTTTTAAAAAATTATTATGATTAGGAACCTCTAATTTTTCATTCTGATTTATTGGCGCTACAATAGTATCGGTTGTGCTAATAAATTCGATAGACCTAAACATAGGAGCTACTTTATGGGCATCTAATTCTTGATTATTAATATTATGGAAAAACATCCCATTATTGATACCAATTCCAAAAACAGAATCATTAATCTTTTTAAATGTATTAAAATCATTTAAATGTTTATTTCGTATGGAATGAAATGGCTCTTCAATAGTTTTAAATTGGTTTCTAATTCTTGAAACATAACCCAAAGACTTTAAGGTGGAATACCAAAACATATTGTCCTGTTGCGAAATACTGTTAATCCCTTTTATATCTTTAAAAACTACCGAAGGGTATTTAGCGGTTATAAAAGCATTATCAATAGGATCATAATTAAAAAACCCTTTTGGATTATAAAACACCAAATCCGTATCAATTTTACATAAATAGGCATAGATATCTACAAATTTGTTTGATACACCATAAAATTCGTAAGCTTTAAGTTCCATCCCATCATCTGATAAAAGCAATCGATAATAGCCCTTAGAAGGATGTGCTACCCACATATGGCCATATTTATCGAACTCTATAAAACGGGATGATTCCCCATAATTCTGCCATTTATCTACAAATTGCCATACGCCATTAATGTTCTTAAATACAGCAACGCCCGAATAAAAACCAACATAAAGCACATCATCTAACTTAGGGTGTTTTTTAAATACCCAAGCACCACCTTCATAATGAATCGGTTTTATCTTTTTATTATCGACACTAAAAACACCTTCGTGGGTACCTACTAATAATTGATTATTAACCTCTTCAATGCTCCATACCTGACCAATACCTTTATCTATTAATTCTGGAACTGACTTACTATCAAAAATATTTTTGGCAAACAACCCTTGATTTGTTCCTAAATACAATAGAGAATCTTTTAAATGACTTGTGTAAACTGTTCCAAACTCGCCCTCTGTATCGATTAAATAACGCGTATTACTATTAATTTGCACATAGCTAAGCCCTTGCTCCATACCTAACCAAAGGTTTTGGTTCAAATCGATAAAAAGAGTTCTTACGGTATTATCTAAAAGGCCATTATTCTTTTCTATATGAAAAAGCACTTTTCCTTGAGGAGAAACGATATAAACACCATTTCTTATGGTTCCAATTACCAGATAATTATTATCAAGTACTTGCACATTATTTGCTAAATGTTTCTCTATAACATCATTTATAACCCATTGCTTTTTTGAGAACACATTATTTTTCCATCCCCAAATACCATTATCTCTAGTTACCACTAATAACGCCTTTGTGTTTTCAGCTACAACACCAACAATATGAAATTTTACCTGATCTGTACCTTTAATTAATGAACGGTTATTTTCGGTTATTTCAAAAAGTCCCATTCCAGTATCCTGAATAAAAACTCTATTGTTTGAAGAAAATAGCAAATTGAATCCTTTTAAGGCAGAAATAGAATCTAATGTGTTTTTTAAGGGGTCGAATATGAATATTTGCTGAAATGTTTGAAACAAAATTTTCCCATTAACCTCTTTTATTTTTGAAAAAATAGGAAGTAAAGGGGATTCCTTTAATGGTTCTTTAAAAAACAAACTTGTATACTCTAATTTGCCTGTTTCATTTTTTGACCAATAACCAAATCCGCCATGACCAGACGTATAAATATGTTTATCATCTTTGTATAAAACAGCACGTAAGTCTGATTCTTTACCTGCCGTATAACTTATCCAACGAATACCGTCATATTCTAAAAGCGCCCCAGCAGTAGCAAAATACATGATACCGTTACTGCTTTGAGAAACCCCATAGATGGTTAGATTTTTATTTGTGCTTTCTTCTGTGAAGTTTTTAATAAAAGGTATTCCAGGGGCGTTTGAATACTGTGCAAATATGGTGGTACTAAGAAATAAAAAAACGAGAACAATTAAGTTTCTTTTCTCTTTTTGAATTCGTAGTGTTTTTACGTGTTTGGTTTTTAGCATAAAGCTCTAAAAAAATTCAACTAAATTTAGACTATTTTATTAAGGAAATCAAAAATAAAAATTTAAAACAGCGCTTTATTTAAAATATGTAATGAATTTACATTAAGGTCTACTTGATCAAAAAGTAACTAAATTGATTAAATATAGCTTTAAGAAAGAGTTTTTAAAAACAGTACATCCATTGTTTAATGACTTTAGCTTTATTTAGCGAACAGAAAATTGTTAACTCAAGTATTATTTTAGTTTCAAGAAATTTTGAAACAATTAAGGAAAACCAAAAAATCTTTTACTTATTTGTTGTAATAAAAAAAAGCTACTCTAGCGAAGAGAAGCTTTTAACTACACTTTAGTAGTGTACTATGTGCGGGCGGGGAGACTCGAACTCCCACACATTGCTGCACTAGATCCTAAGTCTAGCGTGTCTACCAATTCCACCACGCCCGCTTTTTGTCCCGATAATTACCGGGATGCAAATATAAACAACATTTTTAAATTGCAAACTTTATAGTATCAAAAAACATTCTTTTTTATACTTTTGATTGCATCCTTATAAAATTTCTATGAACCATATCAAATCTTATATTTCAGAACACAAAAACCGATTTTTAAACGAGCTAATCGAGCTTTTAAAAATTCCATCTATCAGTGCCGATTCAGCTTACAAAAACGATGTCTTAAAAACTGCAGATGCCATTAAAATTAGTCTTGAAAAAGCGGGTTGTAACACCGTTGAAATTTGCAAAACCGAGGGCTACCCAATAGTTTACGGCGAAAAAACAATAGACAAAAATCTACCTACGGTTTTGGTTTACGGCCATTATGATGTGCAACCACCAGACCCAATAAATTTATGGAACTCCCCGCCTTTTGAACCTGTTATCAAAAAAACAGATAAACACCCAGACGGAGCTATTTTTGCCCGTGGCGCTTGTGATGACAAAGGTCAAATGTATATGCATGTTAAGGCTATGGAGTTTATGACTTCCACCAACCAATTACCTTGCAATGTCAAGTTTATGATTGAAGGTGAAGAAGAAGTTGGAAGTGCAAACCTAGCCACCTTTGTAAAAAACAATCAAGAAAAACTAAAGAACGATGTTATTTTAATTTCGGATACAGGCATGATTGCCAATGATGTGCCATCAATTACCACTGGATTAAGAGGATTAAGCTATGTGGAGGTAGAAGTTACAGGTCCAAATCGCGATTTACATTCTGGGCTTTACGGTGGTGCTGTAGCTAACCCAATCAATATATTAACAAAAATGATTGCATCGCTTCATGACGAAAATAATCACATCACCATTCCAGGGTTTTATGATCAAGTAGAAAACTTATCCACAGAGGAGCGTGCAGAAATGGCTAAAGCACCTTTTAGTTTAGAAAACTATAAAAAAGCTTTAGATATAGACGCTGTTTATGGAGAAGCAGGCTACACCACCAACGAACGTAACTCTATCAGACCAACTTTAGATGTTAATGGCATTTGGGGCGGATACACTGGCGAAGGCGCAAAAACCGTTATCGCTAGTAAAGCGTACGCAAAAATATCCATGCGCTTAGTGCCGCATCAGGATTGGGTAGAAATCACCGAATTATTCAAAACCCATTTTGAAAATATCGCTCCTAAAGGTGTAAAAATAAAAGTAACACCGCATCACGGTGGGCAAGGCTATGTTACGCCAATAACCGGCATAGGTTATCAAGCTGCTAGTAAAGCCTATCAAGACACGTTTGGAAAAACCCCTATACCCCAGCGCAGTGGCGGAAGCATTCCTATTGTTGCGCTTTTCGAGCAAGAATTAAAAAGCAAAACTATTTTAATGGGCTTTGGGCTAGACAGTGATGCCATACATTCACCAAACGAGCATTTCGGGGTGTGGAACTACCTAAAAGGCATAGAAACCATTCCTTATTTTTATAAATATTTTACGGAGTTATCCAAATAATGTTTTGGGCGTTACTTTTTGCTTATACCTACAAGGCGCTTTACCAAACTTGGTTTGGTACAGCGCCTTGCAGGATCACAAAAAGTCGGGCTTTCAGGAGTCGCTCCCTCCTACCTCGGGGAGCTTCAACAAATCCTTCAATCCCTAACGCAAATTAGTAACACACCATGAAAAACCAACATAGTCATCAGCTTTTATTACTCACATTTGCAACCTTACTAATCAGTACTTCGGGTGCCTTAGGAAAGTTTATAGACTTGCCAACACCTGTAATTATTTGGTGCAGAAGTGCATTAGGTGCTGTATTCCTTTATATTTTTTGCCGATACAAAAAGTTGAATCTCAAAATTCAATCTAGAAAAGACATACCAACCATTTTTTTAAGCGCCTTATTATTAGGCACACATTGGGTTACCTATTTTTATGCCTTAAAACTATCTAACGTCGCCATTGGGATGCTGTCACTTTTTACATTCCCAGTAATTACCGCCTTGTTAGAACCGTTTTTTACAAAAGCTAGATTAAACCCTATACATATTCTTTTAGCCTTAATGGTATTGCTAGGAATTTACATTCTTGCACCAGATCTTAATTTTGAAAACACTTATATAAAAGGGATTCTTATCGGAGTTTTTTCAGCTTTATGTTACGCCTTAAGAAACCTTATTTTAAAGCGTCATGTGCATAAATACGACGGTACCGTACTCATGATGCAGCAAGTTCTAATAGTAAGTATCCTTTTATTACCAGTCATGTTCAAAATGGATATTAGTAACATCCAAACACAATTTCCATACTTGCTATTATTGGGTTTAGTTACTACAGCTATTGGGCATTCATTATTTATTAACAGTTTAAAACATTTCTCTGTAAGTACCGCAAGTATTATTGGAAGTGCCCAACCTATTTTTGGAATAATTATAGCTTTCCTCTTCTTAAAAGAAATCCCAACACTAAACACTTTTTTTGGTGGCTCTTTGATTATTGCAACTGTAATTATTGAGAGTGTTCGGTCTAGAAATAAATAAACGATTAATCTTTTACCTCTAAAAATGTAACAAACTAGATCATTTAGCGTTCTAATAGACATCAATCAAAAATCAATCACATCATGTTAAAACGCTTTTTCATCATCTGCTCTGGGGCAGATACTGATATTTTAGAAGATTGTTCCATTGGCGAACAAAACAAATATGCCGGTATTGGAGCCACCGTTTTTTTTACGGCCGTAATGGCTTTTATTTCCAGCAGTTATGCCCTTTATACGGTTTTTAATAATCTATATACTTCTATTTTCTTCGGACTCATTTGGGGGTTACTCATTTTTAATTTAGACCGATATATTGTTTCTACCATTAAAAAAACAGGAAGCGTTTTTGATGAATTAATTCAAGCTTCACCTAGAATTGTATTGGCAGTTATTATTGCTGTAGTAATTTCTAAACCTTTAGAATTAAAGATTTTTGAAAAAGAAATTAATCAAGTTTTACTAGAACAAAAAAACGAGCTCACACTTGCCAATAAAACCCAAATTGCGGAGCAGTTTACACCAAACATAGAGGGGTTAAATAATAACATTCTAAGCTTTCAACAACAAATAGATGCTAAAGAAGCGGAAGTCAATCAATTATACGACACGTATATAGCCGAAGCCGAAGGAACTGCGGGCACTAAACTTTTAGGCAAAGGACCTGTTTACAAAGAAAAACGAGAAAAACATAATGCTTTATTAGCTGAACTACAACAATTAAAAATTGACAATAAAGCAAAAATTGCGACGATTGAATCAGAAATTGTAAATCTAAAAGTAGATTATGACACACAGGTTAACGCCACACAACCTATTATAAATAATTTTGATGGTTTAATGGCGCGTGTTACTGCCTTAGGAAAACTACCATGGTTACCTTCATTTTTTATATTCATGCTATTTTTAGCTATTGAGACCTCTCCTATTTTCGCGAAATTATTATCTCCAAAAGGTGCTTACGACTTGAAGTTGGAAGACCAAGAAATGGTATTTAAAACTCATGTACTTCAAAACAAAACCCAACGCGAAGCCCTATTAAAAGCAGAGTATGCCATTAACGACCGTATTTATGATGACTTAAAAACCGACCAAGAATTATATACCTACAAACGCAAAAAAGCGAGGGAACTTATGCAATTTCAGGCAGATGCCTTTTATAAACAACAGAAAAATATATTATAGCTAGGCTGCTGCGTTTTCTTTTTTAAAATGATCGTATAGTTCTTTACAACCAAAACCGATTATAGATAGTTTTTTATTTCGAGTTAACGCTTCCTCATGAAGTTTTGAAATGGCATCCACACCATATTTATCCATACTCACAATATCCTGAATACTGATAGTTAGGTTATTAACGCGGTCAAAAATGTTGTTAAATTCTTTATTGAATACAGCCACTGAGTTTTTGTCTAAGATACCTTTTACTTTAAAAAAAGTATTGCAATGTGTAATTTTAAAATCCATAATTTATTGGTTTTTACGGGTTAATAATAAACTTGAGGGAGAGTAATCTTGGTGACTACAGATTAAAAGTATAAAAACAAAGCCGTTAATCCACTATTTTTTCGACCAATAGATTTTAACTTTAGACGAAAAATTTCTTTGTGTAAATTTCATCGATGAGTAACCTTTAATAATTATGATATTTTATTACATTTACCATCGCCTATTAATTTTTAATATTAAAATTGGTACAGGTTTTGTATTAAAATGAATGTATTTAAAAAATATTCTAAACTCATGAAAAAACTAGTTATGTTACTGTGTATGGTCTGTTTTTTTACTGGCTTCTCTCAAACCAATGAAGAGGCTGATATAAAAGCCATTAATAAAGTTTTAAAAAAACAGAGAATTGCCTGGTCTAATAATAACTTAGAAGGGTATATGGAAGGGTATTGGAAAAGTGATTCATTAAAGTTTTATGGCAGTAACGGGGTAACTCATGGATGGGAGAACACTTTAGAGCGTTACCAAAAAGCCTACCCTACAGAAGATCATACTGGCAAACTGAGCTTTAGAATTAATGATATCACAAAAATAAGTGAAGGTGCTTATTATGTTTTAGGTGAATACCATATTAAACGAGATCTTGGAAATGCCGACGGTATTTTTATGGTTATTTTTAAAATTATTAATGGTGAATGGAAGATTATTGCTGATACATCTACCTAAGAATTCTTTTAAACTTAGATTTCACTTAGAGTTTTTGTTAATTAATTCTTGATTATTCTTATGAAGCTAAATTTAAAAACTTATCTCAAATACAAACCTAAATTATTGAAACGGCATCCTTTTTTGAGATACAAAAAAACATATAGCTCTTAGGCTTTACTCAGAATAAATTCCAAACCAGAACCTCTTGGGCAACCTGTAGGTAGGAAGTTGCCTAAAAAACTATAACTTCTTTACATATTCAGTTATAATAACAATTTGTTGTGCGCCAACTTTACCTTCTATGTACTTATCATTCTCATAATCTACACGAATATTACGAACGGCTGTACCTTGTTTGGCAACCATACTTGAACCTTTAACTTTTAGATCTTTTACAAGCACTACATTGTCGCCATTTTCTAAAATAACCCCATTAATATCTCTATGGATAATTTTTTCGCTTTCGTCTTTATGCTCGCCTGTTTCTTTAGCTAGCGCCATAGCATCATCATCTAAATACATCATGTCTAGTAAATCTTTTGACCAACCTTCGTTACGGAGTCTTTGGAGCATTCTCCAAGCCATAATTTGAACTGCTGCATGCTCGCTCCACATGCTATCATTTAAACAACGCCAATGGTTTGGATTCATATCTTCGTCACCATTAATTTGGTCTAAGCAGGTTTTACAAACTAAAACATCGTTAGCTACATTTTCATTCAATGAAGGCGGAATGGTGTATTGTTCTAAATCTTTTGCAGAACTACATAATTCACAGGTATTATTGCTTCGTTCTTGTAGTGTTTGTAATACGCTCATGACTGTAAATTTGATTTTGCAATGATACAGCAAAATAGCAGGTTCTACAAGTTTAGAGTTTTGAAGGTTAACTTATTTAAACAAAAAAGGGACACTTAAAGTATCCCTTTTTATAAACTCATCCTATTTTTATTTTGAAAGGTCGTGAATAAATGTATATAAATAATCCCCGTGAACACCAGTAAAATATTTCCCCCATGCTTTTCCTTTAGCTTTATTAGCCTCATTTTCTGGATAGGCTTCTTTCATTAATTCAGAATTTCTATCAAACATTTTGTCTAAATCTGCCATTGAATCAAGAAAAAAACCTTCCATAAACTCTGTTTTATCTGATCCCCAAGCATGTACATTAGGATAGTATGCTTTAACGTATTCGTTTTTTTGAACAATAGCAGCATTACCTTCCATTCTTAATTTATTAAACTCTTCCATTGTACCGTCTTCAGGAAAAGCAAAATGACTTTTTCTGACGTAACACAACATATCCTTTGTTGGCTTTTCTGCCATAAATTTAGCACCAGATATAGGAGCATAAATTTCATCTGAATGCTCATTTGCATAATACGAATTTAGGTTTTTTAAAAAAGCTTTTCTCTTCGCTTCATCTGGCCATGCTTCATTTTCTAACTCACTACTTCTTTCCCCAAACTTTCCTATATCTTCCCAAGAGGCAAAGGTTTGCACAGTAAGAAACTCCGTATTGTCTGCTGTCATATTATGCAAATACATGGAGGCTCCCATAATATATTCATTATTCATTGTTACTTTTTCATGGTACTCTTTTGCAGCAGCTTTCCATTCGGACATTTTAAAGTCTTCTTTATCCATGTTCCAATGATTGGTGGTTACTGCAATAAATTCAGGTCTTTCTGGGGCGTCATCTTGCGCTAAAATTGTAGTGGAACTAAATAACAGTAATGCTAGTACTATTGCTGAAAATAATGGTTTGGTTGTTTTCATAATCTGTTAAAAATTAAAGTTAATATATTGGTTAAAATTAAATACTACTTTAAGATTTAAGGGCAATTCTGATTATGCTACTACTGTAATTAGGGAGAACAGAGAATATAAATGTACGATAAAAATATTTGATTATTAGGCAATTATATGTTATTTATTTTTACAAAGTAGCTCTTAGCTTTTTAGACATGCCTTTTAAAACCATACTGTAGCTATGGTCTATCAATTCTAAAATAAATTTTGCTGGTAATTCGCCTTTATAAATGGCGATAGTATTCCAATGTTTATTACTCACATAAGGACCAGGATAAACACTTTCATATTGTTCTCTTAATTCAACAGTGTAAATGGGGTCACTCTTTAACGTAATAGAGGCCTCTCCACTTTCCCATTTGTTTAGCGGTGCAATAACAAACATCTTGTTTAAAACCTTAAATACGAGTGTGTCCTTGTCAAAAGGGAAACTTTCTGTGGTTCCTTTTTTACTTAGGCAGTATTCTCGAATTTGTTCAATGTTCATGTTTATGAGCTTTCCAAAAAAAATTCACAGATTAAATTTAACTTCAATATAATTTAACAAAAACAAAACACACCCCTAAAGTCCTCATAAGGGAACAATTAAAAAAATTTATTTTATACGTTTTGTTTTCCTTCTTCAATTTTCAAAGCTGAATAGTCCAATTTCCACCCAATAGTTTCAACAATGGTTTCTATGAGTAAAATAGTTTCTAAAGCTTCTTTTTGAGCTGCTTGAATCAAACCACTTTCTGGTATTTTATCTTCAATATGTTTTTTAGCCTCCTTATGTAAACCCGTTAAATCAGTGGCCTCAAATCTATTAAAGTAACCTTCGGTTTTATCGTAATAATTCAAATTAGTTTCTATGGAAAGTACTTCGGGCTGCGGAAAATACTTTAACATAATTTTTCTTTTATCTACATCTGCTTGCAATTCAATTTTAGACAAATCATAACCTACATGAGCCTTCGCATGAATTACAACCAGTGCTTTTTTTCTACTAGAAAGGAGTTTTAAGAAACGTTCTTTAACATCTTCATAATGATAAATTTCAGCAAAATCACCCTCAACGGTAATAAACTTACATACCTTTTTTATCTTATCTAGAAGTATGGTTGACTGCGAATTAACAAGCTGTTTTTTCTTGATAGACTTTAAAACCGCAACAACTCCTAGTGTTACTAAAATTGCAATAATGACTGCTAAAAAAACTTCCATCTAACTCATAACTTTATATAAAACAGGTTTACTTGGTGTAGCATCATTTTCAAATGGTGCTATTTGTAAATTTAAAAAATACTCGCCATCTTCTATTTTATTAGACACATAAATTAATTCGGTAATTGTAGCATCAAGCCTTAATTTTCCTTTGGTATTCCAAAAAGCGTTATGGCCTAATAACTCACCACCATCTTTTTCTTTATCAATACTCGGTAAATCAATTAGCAAATGTTTTACACCCTTACTTACTAAAAATTCTAAAGCATCTTCTTTTAAATATGGCCAATTTGTATTTGAGTATTGTCTTGAAAATTTATCACGCGTATTTGGAATGGTTCTTAAAACAACAGCGTCTCTCTTTTTATTTCCTAAAGCAAATTTTAGTTGCTTTTTTGAAATAATTTTATCTTCCGCATGAGTTTCTGGGGCCACAGTAATCACCTCTGCAAGAAAAAAGAATGCTTTTAAGTTTTTATTAATAGAATGTACTTTTTCTGTAATATGTCCTACACATTCGGTATGTGTACCGTGAGCATGCGGGTTAAAGTTGATATTATTAAAATTGATACTTGCGCCTTTACTTACCGCTGCTATCCAATCTCCATCTTGTGCAGGTTCAATTTTTGGAGCATCAACATACCAGGCATTAACATTTTTTTCAGATGAAATTAAAGGCATTGAAATATCCAATGGTTTTGTAAAATCTATTTGAAGTTTTCTAGAATTGTATTGTATTGTTGCAATCAAGTTAAATTAATTTTAAAAAGGTTTGAAGCGATTCCATCACTTAAAAATTTTCCTTTTTTTGTGGTTAATAATTTCTCATCATCAATATACAATAAATGTTCCTTAATGTAAATCTCTGCTTGTAGTAAAAGGTATTTTTTATAACTCTTTCCAAAATCGTCTTCTACTTTTTTTAATGACACGCCCCAAATAGTACGTAATCCCGTCATAACATACTCATTAAATTTATCGGTAACTGTGAGTGTTTCAGTTTCTAAAGGCAGCATATTTTCTTTTATGGATTTAATATACTTGATGTTGTTATATACATTCCAACTGCGTTGATCTCCATTAAAAGAATGTGCTGAAGGACCAATACCCATATAGCGTTTTCCTTGCCAATAGGCAGAATTGTTTTCACTAAAATAATTTGGCTTACCAAAGTTAGAAAGCTCATAATTTACAAATCCTGAGTGTTCCAACTTTTCTGTTAGTATACTAAATTGCGCTTCGGCTAAATCATCATCGACATTATCTATAATACCTTTTTTTATGAAAGATGCCAAAGCTGTTTCTGGCTCTACAGTTAAAGCATAACTCGATATGTGAGGTATATTAAATAACAGCGCTGTTTCAATATTTTCAAGCCACTCTTCATTACTTAATCCGGGAATTCCGTATATTAAATCGATAGAAATATTATCAAAATGTTTCGTTGCCTCTTCCAAACATTTTAGAGCTTCCTTAGATTTATGCGCGCGATTCATGAGTTTCAAATCGCGTTCAAAAAACGATTGAACACCTATACTTAAACGGTTTATTCGTGTAGTTGTTAATTTGTTTATTTGTTTTTTTGATAAATCATCGGGGTTTGCTTCTAAAGTGATTTCTGGATTTTCTGCAACATTATAATTTTTATAAATCGTATTAATTAATAACTCTAATTCATGTTTAGTCAATAAACTAGGCGTTCCACCACCAAAATAGATAGTTTCTATTATTTCATTTTGAAGCTCACTTTGTCGCAATTCTAACTCTTTTATTAAACATTGAATTAGTTCATCTTTTTTATTTAACGTTGTAGAAAAATGAAAGTTGCAATAAAAACAAGCTTGTTTGCAGAATGGTATGTGGATGTAGATGCCTGCCATTACTTTTTAACTCTACCTTCATTCTGCTTTACAAAAGCATCCCATCCAGAATAACTTTTACCAACTTCAATTCTACCAGAATTATAAAAATGACAAACCGCAGCCGCTAAACCGTCAGTAGCATCCAAATTTTTTGGTAGAGTTTTTAATCCTAACAAGCTTTGAAGCATTTTTGCCACCTGTTCCTTACTAGCATTTCCGTTTCCTGTAATAGCCATTTTTATTTTTTTAGGCAGGTATTCTGTTATAGGGATTTCCCTACTTAAACCTGCAGCCATAGCTACGCCTTGTGCTCTTCCCAGCTTTAGCATGCTTTGTACATTTTTACCAAAAAAAGGAGCTTCAATAGCAATTTCATCTGGATTGTGCGTGTCAATCAACTCAATGGTACGCTCAAAAATGAGTTTTAGTTTTAAATAATGATCGCTGTATTTTTTTAAATCGAGCTCATTAAGTTGAACAAATTGCATTGTTTTTCCAACTACTTTTATAAGCCCAAAACCCATAATGGTTGTTCCTGGGTCAATACCTAAAATAATTCTTTCCTTCATTAATCTCCACAATAATAACAACCGCTTAGCGAAATAGATGCGCCAAAAGTTACAGTTAATAAATCTCCGTTAAACGATCCAAAACCATCAGAAACGGGTTTAAAATCTTTACTAAAGCCAAAAATATAAGCGGTATCTAAGTAGATTGATAACCTATCTGAAATACCATAATGAACCTCAACACCACCCATAGCATTTAAGTACGACGTTTTATTTTCACCATAATCATCTAAAGGCTTTATCATGGATAATCCTGGGCCTCCATGGATAAAAACTCCCGTTTTATTTAAAAAACTTGAAATTATTGAAGCATCATAGACCAGTTGGGCATTGATTCGTGAATAATTCACTTTAAACTCTGGTGTGTTACCTAAGTTTGAAAATCGATTATAACCAAAGTCTAACTTGGCCCCTATTTGGGGTCTAAACATATACTGCAAACCCAAATTTATACTTGGGAAATTAATTGAATTCGCTTCAAAATCATCTACAAAACCATTTGATGATGGACTATTAACACCCAAAGCAAATTGAGCTTTAATGGTACTTGTATCACTTTGAGAAAAACTTGAAAAACCATAAAAAAGGAAAGCTAATACAAACCAAAAACGGGTATTCAATTTAAAATTCAAGGTCATGTGATAATATTGATTTAATTTGCAATACGAATGATATACCCGCTACCATACAAAACTAAACAATTCTTTTTTGTGCTTATCAAATTAAGCATTGTAGTTGGTGCTTTTTATTTTATTTATCAAAAATTAGTAAATAATGATGCTTTAAGCTTTTCTGATTTTATTAATTTTCTAGAAACAAACACTGTTTTTTCGACTAAAAACATACTTACCTTGTTAGTTTTAACTTGTTTTAATTGGTTTTTCGAGGTTTTAAAATGGAAAACATTAGTAGCTTCTATTAAAAAAATTACATTCAAAAATGCTTTAGAACAAAGTTTGGGCGCATTAACCGCTTCCTTATTTACGCCGAATAGAATTGGAGAATACGGAGCCAAAGCCATTTATTACACATCCCATTTCAGGAAACATATAATGCTAGTTAATTTAATTAGTAACTTTCTACAAATGGGGGTTACAACACTTTTAGGTGGTATTGGTCTTAGCTTTTATATATTAAAATACGATCCTGAAATAAATTATTACAAACTAGCACGGTTTTTAGTTCTTGTATTACTTGTTATGGTTTTACTAGGCTTTGGATTAACAAAAAGTAAGTTTACTATTAAAGGCTTTTCATTAGAAAAAATGAAACATTTTATTGTAGTATACCCGAAAAACAAAATAGCCTTAGGGTTTCTGTTTTCATTCATAAGATATGCTATCTTTTCCTTTCAATTCTATGTTTTGTTGCAAATTTTCAAAATAAATCTAAGCTACTTAAATGCTATGTCAATAATTACATCCATGTATTTATTAGCGTCTATAATTCCATCTATTTTTATTTTTGATGTGATTATAAAAGGCAGTATCGCCGTATATTTATTTTCTTTAGCTGGAGTAAACGAACTTATCATATTATCTATAATAACTTTAATGTGGGGTCTTAATTTTGTTACTCCTAGTGTATTTGGAAGCTATTATGTGCTCAATTTCAACTTCCCAAAAAATCAAGATTGAATATGATTTTAATTAGCCTTACAATAACGATAATTTACTTGCTACTAGTAGGAAGTTTTATTTTCGGATTTGATAAGGTTTCTATATTTAAACTGAAAGACATTCCTGCTAAAACCAAATTTTCAGTAGTAATTCCTTTTAGAAATGAAGCTGAAAATTTACCAGATTTATTAGATACTATAGCAACTTTAAACTACCCAAAACATCTTTTTGAGATTATTTTGGTTGATGATGCTTCTGTTGATGATTCTGTTGAAATTATTCAGAAAGTTCTGGATAGTAAACAAGGAGGTTTCGACTTCGATAAACCTGAGATAGTAGTTATTTCAAATGAACGAAAAACAAATTCTCCAAAGAAAGACGCCATAACCTCTGCCATAAAAATCTCTAAATACGATTGGATAATAACTACCGACGCAGATTGCCAATTACCCCTATTTTGGCTAGATAGTTTTGATGAGTACATTCAAAAAAGTAATGCCGTTTGTATTGCAGCTCCCGTAACCTACAGCAATACTAGTTCATTTTTAAACCGATTTCAAATACTAGATCTGTTAAGTTTACAAGGGGCTACTATTGGTGGTTTCGGACTCAAAAAACCCTTTTTGTGTAACGGCGCAAATTTGGCCTATAAAAAACGGATATTTAAAGAAGTAAATGGTTTTGAAGGCAATAACAACATAGCCAGTGGAGACGATATTTTTCTACTTGAAAAGATTACAAAAAAATACCCACAACAGCTTCAATATTTAAAATGCGCGCAAGCCATTATCTCTACTAAACCGCAACCAACATGGAGAAACCTCATGTCACAACGTATCCGTTGGGCAGCAAAGACAAGCGCTTATAACAATGGGCTTGGTAAACTTACAGGTTTGGTTGTTTTATTAATGAATGCCTTAATCCTTATTGGATTAGTTCTTTCTATTATTGGAGTTATAAATTTTAAAACTTTCTTTTATATTATATTCATAAAGTTTAATATCGATTTCTTTTTAATCTATAAATCAGCTTCCTTTTTCAATCAAAAAGAGATTTTAAAAAGTTATATTTTGGGATTTCTTTTCTACCCGATTTTTAGTGTTTATATTGCCTGTATCTCAAGCTTTTATGGTTACAAATGGAAAGGGCGCGATTTTAAAAAGTAACAAAATCTCAAAGAATATTTAGAAACGTTCTTTTCAAATAATTTTAGTAGATTTATCGCTTATGGACTTATTCAAAAAAACCTCAAACCCAGCCTTTAATAATTACTTTTTTAGCGATAAAAATACCTCTCAAAAAACCATGACGGTTACAGGTATTTTTATAAAATCCATGCTATCCATAGCCATCATAATTATCATCTCCATTGGTATGTGGAAACTTCACGCCAATGGTGCTACTATCAAATGGTATTCTTTAGGTGGTATGCTAGCCGCTATTGTTATAAGTATTATCATTTCGGTTCGGCAACATTGGGCGCATGTTTTAGTACCGCTTTATGCTATTGCAAAAGGGTTTTTTCTGGGCGCCATGACGGTTTACGCACATGCACAATTCCCCAATTTACCATATCAAGCCATCGGGGTTACGGTAATCACTTTCACAGTCATGTTATTACTGTATCAAGCTCGAATTATTGTGGTTACAAAAAAACTACGCAGTGTTATCATTACCGCAGCCACAAGTATTTTTGTTATCTATATAATCTCTTGGATTTTGGGGTTCTTCGGCATAAAAGTATTCATTTGGGGCATCTCATGGCCAGCCATAATATTCAACATTGTCGCCGCAATTTTCGCCTCGTTATCATTACTTCTCGACTTCGATTATATTGAACGCCACAAAAACAAATCGCCTAAATACAAAGAGTGGCTCGCCACTTGGGGGCTTCTCGTAACCATCGTTTGGCTATACATGGAAATATTACGATTAATGCGAAAGCTAGCTATTCGCTTTTAAAATTTAATCTACATGAATAACAATAGGCAATTTAAACTCCGTAGTTACTTGTTGGCCGCGTTTTATAGCGGGATAAATCTTAGGTAAAGCATCCAAACTATTATTAAGCAACCGCTTAATATTTGGTATTTCTTGAGTGGTAAGCGAATCTATTTCTGCTTGTAATAATAACAAATTACCCGATTTAGAAACCTGAAACTGGAGCACAATAGTATCATCAATATCTTGTGTAACAACAAAACGCTCCTTCTGTAAATAATTGGTAATATGAGTTGTTATCGTTTCCTGAAAACAAAGCGTTCTAGCACCTTTAGTATGCGATGAATCACACTCAGAAAAACTAGGATATTCATCAACATCATTCCAATTAAAGGTTTGTAATTCTTCTTTTAAAATAGCTTCAGAAGATGTTTTTTTTACATTAAAATACTCGCAAGATGTGAGTGATAAAATGAATATAAAAACTAAAAGGTTCCTCATGGATTTCAACTGAAAGTGAAAAATACAATTTTATTCCAAAAATACAATCTTTAAAAAATATCTATTTGTAACATTTGGCATGATTTTTAGTCTAAATACTATATTACTTAAACATTTTCATGGATATTATTTTAATTATTATTGCTGCACTCTTTATGCTTTTCGGAGTTATAGGCAGCTTTTTACCTATATTACCCGGGCCAATTACGAGCTGGATTGGGCTTTTAGTTTTGCATTTTACAGATGCTATACCAATAGACAAATCGTTTTTAATTATAACTTTTGCAATCGCTATTTTTATTTGGCTACTTGATTATATTATTCCTGCCATAGGAACAAAACGTTTTGGAGGCACTAAATACGGAATGATTGGAACCACTATTGGGCTTATAGTAGGACTGATTGCTCCAATACCAGGTGGCATTATTATCGGGCCGTTTATTGGAGCTTTAATAGGAGAACTTATAAACAAAAGCGATACAAGAACAGCAACTAAAGCTGCTTTCGGTTCTTTTATTGGATTTTTAACATCAACTTTTATAAAATTTATAGTCGCCGTTATATATTTTGGTCTTTACATTGGTATTTTATGGGATTATAGAGAAGCTCTATTTTGATTACCATTTTCATGGCAATGACAATTTTAACGGATACGTATCAAAATATCGATGACTTATTTTTCAATTTAAAAAGAAGAAACCCTATGGGTCTCTCACATCCATAGGGTTTTGTAAATTGCTATTATCAACAAAAAAAATTGAGGGATTAATTAATTTTGAAGTGTTGATAAACAAATATACTTAGAACAATTATTTTCAAACTGCGGGAAACCCGTAACAATATTGCGGGTTAATTGTAGTTTATAAGTATAGCAAGCGTTTTTAGAATATGAAAAAAGGTGATTTTTATTGATAAAAATCACCTTTTTTCATATCTGTATTATTTCAACTACACAAATCCTTTTTTTCTTGCTTGGTTAAGTAAGGTTTCATCCTGTCCGTCTTGTACTTCAAATATATCTCTGAGCTGCTTTTTACGCTTTTCAATAGCACTTAACGAGATATCTAAATGCGACGCTAAATTTTTTGTCTTGATTCCTTGAGATAACAAGTGAAGAATTTTTCTGTTCTTATCATCTATTACAACATCACTAATTATGGTTTTCCTAATATGGCTATTCACTGTACCACTATAAAAAGGCGGGTTATTCAGTACTGCTTGAAATGCGCTTGCCAATTCACTAGATGTTAAATCACTTTTAATCATAAACCCTTCAGGGTCTATTGTTTTAATAATATTATGAATTCTAAATGACTCATTAAACATGGTTAAAATAATGATTTTTGAATCAGGTAAAATCTTTCTTGCATATTCTGCTAAATCCTCTCCAGAACTCATTTTGCCATCAGTTGATGGCGGTAGACTGATATCAACAAACAACACATCATACGGTCTTTTATTAAGCACGGATTTGTCCATACAAACCACAGCCTCATCACAATTATTGGCAATATCAATTTCTAATTCTTGATTGTCTTTTTTAGTAAACAATAATGTGTTTTGATAACCCTCAATAATCATTGGGTGGTCATCAATCATAAGTATTTTTATATTTTCAGTCATAATTTGTCGTTAGGATATTGGTGCCTCTATATTAACTTTGGTTCCTACATCTTTTTCTGAGGTAATATTTATGGTTCCGTTAATTTCATTAATTCTAGAATTCATGTTTTTTAAACCAATACCAGATTTTACTTTATTTACATCAAAGCCTGAACCATCATCTTCAATGCTTAAGCAAATTACACTATTTTTCAGTCTAAAACTAATATTTACCTTAGTAG
This sequence comes from Algibacter sp., assembly GCF_029245835.1. Taxonomy (GTDB): domain Bacteria; phylum Bacteroidota; class Bacteroidia; order Flavobacteriales; family Flavobacteriaceae; genus Algibacter_B. Next base: position 58,673 of record NZ_JAQWOO010000033.1, on the reverse strand, counting down.
CATTAGCGTGTTTGTGTATATTATGGAGGACTTCTTGAATAATTCTATATATATGGATTTTGTTTTTATTAGATACGGAATCCCAATTTATATCGTCGTCTTGTTCTAGTTTATGACTTATATTATATGCTTGGGATTGGGTCTCAACTAAGGTTTTTATAATATCAATAAAACCAGAACCTGAAACAAAATCAGTATTTAACTCATGTGATACTTTTCTAATATCCTCTTCAATAGTTTTAAGTCCATTTATGTATTGACCTCTAGTTTTTATAGCCTCAGCACTGTTACTCATATTTAAACTATCTAGACTTAAACGCGCTCCGAATAAACGCCCTAGCACCCCATCATGTAGCTCCTCAGAAATTCTTTTTTTCTCTTGATTTCTAGCCTCTTCAACACTTTCATTTTGTGACAACATGAGGTTATAAATCTCTTCATTAGTTTCTTGTTGTTTTTGAATAAATTGTAATTCTCTATTTTTATTTCTTTGAGAAATCACAATATATAAGAGTAATGAAGCTAAAACAACTACAATAGATATTATTAAAAGCCACAATCGTTCTTTAGTTATTTGAATGTTTTCTAGTTCAATTTGCTTGGTTTCAAATCGTATTCTTGCAAATTTATTTCTAATGGTTCGTTCTGCCTTTTGCAAACTATCATTCAATTTTATATACGCTCTAAGATGTTTTGTTGCAGTATCTCCATCTTCAATTTCTGAAAGTAAAAGAAGAGATTTCAACAGGTCATCATTATGATATGACTCTGAAATACTTTTGGCTTTATAGGCATAATACTTTGCTGATTCTTTATTACTTATGCTATTAAAGTATTCAGCCAAATGTTGATTTATAATAATAGAATTATAGCCCTTTGGACTTACACTATCAGTAACTTTTAAAGCTTTAAAATAGAGTTGTGGTAATTGACTAAAGTCTTTGGACAAGTATAACGTATATGCGTAATTATCTAACACTAAGGCATAAAAATCAGGCCGATCGATAATTAAATTCTGATCCTCTAAAAGCTGTTCATAATATTTTATAGCCAAATTATAATCACCAGAACGTCTGTAAACTCTAGCTAGATTATTTATAGAATTATCTATACTTGTTTTAAAATCCCCTTTTAAATTTCTTTTTAAATTAAGTGATAAATTATAATATTTAATAGATTGATTGTATTCTTTTAATTCATCAAACACAATCCCTAAATTATTATATAAGAAAGACTTGTATTTATTTACATCATTAGTATCATAAAGTGTTTCTAAAATAGAAATAGCTTCAATAGATGTGACCTCACTGCCTGTATAATCTTTTTCATAAGTTTGAATAACGGCTATACCATAAAGCGTTATAGCAGTTTCATACTTGTAGTTTAATCGCTTGTAAACTTTCTCCGCTTTTTTATAGTAATAATAGGCACTATCGCCAGAAAGAGAATACCTATGTAATTCAGCAAGTGAATAGTGAATTTTAGCAAATGCTATTGAATCGGTTACTTTTGAATTCAAAACATGCTTGTGTATTGAATCTATTTTACGCAAGTACTCATTTGATTGATTCTGAGAATTTACTTGAGATACAAGGGCTATTATAATAGAATAAAGGTATATAAATTTCAATAGGTCTGATAAATTTGCTATTTATCAAATGTATTTATAATTTTTAAATTATTTAAATTAAAAAAGACTCTTGGCAAAATTTGCCAAGAGTCTTTTAAATATAAAATTTCTATAAACTTAATCTTGAACGACTCCTCCAGTAACAGGAAGATTTCTAGATACCGTATTATTTGAATCATTTTGGATATCACCTTCGTTTAAATCTTGTTTGGTACAAGACGTTAATGATGCAAAAAACAATGCTGTAATTAAAGTAATTTTTAAGGTTTTCATATTAAATTTGATTTTAAGGTTTTACATATTTTTCTCTATTCTTTTGGAATAGCATTTTGAACCAAGATTTTGAAATCAAAATCGTAGCTAAGGGAAAAATGGATAATTAACTTAAAACCGAATACATGTAATATGTAGAGCGACTCTAAAATTTTTTTGAGGGAATATGACTTTAAAAGTCAAATGTGGATTAATTCTTCTTAACTGAACTTAGGGAAATAATGGGTCGCTCGGTTAAGGAAGTACTAAAGTATAATACAAGGCTACATAAAATATAATTTTTTCGACGAAAAGAGAAATATTCGACGAAATACATCATTTTTCATCGACGAAGTGCAAAAAAGAAAAAAACCGTATGTATTTAACTACAAAGTAGATTTGTTTTTTATTAAAGTAGTCTTTATAATTTTTGTTTTAAAATCTTCCGAATTAGGATTTTGAATTCTGTTTATAAGTAATTCCGCTGCATGTGCTCCAATAACTTTAGCATGTTGCCTTATTGTTGTTAATTTTGGCAGTGTATGGTTCGAATCTGATTTACTAGCGAATGCAATTACCGAAATATCTTTTGGCACTTTTAAACCAGAACTTACCGCAGTATTTAAAGCTATAATTCCTGACGAACTATCTGCGGCTATTACAGCATCAATAGCTGTTCGCTTTTTAAATAAGCTTTTTATCTTTTTTGCATGATCGTCTTTCTTCTTTATTTTTAATACAAATGGTTCAAGACTTCCACTTTCCAACATGGCTTTATTGTAACCACGCTCTCTTAATTTACCAACACTTATATCATTAATATTACTTATAAAAATAATGTGCTTTCTTCCTTCTTCAATGAGTTTTTTAGTTGCATTATAAGTCGCATCAAAATCATCAACAATCACTTTATCACATAAAACATCATGGGCAACTCTATCAAACATAACAATAGGCAAGCCTTGTTTAATGGTTCTTTTAAAATGCTCTACCTCATTATTCATCTGAGACTCTTGAGCAACCGATAATATAAAACCATCAACACTACCATTAGCTAGCAACTGTAAACTTTCTTTTTCCTTGTCTAACGATTCGTTTGATATACAGGTTATTATATTATAACCATGCTTAGTAGCTTCTCTTTCAATACCAAAAAGCACTTTTGCTAAAAATCGATTTAGAATATTAGGAATTAGAACTCCAATGGTTTTAGTTTTATTATTTTTTAAACTTAAGGCTACTTTATTTGGTCTGTAATTATATAATTCAGCAAGTTCTTTAACACGCCTTATGGTGTCCTCTCCTATTTCCTCACTATTATTTAGGGCTTTAGAAACTGTTGATATAGAAACGCTCAACTCCTTTGCTAATTGTTTTAAAGTAACCATGTTTTGAAATCCTGAATTTTATTCAACGCAATTTACAAAATTACTCTTAGCATCTATGAATTATTTACACCTTACAAATTATTTATTGTAAACCTTATTAGAACAAATTAGTCTGTTGCAACATAATTGTTTAATACAATTTATACATACATTTGCTTGCTTAAAATTTCACAATTAGTTTTTAACTTATCAAATCTTATTATTTGAATGAAACATTTAACCATAATACTTCTAGTTTTTTTTTTAGGAAACCAATTAATTTACAGCCAAATTACTGGTAAAATAATTGACGGAGATACTAACGCACCATTAGAATATGCAACAGCGGCATTATACTCTAAATTAAACAAAGAATTGATTGCTGGAGTTATTACAGATGCCGATGGAAATTTCGCTATTGAGGATATCAAGAAAGGAAGTTATTATTTAGAAGCTTCTTTTATTGGTTATGATACTAAAACGGTAAATACGGTTGAAGTAGCAAATAGAAACACATCTATTTCACTAGGTACTATTTCTTTAATTATTGGAAAAAATGAGCTTGCTGAAGTTTTGGTAAAAGGCGAACGCGCTACGGTGATTAACAAAATTGATCGTCGGGTTTTTAATACCAAAGCGTTTCAAAACACACAAGGTGGTTCGGCTACCGATGTTATTAAAAATTTACCATCGGTTAGTGTAAATGGCTTAGGCGAAATTAGTGTTCGTGGCAGTAGCGGTTTCGTTGTTTTGCTAGATGGCAAACCGGTTCAAGGAAATGCCTCTACACTATTAAACCAACTTCCTGCAAATGCGCTTGAACGTGTTGAAGTGATTACTGCACCATCAGCTAAATATGATCCTGAGGGGAAAGCTGGAATTTTAAATATTATTACCAAAAGAGGTGGCATAAACGGCAGTTTTGCTCAAATAAATGTGAGTGCTGGCTTACCTTCTATTGAAGATTATGATAATAAAGAAAACACAAAACGTTACGGTATTGATGGCACATATAACATAAGAAGAGATAAATGGAATATTTCTATTGGCGCCAACTACCAGCGTAAAGACATTAGTGGAAGACGTGAGGGTGATGTATGGACTATTGTTGATAATGTGTTTACCAATTTCCCATCTGATGGTGAGCGTAGTTTTGATGAGGAAAATTATTCTGGTCGGTTTACTATTGATTTTACACCAAGTCCTAACGATGAATTTTCTCTAGGGTTTTACGCCGGAAAGCGAGAAAAAGCACGTACAGCAGATATTCTTTATAACAATGAAGCCTATCCTGTTGGAGATGAAGACAACAAAATTTTTGAACTCTCTTATTTTAATGAAAACCTGCGTATTCGAAATGGCGATTTTATATTAGGAAGTATTGATTATGCACATACTTTTACTAACAAATCGAGATTATCATCTTCCATTTTATATGAATACACCCTACTTGGTGGACCAACAACCAATAGAAACTTAAATTTCCCAAATACCGATAGTTTAATTCAAGACGAATTCAATACGAATGATAATCCGTTAAACGGGTTTAGAGGACAGTTAGATTATACATGGAAACCACTTGCATTCGGAACTTTAGAAACCGGTTACCAATTTAGAACTTTAGATAATAGAGGTGATTTCTTTTACGGAAGACGCACCAATTTAAATGATGAATTTACTAGAGTCGATTTGTTTTCAAGTGATATTGATTTAATTAGAAATATTCATGCTACATATGTTCAATTAAGTGGCAAAAAGGACAAATGGGAATATGCAGCGGGTTTACGTTTAGAAATTTTGGATAGAGAGTTAATTTTAGCAGACAAAGCAGGTACTTTCCAGGAGACTTTAGATTATAACTATGAAAAATTATTCCCATCGGCATCTGTTCAATATAGCCTTAATGATAAAACGAATGTAAAACTGGCCTACAGCAAACGTGTGGATAGACCATCTGCTTTTAAACTGAATCCGTTTAGAGAGCGGGAGCATTCTGAAACTTTAGAGCAGGGCGATAAAAACTTATTACCAGAATTTATCGATTTAGTAGAAATAGGCATCACAAAAAAAATAAGCCAAGGCAACTCCCTTTTTGCAACAGCGTATTTTAGAAATGTAGAAAATTTAGTAAACCGCGTCAATCAAATTTATAGCGGTCCCCCAATTGATCCTGACGATGCTCGTTTTGACAATGTGGTTTTAGACCGTATTTATTCTAATATAGGAACAGGACGTTCACTTGGTTTAGAATTAGGCGCTCAAATTAAACCAACAGATAAATGGAGTAATTTTATAGGATTCAATATTTATAATTTCGAAATTGATGGTGCTTACAATGGCGAAAAAATTGATAATAACGCTACTCAATATTCTATAAATGCGAATAGTACTTATAATTTCTCTGATACGGCTACGCTTCAATTTACTTTAAATTACTTATCAGAAAGACAATCGGCACAAGGTGAAGATTCTAGATTCTATTCTCCTAATTTGAGTTTCAAAAAGAGCTTCTTAAACAATCAATTAGTCGCTACATTACAATGGCAAAATATTGATATGGGATTACTTGACACTAATGAGCAACGCATTACAACCTCCAGACCAGGAGAGTTCTTTACAACAACAAACTATGTTTACGAAGTGGATGTGGTGATGCTAAACCTATCCTATTCATTTAACAAAACTAAAAGTAAAGCGAAGTTTATTGATAGTGAGTTTGGGAAAAAGGAGTTTTAAACAAAAAAAGAGCTACAATGTCTTGTAACTCTCTCTCAGAAAAGTATGCTTTTCCTCGCAAAACTTTTATTGATTAATAGCAATAATAAGACACCGTTATTTCTGAAAGGTCACTTACGTATTTAAATATATAAACTCTATATGCTTTTATAACACGCCACAAATAATTTAAGTCCCTAAAAACAAGATAATATTTTTAATAGTTGATGGAATTTTTGCCTATTAATCCCAAAAGAAAAATCTAAAAACATCCACAAAACCATAAGACGAATTTTCCCTAAAACAAAAAAGCATCCCTATCTTCTTTATAAAAAAAAGGAATGCTTTAATTGATGTGTTTTTTAATTAGAACAACTTCTTATAGTAATCATCTGCCATTCTTTGTGTTGTAAACTCAGGAATCACATCATCCATGGCTTTAAACACAATGTCCTGCCATTTATCAGGATTTTCATAATATGTTGGAATAACTTTGTTTTCTAATATATGGTACAAATTATCTGTATCTATTTTATCTTGATCCCAAGTTGGTAAATGATGATCTAAAGCAGGAATTACATAGCAATTTTGTTCATCTTTTTTAAATTCTGGAATCCAACCATCATCTGTAGATAGATTTACAGAGCCATTCATTGCAGCCGTCATACCACTTGTTCCAGAAGCTTCGCGAGTAATTCTCGGAGTATTTAGCCAAACATCAGAACCACATTTTAGCCTTTTAGACACATCTATTTCATAACCAATAAGCACTGCAAGATTGGGCTCATGCTTAGATTGATGTACTAAATGATTAAACACATCTATAGCACCATAATCAAACGGATACGGTTTTCCTGCCCAAATAATCTGCACAGGATATTTATCGTTAGTAATTAACCTTTTAAAACGGTCATAATCACGCAATAATAAATCTGCTCTTTTATAAGCTGCAAAACGTCTTGCCCATACAATAGTTAAAACATTAGGATCAAATTGCTTTCCTGTTTGTTTATAAACCTCTTCAAAAAGTTCGGTTTTTAACTGTAATTTTCTTTGATTATAAATAACAGCATCCTTTTTCATCCAAGATGTCTTGATTATTTCATCTTGCCAAAATTTTTGATTTTGGGCATTGGTAATTGGAATAATGTCGCAAATACCATCATAATCCTTCCACATATCGTTGGCAACTATAGCATGAAGTTTTGATACGCCGTTTGCCTTTCTAGCCATTCGTAGTGCAGAAACAGTATAATTAATCATCCCTCCGTTTACCATTTCACTATGTAACTCATCTTCAGAAAATGTTCTCCCAAAAAAGCCACATCTGTTAAGATGACGCGCATCTCGTTCTTCATTTCCTGCTTTCTCGGGCGTATGCGTAGTAAATACCATTTGATCTTTGGTTACGCCCTTATCTCTTAAATAATAAAATGCGGGTAATGCGTGCCCTTCATTTAAATGATACGTATCTGCACCACCTAATGCTTCTACAACTTTAGCTCCAGCAATACCCAAAACAATACTTTGAGAAACTCTTGTTACTGGATTTTTATCGTATAAGTGATTTGTAATAGTTCTTGATAAATGGTCATTACCATCAACATCTGTACTTAAAAAATACATAGGTACAGTTCCAAAGATTTCAGGTTTTAAAACATAAGCCCTAACTTTTACATGCGGATTATCATGCAGCTTTATTTCTACTTCTATTCCAGTATCTTCTAGAAAATCAAAATGCTTTTCATTAAATTCTGTTTTTAATGTTTGGTCTTCATTTCTTGCCTGATCGTAATAACCATACTTCCAAAGCATACCAATACCAATCATATTCTGCTTTAACTCTAAACCCGAACGCATGTGTGATCCGGCGAGAAAACCAAGTCCTCCAGAGTAAATATTAAAAGTTTGGTCTATACCAAACTCCATACTAAAGTAAGCTACTTTCTTTTTATACTTTTTAGCTGGCGTATAGGGGTGGTGCCATTTACTATATATGTGTTCCATAAAATTATGTTTTAAAATTAAGCCCTAAATGTAGCCAAAAAAGATGTTTTATCATCTTTTAAAACACAACGAATTGATAATTTATAATACCTATAAATTTCGTTTAATCTGTTAATTTTTAATATTTTATGATGAAAATCAGTAAAAATTAAAAATGATTTTTATTTCTACTTTTAAAGCTTTAACAAATAAGTAAACCTTACGTAAAACAAAAAAGCATCCCAATTTTCTATAAAGAAAAAAGAAACCCTTATCCATTGGATTACCAAATTACTTTGGTACAAATACATCACGCTTTTGGCGTAATCAACTCAACATCTTTTAAACTATCCTTATAACTTCTTGACTAAAAAAAGATTGCATGTAATATGGCTTACTTTCATTTAAAAAAGCAAAAAAATCACATAAAATTCTAAAAACCTAGTGCTCTACCCAAAATGGGATGTTGGCATGTGCTGAATGTCTATTACCATCTTCTACATATATAAATAAGCGATAAGCACCTGGTTGAGAAGGAGCTAAAAACGAAGTAGAGCTATCAGTATTATCTGGAAATAGGCCATTAATAACATCAGGGATATACTCTGCATCTCCTCCTGATTTGTTTGATTGGCTTTCTTCCATTATTTCCCAACGATAAATCAATTCATCTCCATCATAATCAGAAGCTTTTACTTGAGCAGAATAGCTACTTCCTACTTTCAACTTAATATTGTCCACAGCCCGCTTTCCGTCTAAGGTAAAATCAATCAACCTAGGTGTGCGGTTTTCAGGCCATTCTCCATTCCACACATAATGCATAACATCTACCGATTCCGTTTCATTTCCATCGGGCATAAACATCCCAAACCAAGTGGGTGTCCGTTCTTGCTTTTGCCCCCAAAGGAATACGAAAGAACCTATTACTTGTTGTGATTGGGATACAATAGACTTTTCATAACGACTACGATAAAAATCTGCTTTTACAGAGCTATTATTCTCCAATGGTGCTCCCCATTCTGTTTTACCCACTTCCCAATAACCTGTCGCTCCCCATTCAGTAATCAATAAAGGCCCTTTATAATTAGATTTTGTAATAAGCTCTGGAAGTATTTCTATTGCTGCGTATAACTGAATACTTAAGAAATCTAAATCAGATGCTCTATGGCTAATCAAATCAACATTCTTCTTATCTATTCCTGCTAAAGATGTGGTTGTTAGATGATGCGGATCTAATTCATGAATCATTTCAGATATCTCATTCACTGCATCCCAAACTTTAGGGTTTTTGGAATGGTGGTTCATTTCATTTCCTATTCCCCATATTATCAATGCAGGATGGTCTTTTAGTTCTAATACTTGTTCACGAATACTTTCTAATTGCCTCTGTACAGCTTTTTCATCATCATAATCGAATCCATGACGTTCTAAACCTACCCAAATACCCATCATCACCTTCAAACCAAGTTCATCAGCTTTGTCTAGGTTCTCTCTCCCATTATCAGTACTCCAAGTTCTAAAGGCATTGGCCCCATGCTTATGCAGGGTTTCAAGACTACTTATATCTGAAACACCAGCACCTTTGACGTAAAAAGGATTACCATTTAAAAAAAAACGATAACCTTCATCGGTTAGACGAATTTCGGATTTAGTGACATTAGTATTGGATTTCTTTTTACTCTGAGCATTACAACTACACAACAACAAAAAAGAAAGAGAAAAGATGACATAACGAGATTGATATATTAAATACTTCATGTGTTAGTTTTAGCTAGTTATAAAATTTTGTAAATCTAAAATTTCTATAAATATACTATTAAATAGCCGAAATTGTTAATGTCACTTTTTTATCAATTAGTATTTAAAAATTGGTTAGCAGGTAGAAACAAACCTCCCTAAAACAAAAAAGCATCCCAATTTTCTATAAAGAAAAAAGGAACCCTTATCCATTGGATTACCAAAATAAATTTGGCAAACTACATCCTAGACACCTCTAGGACAACACAACATCGTTATAATTACCAAAAAAAGCCCTAATTTGAAAATAACTTATCTCTAAACCTAATTTAGTATATTTATTGCTCCCTAATTATTGAATTATTTATTAGCAAGGTTTATAATAATTACTAACACCTGTTAATTCATGATAAAAAAAACACTTCTATTCACAAATAAATGTACTATTACAACCACCAATGAGCAACTGGTAATAAAATCAGAAAACAGAAATAAAACGATACCTATTGAAGATATTGGTTATTTAGTTATAGACCATAACGAAACATATATAAGTATTCCTGCACTAAATAAACTAATAAATAATAATTGTGCTTGTATTATTTGTGATAATAAGCACCTTCCTAACGGTATGTTTTTAAACTTAAACAGTCATCACATACAACAAGAAATATTTAAACATCAGATTAATGCTAGCTTACCTCTTAAAAAACAATTATGGCAACAAACTGTTATTGAAAAAGTTAAAAATCAAGGGATCTTACTAGAACAAATAACACAAACAAAAAACAAGTTTGACTATCTAGCAAGTAAAGTTTTGAGTGGTGACACCTCAAACATGGAAGCTGTTGCTGCTAACTTTTATTGGAAAGCTTTTTTTGAAATAGATTTTAAAAGAGAGCGATTTGGTAATTACCCTAATAATTTTTTAAATTATGGATATGCCATTTTAAGAGCTGCAACTGCCAGAGCTTTATCAGGTAGCGGACTTCTCAATACATTAGGTATTCACCATAAAAGTAAATATAATGCGTTTGCACTTGCAGATGATATTATGGAACCTTTTAGACCTATTGTTGATGAAATCGTTCATCATATAATGCAAAATTATGACGAGCAAGAACTAACAACAGAAATAAAGTCTGAAATACTATCTATCCTAACTAGAACGGTATATTTTAAAGATGAAAAAAGCCCCTTAATGGTTGCGCTTCAAAAAACAGCAAGTTCATTACAGCAATGCTATTCTGGAAAAAGAAAGAAAATTAAGTATCCGAACTTATGGAACTAAACGGCTATAGAATTATGTGGTTATTTGTTTTTTTTGATTTACCAACTGATACTGCTAAAGACCGTAAAAATGCTTCTGGCTTTAGAAAAAATTTATTAAAAGATGGCTTTACCATGATGCAATACTCTGTTTATATGCGGCATTGTGCCAGTAGTGAAAGTGCAGATGCCCATGAAAAACGGATTAAAAAACTCTTACCACCATTTGGTAAAGTAAGTATTTTAAGAATTACTGATAAACAATTTGGAAATATTATGAATTTTTGGGGAAAATCAGAAATGCCAAAAGAACCGCAACCAACACAACTAGAATTGTTTTAAACAAAAAAATGCCTCAATCTTGCCTTATCACTGCAAAAAAGAAGCATTTTTTTAAACGATATTTCTCTTTATACTTTTGATTATTAGAAGGTAACAAGCCAACTAATATCGTGTTTTCTAATCTTTAATCAAACCACAACCACGGTGATGATTTTGTAGAATTATCTGTTAATATCGTGTTTTCTAATCTTTAATCAAACCACAACATAATACTATCAATTACCTTTTTGGCGTGTAATATCGTGTTTTCTAATCTTTAATCAAACCACAACTGTTAAAATAGAAGGTGCTGAATTAGTACAAATATCGTGTTTTCTAATCTTTAATCAAACCACAACAAAGTTTTTGTTAATTATGAAGAATATTAAAATATCGTGTTTTCTAATCTTTAATCAAACCACAACAGCCGATCACGAACCAAGCAAATAGAAACAAATATCGTGTTTTCTAATCTTTAATCAAACCACAACAGCCTTGAAGAAGCACATAAATTATACACAAATATCGTGTTTTCTAATCTTTAATCAAACCACAACCCACAATATAAACACTCGTTTTCTTTCTCTAATATCGTGTTTTCTAATCTTTAATCAAACCACAACTCACAACCATTAGGATAGTATTTTTTAAATAATATCGTGTTTTCTAATCTTTAATCAAACCACAACTTTTTGCGTGGTTATTTGGCAGGTGCTAGAAATATCGTGTTTTCTAATCTTTAATCAAACCACAACTGCGTTGGATGTATCTTTCCGTTTTCGCTTAATATCGTGTTTTCTAATCTTTAATCAAACCACAACTGACTTTCGATGTTGAGCTTCCTAATACTAAATATCGTGTTTTCTAATCTTTAATCAAACCACAACAAAACTAATCCCATCAAAATACGTTGCTCAATATCGTGTTTTCTAATCTTTAATCAAACCACAACTAAAAGCAACGCTCATTTATGCACAATATTAATATCGTGTTTTCTAATCTTTAATCAAACCACAACAACCGCTGTTAATAGATTGTCTTTTAGTCTAATATCGTGTTTTCTAATCTTTAATCAAACCACAACGACGAGACAATACAGATATACGCCGAATTTAATATCGTGTTTTCTAATCTTTAATCAAACCACAACCTATTGCTAAATCAAATTCATTGTCTTTAAATATCGTGTTTTCTAATCTTTAATCAAACCACAACGTTTCCCATTGTGCTGCCTTTCGTTCTTTTAATATCGTGTTTTCTAATCTTTAATCAAACCACAACTGTCATTAACAGGGAAAGGCGTTACCGTTAAATATCGTGTTTTCTAATCTTTAATCAAACCACAACACCGCTACGGTTAAGTCTTTTCTTCTTAACAATATCGTGTTTTCTAATCTTTAATCAAACCACAACGAAAAATCGTTGCAAAAAATTGAGAAGGTCAATTTTTCGTTGTGGTTTGGTTGTTTAAGACAGAAAGGTCTTATGCCAAAGAACTACTTATTTTGGGAAATCTTGTTTTCCAATAATCGTTATAATTTCTATTCTATTATTTTTTTTGATTTTATAGTATATAGTATCCGCTCCTGCAACACAATACCGAAAACCACTCTTTATGTGTTCGGCGCATGGGAATAAAAAAGGATTTGACTCAATTCGATCAAAACAATCATGTATCATATTAAAATATTTGTCCGCTTGAACAATTCCAAACGTTATAACTCCATAATAATATAATCGCCTTAAATCTTCTTTTGCTTCGCTACTTAAATGATAGCTATACATTAGGTAAATCTTGTTTAAACTCAACTAACATATCTTCTCTAGATTGCTTTTTTACAAAGCCACTATTCTCTCCTTTTTCTATTTTCATTCTCACAAAATCATAATATTTTTCTTGATTTCGTGCTTGTTTAATGAGATAGTTAACAGCCTCGCTTTTGCTAGAAAATTCTTGCTCTGCTACTTGATTCTTTAGCCATTCATCATTTTGTTTGGCTAATGTGATACTTTGCCTTGCCATAATAATTAAATTTAGTGGTGTAAATATACACCAAAATGATTTATTTTGCAAAATCTATTTTTCCAGAGGCAGACATTTTAAAATCCACATTTTCTTTAGCTGCTTTAAAATTACTTAAACTTATTCTTAATTTTTGAGCTGGTCTTTCAAAATCTAACGAAGATTCTTTTTTTAAATCTTTATCAGCTCCTCCTTGAATATGATGCTTTAATTGGATTCTAGCATAATTACCTTCACTTTCAAATTGTGTTATTTTATAAAGCCTATTGCTTAATTCTTTTTTATTCAATTGTTTTAATTCCTCCCTGCTTTTTTCATAAAACAACACCATTTGGTTTACTTTAAGCACATAACTTAATGGCAATAATATTTCGGGGGATTTTCCTTTATTTTTAATCATATTATCTTCTACAGGCACTTCCATATTTTGATTACCTTGATTATGTTTTGCAGTATCAAAGGCTGATATGGTTTGATGTGCTATTATTTTTTTTCCTTTACTATTCTCTGCTTCATAAACTGCCATCGCAAAAATGTTCTCTAAAGTTGCATAGTAATATTCCTTATGCGGTTTTTTGCTTTTTTGAGAGGTATGACTTTGCTTTTTAATTTTTGGTAAATTGTTTAACCTTGTTTTAAGACGAATACGTTTAATAAGCATTGGTTTTTTATTACCCTCTTCAGGTAACACTATAAATCCTTCATCCGTACGAATATTTTTAAGCCCATGTTTATAAATACGTTCTTTTATGCCTTCGTCAACAATATTCTTAACATCTGATTCAGAAAATGAACTATCTACAGGTTTTCTAATAACAAACCATATTTCTTTTTCTTCTTTTTCGTTTTCTCGTTCAATGGCACCATAAAAAGTATCCTTATGCAACGAATTACGTATGCCTTGACCTTGCTCAAACAAGAATTCTTTTTTATAGACTATATCTTTATTTCTATTTTTTACAAATTCATAATTAATTGAGCTTCCGTTAATTTCAAGTTTAAAAAAATCTACTCCTTCTATTTTATTGACACATTCTTTTTGAGAGAGTTTCTTTCCTTTTTGAGGAATTAATTTGTCGTTTTTATCCTTTTGATAATAATATTTTTTTATAATCTTTTTACCTTTATCATCAAGAATATATTTACCTTCTTCATTTTTAGCAAAATCAACTTTTGGCTGAATCTTACCACGTTTTCTCAATTTTCGTTTAGTATGTTCTAAAAGTTTATCGGAATGTTTATGTACAACCAAAATATCTTCTTGTAAGTCCAGAACATCTTCGGTAAAATTATCCCAAGGTTTTTCGACTAAAAATTTTTCACGTTTATGTAATGTTTCAGCTTCTAGGAATGATGCGGCAAGTTTTTCCCTTATATCTTTAGTCATGCAGGTTAATACTATAGCATCAATGGCATGATGATAATGTAAATTTCTGTCTTTTTCTTTTAAGCCCCAAGATTTCCTAACATCTGAAACCATAGTTCCTTTTGCAGGAAATACATCTTTAAATAAAGTTTGTAGATATAATTTAGCATATTTGGTAATGACACCTGTATCTACCAACTGACTGTTTTTGAACCTAAAATGAATTTCCTCATCTGTAAAACGTCTGTGTTTATCTCTCCAATAATCCAACTGTAATCTTAAATAATGCCTTAATTGAATAGCCTTATTCTTATCATTGACCGTAGATGCTTTTGCCGAATAATAATTTTGAATATCAATCTTTTCTTTTAAAGCTTCTATGTTTTCTTTCCAATGCGCAATATTATGTAGTGCATTTTGCAAATAGTTTGCAGGTAATTCTTGTGGAATTTTACTGCCTTTTATTTGATTGAATTTCTTTTCAGACAATGTTTTGTTTGCCAACGAATTATCAAAAGATTTACTTCTTGGAAAAGTATGTTCAATATCAAATTTAGGATTAGAACCAAACAAATCGGCTATTCCAATAGTTTCATTAGTGTATAAACATTTTCCGTTTTGCTCTATCCATAGTCTATATTTTACAATATCAAGATCTGTAACATTACTTTTGGCTTTTTTTGCATGTGGCTCTAAAAGGGTTCTATATTTTTTATTTTCAGCTTCACGCTCTCTTTGATAGCGTTCTATCGCTAAACGTTTGTTCTTATCGTTTAGTTCTCTTGCAAGTTCTATAATTATTTTTGTGTCAGCATCAATTTTATCTTCTTCTAAAAGTGTATTTACAAGCTTCCTTAATTGATATAAAGTACGCATTGCCATTGGGTTGCGAACTGATGTTGTAAACGGACTTTCTAATTCGCCTGATAAACTGTCTTGATAAATATCAATAGCAGAAGGATGGTATAATTTACCTGCCTGTTCTTTTGTTACCTTATATTCACTTATCAAAAAGTCTTTAATTTTTTCGTCTAATCTGGCTTTGGGTAAATAATAACCTCCTGTTCTTCGTTTTTGTAATTGTTTTTGAAAAAGTGTTTCAATTTCTTTTTGAAATTTTTCTTTTTTCGCTTCGCTTAAAGCATTCCATTTTGATGTTCCGTAAAAGGAAATAATCTTTTCTTCTACATTTTTTTTATCAGTTTCATCTAAAACATAATCTAAATGCGCATTGTCATACTCCTTAATAAAATCGCCTACCAAACCATTAACGATATCAGCTATTAAATTATCTTCTTTATAACACGTAATTATATCAATTATAGTATTTTGAATAAACTCGTTATTTGATTTCCAGACATCTTTACCAACAATGGCTTCCACGTTACTAAAAAAAACAGCATGAGAGTAAATAATATGCTCTTTCAAAAATGGTAATATATTTTTAATTGCTTTTCTACTTAATGATGCATAGCCTTGTTTTAAGTTTATAGCTTCATAGGTTTCAATTTGTTCCTCAGTTACATTGTAACGCTCTCGAATAAAATCTTTTACTTTTTTTGATGTGATATCATTTACAAAATCGCCAGCAAAAAACAAGGTATGCCATAGTTCGTCAATGAGTTCATCCGTTAATTTATTGTTTGATAATTTATAACTGTTTTTAATTTTCGTTTTACAATCTTCCCAATCTTCGGCAGCTAATAGATTTATAAATTGGCTTAACGTTGGACTGCCAACTATTGGGTATTTGTCCTTATAATTGCATTCAAAATGTTCATTTCCTTTTTTTGCTTCTTTATTTATGGCTTTTGAAATATCAGCAAACTTAAAATTGGGTTTGCTTTTTCTGAAAAATAATCGTTTTACGATTTCAAAATAATGTGGGAATTCAGTTAAAAAATGAAACTGAGAATCATTGCCAAACGTATTCTTAATTTTGATTGAATTAAGAAATTGGTACATTCTAAACTCTTCATACAATGGATGACTTACTGCACATCTTGGTTTGGTTGGTTCTAAAGTACACTTACCAATTGTTCCTTTTTGGGATTTTAAGGGTCTTTGAAAAAAGATAGCATGAAACAATTTTTCAGTTAAGTCCTTATCAAGGTTTTGTTTTTTAACAATAACATCAAATTCTTCTATATAACTAATACGAGAAGAATTAACTTCTTGGTCATCGGCTTGGTATTTTGTTTTTCTCACTTCAATTCCAGCCTCTAATTGGCTATTTAAATAAGCTCCAAGAGTTTGGTCGCCTCTTTCTTCTTTTTCTTTAATATAAACCTCCATATCCTTTCCTGTATCGGCATCTTTTCTACCGCTTTTAAAACCTCTTCTTTCACAAATATGATACAAGGCTCTACCTAATTCATTATTTGACACAGTTCCTTCTGAAGCTTTTCTTCTTAATTCATAAGGGTTTAACTTTAACCATTCCCTGAATTCTTCGTCTTCGGTTGGATATTTATTTTCCTTGCCCTTTTTATATGTTCCCCAAACATTTAACTCGTTTATAGTTAGCGGACACATATTATTTTCTATTAAAATTTTAAGCGTATCTATTTTTCGCCATTTGCGCCTTCTATATAACTTTCTTGATGCCCTGTGTTTTGTACGTTCTGATGCTAATGAGAATTCTACACCCTTTTCTTCGCCCACACCTTGTGGAAATATTAATACTCCAGAATGTAATATTTGATTTTTATTACCTAAATTACTGTCTCTTATCGCCCAGCCAATACTATTGGTCCCCAAATCCAATCCTAATATTTTACTCATAACCTGTATTTATTTTATAGTCCTAAAACTACAAATAAATAGAATAAAACTTTACGGTTTCCATCATTGTAAATAAGAAATCTTTTTACTACATTTGAAACAGATTAAAATTTCTAATCTTTAATCTTATCACAATAAGGCTATATGCCGTAGATGAAAATCTTTAGTCCTGCTTCGGTGGGACTTTTTTTTATTTTTGAAGAATCAGAGGTTTTACAAACCTCCCTAAAACAAAAAAGCATCCCAATTTTCTTCACAGAAAAAAGGAAAGCTTTCCATTGGATTACCAAAATAAATTTGGCAAACTACATCCTAGACACCTCTAGGACAACACAACATCGTTATAATTACCAAAAAAAGCCCTAATTTCTCAGAGCTTTCTTTTGCAATTTTTAGCGGTCTGGACGGGACTCGAACCCGCGACCTTCGCCGTGACAGGGCGACATTCTAACCAACTGAACTACCAGACCGTTGCATTATTGCGGTGCAAATATACACGCCTTTTTTTATATCTCAAATCTTTTTTCTCTTTTTTACATAAAATTTTCATCAAGCAAACTTTTGGCGCTCTATCATGTAGGTAGTGAGGATGTTATTAAAATTTTTATTAATATCTGCCTCAACATATTTTATTTTGTATTGTGCACATTTTAAACGTAAGGCTTTAAAATATGCATCAACGGTTTTACTATAACTCTCTTTAATAGAATCTGCGTATAAGTTGATGTACTCGCCAGTTTCAACATCAATAAATCGCTTTGGTTTATTATCAAAATCAAAATTTAACTCTTTTGCTTTATCAAATACATGAAATAAAACCACCTCATGTTTGTTATATTTTAAATGCCTTAAAGCTTCAAACAACCTAACCTCATCTTCTGTAGTTTGAAACATATCTGTAAACAAGAAAATCATCGAACGTCTGTGAATCTTTTCGGCAATCTCATGTAAATATTTATACGTTTCAGTTTGTTTGTTTTGAGGTTTCGAAATTACAGCGTCACTTAAATGAT
Source organism: Algibacter sp. (assembly GCF_029245835.1). Lineage (GTDB taxonomy): Bacteria > Bacteroidota > Bacteroidia > Flavobacteriales > Flavobacteriaceae > Algibacter_B. The sequence continues at coordinate 40,210 of NZ_JAQWOO010000033.1, read as the reverse complement.
TCAATAACATTTGATGATGGCGCTCGCTACCTTTCTCTGGCGCATAATAATCATAATTATCACTATAAATACTCAAACCTACAGCATCACGCTGTTTTTTTAAAATTTGCATTAAAGCCGCTGCTGCCAATACTGAAAACCCTATCTTATTAAGCCTGTCAATAGAAAACGAATCCAATTTAGGGTAGTGCATAGAGCTACTATTATCTAATATAATATGACAACGCAAGTTTGTTTCATCATCATAACGCTTTGTATAAAGCTTGTCTGTTTTAGCAAATAGTTTCCAGTCGATATGGCGTGTGCTCTCGCCTTGATTGTATATTTTATGTTCAGCAAATTCTGCCGAAAACCCATGAAACGGACTTTTGTGCATCCCAGCAATAAAACCTTCAACCACTTGTTTTGCAAGTAGCTCAAGATTTTTAAACCCTTCTGCTTTATTTAGTTCGCTTCGTAAATTCATAAGAGAATCCCCACCTAACCTCCCCATGGGGAAGGAATAACTCATGCGGCAGATCTTTATTTTAAAAAATTATTATCTATTATTTCAATCCCCAATTAAAAACAACATTGAGAATTCCCCCTTCTGGGGGTAAGGAGCTTTGCTATTGGGCCACTATATCTACAATGCCATAGGCCACAGATTCCTGAGCTCCCATCCAATGGTCGCGGTTAAAATCTTTCATGACTTTTTCAAAGGTTTGCCCACAATTATCAGCTAGTATTTGCGCACTTAACTCTTTAGTAATAATAATCTCTTTAGCCGTAATTTCAATATCACTGGCTTGCCCTCTAGCACCTCCACTTGGTTGATGAATCATGACACGTGCATGTGGTTGAATATAACGTTTCCCTTTTGTGCCAGCTGACAAAATAAGTGAACCCATAGATGCAGCAAAACCCGTGCAAATCGTAGACACATCGCTTTTTAAAGATTTCATAACATCATAAATAGCAAAACCAGAGGTGACATAACCGCCCGGGCTGTTTATATATAAATGGATGTCCTTAGTCTCCAATGCATCCAAATACATCAACCTATCAATAACATGTTTAGCCGATTTATCATCTACCTGCCCCCATAAAAACACTTTACGTTGTTCTATTAATTTGCTATCAATAACATCTTGAATTTTTACCTCTTTACTCATAATTCGTTTTAATTTTAGTGTGTTTAAATGCTATTAATTTTTAAATTAATAACAACCAGAACCGTTTCTCATGCTCATTAACAATCTTTAAAAAATACATATCGTAAATGTACTTTTTAAATTTATCAATTTTCGTTTTGTCTAAAATAAAAAAAGGTTCACCATTATGGCAAACCTTTTCAATATTCTTTTTATTTATCTTTTACAAAAGACCATCAATAGCATCTGTATAGGCATTTTTTGGAGCTACACCAACTTGACGTCCAACAACTTCTCCGTTCTGAAACACCAATACCGTAGGTATGTTACGCACGCCGTATTTAGCAGCAAACTCTTGGTTAGCATCAACATCAACCTTTCCTACAATAGCTTTACCATCATATTCCTCGCTAATTTGTTCTATAATAGGTCCTACCATTCTACATGGTCCACACCAAGCTGCCCAAAAATCAACCAAAACAGGTTTGTCACTTTTTAATACCGTTTCTTCAAAAGTTGCATCTGTTATCTCTAATGCCATAATATTTATATTTTAATATGTTCTTAATTCGTTTTAACAACACAAAATTAGTCAAAAAAAACGCGAAAGCTTACAAACCACCAATTTGTTTTACCTATGATGGCATTGCTTGGGTTTATTTCAACTTGGGCGCATCCCAAAGGGTCGGGCTTTACTCGTTGATTCTTATTTTATATTATTGAACTCATGAATATAAAAATTTCACTACTCGCTCCCTCCTGCGTTGGGGAGCTCAAACAAACTGTTCAATTCCTTGCGCAAAGTCGTTTCCAAAACAAAATCACAATTTAGCAACCATTAAGTCGCATATTAATCAACAAACGAATAAAATAATGAAGATGTAAAAAAAAAGTCGCATTTAATAAAGCCATAGTCCAAGTATGGAAAGCAAAAAGATTAATTTTATTCCAAGTGCTTTAGTGCTTCTAAATAAGCTCTACTTACATTAACCCGCAAATGCCTTTTATCCCTTTCGAGTACAAAAACAGAAATAGTAGCATTTAGCTCTGGATAATGGTTCACGACTGTTCCCCAATACCCATTATGCCCAAAGCCTTTTATGTCATTAAAATCAACAGGTGATATCCCTAAAAAATAACTCCACTCTTTAGGCTGTTTTGTATCAACTTCTGTAAATAAGAGTTCGAGAGTATTTGGCTTTTCAAAAACTTTATTATTAAAAACACTATACAAAAAGATAGCCAAATCTTTGGTTGTTGCAGCCAAACCTCCACCACCAAATAAATCAAAAGAATGATCTAGACTATAACTATGAACACCCTCTTCGGTTGAATATTGATACGCTAATGGTTTTATGTTTTTAGGATACTCCTCTAATGTTGAAAACCAAGTAGCGTCTAAATTAAGACCTTCAAAATTCAATAGCTCTCGTATGGCAGTATAAAAATCCTGCCCAGTTAAGGTTTCAATGATTTCCGATGACAAAAGATAATTTGTATCAGAATACGAAAACACATCTCCGGGAGCACCTAGTGGTTTTCCAGAAGACATGGCCAATTGAATTTGCTCATCGCGTGTCCATCTATAGTTTGGTTGGGTTTTAATGAACTCAAAAAAATCACCTGATCCTGCATAATCAAATATCCCGCTGGTATGCGTAAGCAAATGTTTAACAGAAATATCCTTTAGTTGATATCCATGTGATTCCAAAAGACGTTTAGACTTTGGTGAAATATAATTTTCAATGTTGCTATCTAATTCAATTTTATCTTGTTCAACAAGTCTTAATATTGCAACAGCAACATAAGTTTTCGTATTACTAGCGATTAAAACAGGCTGATCTTTTTCTAAAACGGATTTAGTTTGTTTGTTTGAAAATCCTACTGCACCATTCCATGATATATCTTTATCTGGAGCTTCAATATGAGCCATCAAACCAACACAATCTTCATTTTGATGGTATATAGAATCTAAAATCTTTTGAAAAATAATGTCGTTAGAAACAACTTTTCCATTTTGCTTTTTGGCTTTGCAACTTGTTAAACCAACAAGAATAAAACAAACAAATAAAGAGATTTTATATTGAAAATTCATAATACCCTATTTAATTCAACTTAAATTTAACATCCTGTGCCTCTAATTCACTAATAAGTTCCTGACTAACTCTCACCTTCTGCCTTCTACTAGACATGCTCAATTTCATCTTTTCTTTCATATCATAAACCAAGAAATTCAAAGCTTGATTTCCTGGATGCATATGTAGCAACTCTTTTAAAGCTGTTATTTTTTGCTCGTCTAAGTCCTTAATATCAACTTGTATGGATAGTTTTTTAGCATAATTCTCCATCACATCATGCAGTAATTGGAAACTATTAAACTGCAACCTTGGATCGCTTTTCTTTCCTGTGTCTTTATTTACCCAGCCTTCACGAATAAAAGATTTTACAAACACAAAACTATTTTTGAGTAAGAAGTGCCTAAATTTTAAGTACTCTTCTCCAAAAATTCTAAATTCATAACTATCTGTATAATCCTCAATCGTAAAAAGTGCCCAACCTTTACCTTGTTTACTTACACGATGTTGTACATCGGTAACCACACCACCAAATACCAATTCACGATTCACGTAAGGTTCTAAAGTATTAAACATACCAACCGTAGCATTACAAAAGGTTTTCATTTCTGTTTTAAAATCATCCAACGGATGCCCAGAAATATAAACGCCAACTACTTCGCGCTCTTTACTTAGCTTTTCCATGGTGCCCCACTCTTCACATGGCGGCACCTCGGGTTCAGCTATTTGCACATCACTAGCTTCTCCAAACAAACTTACCTGAGCAGAATTTTCGTTTTCTTGATGTTTATGTGCATACTTAATCGCTTTTTCTAAAAAGGTAATCCCATCGCCGTCATCATGAAAATATTGCGCTCTATGTGTATCGCCTAAACCATCAAAACCTCCAGCTAACGCTAGATTCTCAAAGGCTTTTTTATTGGCAGCTCGCAAATCAATGCGCTTTGCAAAATCAAAAATCGATTTATAAGGCCCATCTTTTTTTCTATGCTCAACAATCGTCATTACGGCACCATGACCGACACCTTTAATGGCACCCATACCAAAACGCACCGCATAATCTTTATTTACTGAAAACTTATAAAACGATTCGTTTATATCTGGACCAAGGACATCAAGTTTCATGCGTTTACATTCATCCATGAAGAAGGTCACCTGCTTAATATCGTTCATGTTATTAGACAATACTGCAGCCATATATTCCGCAGGATAATGCGCTTTAAGGTATGCCGTTTGGTAAGCAATCCAAGCATAACATGTGGAGTGTGATTTGTTGAATGCATAACTCGCAAAGGCTTCCCAATCTTTCCAAACTTTCTCTAAAATTTTAGCATCATGTCCGTTGGCACTAGCCTGCTCGATAAATTGCGGTTTCATTTTATCAAGCACCGCAATTTGCTTTTTACCCATCGCCTTACGCAACACATCGGCTTCACCTTTGGTAAATCCTGCTAAACTTTGAGACAATAACATCACTTGCTCTTGGTATACCGTAATCCCGTAAGTTTCTTTTAAGTACTCTTCCATGGCTGGTAAATCGTACTCAATATCTTCATCGCCATGTTTTCTTCTTACGAAACTTGGAATGTATTCCATTGGACCCGGACGATACAAAGCATTCATCGCAATTAAATCTTCAAACACCGTAGGTTTTAAATCGCGAAGGTGTTTTTGCATTCCGGGAGATTCATATTGAAAAACCCCAACGGTTTCCCCTCTTTGGAATAACTCATAGGTTTTTTCATCGTCAAGCGGAAATGTTTCAGGGTCTAGTAAAATATCATGCTTCGCTTTGACTATTTTTACAGTATCTTTAATTAAAGTCAGCGTTTTTAACCCTAAGAAATCCATTTTTAACAACCCAGCATCTTCCACCACCGAATTATCAAACTGGGTAACATACAAATCTGAATCTTTGGCTAAAGCTACGGGAACAAACTTCGTAATATCATCAGGTGTTATAATAACACCACAGGCATGAATTCCTGTATTTCTAACTGAACCTTCCAGCGTTCTAGCAAGATTTACGGTTTCAGCTTGCAAATCGTTACCATCAGCAATATTTAAAAGCTCATTGACTTTTTCTAAATCTTCAGCCCTAAATTTCTTTCCTAATTCTTTTTCATCTAAACCAAAAATCTTTCCAAGCTTAGACATGGTCGGAATCAATTTCGCAATTCTATCGGCATCAAATAATGGTAAATCTAAAACACGAGCGGTATCTCGAATGGACGATTTTGCAGCCATGGTGCCATAAGTAATAATCTGTGCGACTTGACTACTGCCATATTTATCAATAACATATTGCATAACGCGACCTCGGCCTTCGTCATCAAAATCAATATCAATATCGGGCATACTAACACGATCTGGATTTAAGAAACGCTCAAAAAGCAAATCGTATTTTAAGGGGTCTATATTGGTAATCCAAAGGCAATATGCCGCTACAGAACCCGCCGCAGAACCACGACCTGGACCTACCGAAACATCCATTTTTCTAGCTTCGCGAATAAAATCTTCAACAATCAAAAAATACCCAGGATACCCTGTATTTTCAATAACACTTAATTCAAAATCTAATCGTTCTTGGACTTCTTCTGAAAGTTCTTCTCCGTATCGTTTTTTGGCACCTTGAAAAACCAAATGTTTTAAATAGGCATTTTCTCCACGCTTACCACCATCGGTTAAATCATCTTCATGTTTAAACTCCTCAGGAATATCAAAAGCAGGTAATAGTACATCACGCGCTAATTGAAAGCCTTCAATCTTATCAACCACTTCTTGTACATTAGAAATCGCTTCAGGCACATCTTTAAAGAGCTCCTTCATCTCGTCAGGCGACTTGAAATAATACTCTTGATTTGGCAATCCGTAACGATATCCTCGCCCTCTTCCGATAGGCGTCGCTTGCTTTTCGCCGTCTTTTACACACAATAAAATATCGTGCGCATTAGCATCTTCTTGATTTTGATAGTAGGTGTTATTAGTAGCAACTAACTTAATATGGTGTTTATTTGCTAATTTTATTAATGTAGGATTTACGCGGTTTTCATCTTCTTGATTATGGCGCATGAGCTCCATATACAAATCATCACCAAATTCAGCTTTCCACCAAAGCAAAGCTTCTTCTGCTTGATTTTCGCCAACATTCAAGACTTTACTTGGTACTTCACCATATAAATTCCCTGTTAATACAATCAAATCTTCTTTGTATTCCTGAATCAATTTTTTATCAATTCTTGGCAGATAGTAAAACCCATCCACAAAAGCGTGTGAGGATAATTTTGCTAGATTATGATACCCGTTTTTGTTTTTAGCTAATAATACGATTTGATAACCATTATCTTTTCTGCTTTTATCTGCGTGGTCTTCACACACAAAAAATTCACAGCCTACAATGGGTTTTATCGGTTTTGCCTCAGTAGTTTCTCCCTTTTCTTTAGCCTCAGCAATTTTAGCTTTAACACTTTTATTATGTTTATTTACAGCATTCACAAAGTGAAACGCCCCCATCATATTCGCATGATCGGTAAGCGCCACTGCTGGCATATTATATTTGGCTGCCGCCGAAACAATATCAGCAACACCCATAGTAGATTGTAATACTGAAAATTGTGAATGATTATGCAAATGCACAAAATCTACATCGGATAATTCTGATATATTTTGCTTGATATCCTCAGATGAAATATCAGGTTCTTGAGCTTTTTTAAGACGCGCACTGATTTTAGCACTTTCCTTTTTAAGGTTGATGTGTTTTAAACCAATAAGTTGAATGGTATTGGGATTTTCTTTTTTAAAGTTCTCGAAATAATCTGGCTGAACATCTAGCTGCTCTTTGGTGTATTCTCCCAAACGTACCAATTCGAAAAAACAACGTGTGGTGGCCTCAACATCGGCAGTTGCATTATGCGCTTCAGAAAACGGCACATTAAATAAAAATTCGTGTAACTCTGTTAGCGTTGGTAACTTAAACTTACCATAACGCCCCCCAGGAATCTGACATAAACCGGCGGTATGCTCGGTACAAGTATCTAAAACGGGTAATTCTTGAAGTTGATTTTCAAGAGCAACTCTCACAAATTCGGCACCCATAATATTCAAATCGAACTTCACATTTTGCCCAATAACAAATTTCGTTTTCCCTAAAGCCTCATTAAATTTTTCTAAAACTTCAGCTAACGAAACACCTTGTTCTTGAGCCAGTTCCGTAGAAATACCGTGTATTTTTTCAGCATCATAAGGAATATTAAAACCCTCTGGTTTTACCAAATAATCTTGACTTTCAATACAATTACCCATATCATCATGTAATTGCCATGCAATTTGAATACACCTTGGCCAATTATCCGTATCAGTTATTGGTGCGTCCCATCGTTTTGGCAATCCGGTAGTTTCAGTATCGAAAATTAAGTACATTCTTGAAGTTTAGATGTTTGTTGTTAAATCATTTAGAAAACGAAAACCTAGCCTATAAAAATACATAGAATTTATACTTTTTTTAAACCAAGTTATAAACAGTTGTAAACAAAAAAAAGTGCTCCTGCTTGTTATAGCTGAAACACTTCTCTAATTCTCCCTAAGAATTAATTAATAGCATTGCAAAACTAATACTTTAAGAAAACCCTTGAAATACCTAATAATGGGTATTTTTAATCATTTTCAGGTAAAATAAAAAGCTTATTTTTGAATCCTAATTCTAATTTTTTTTATGAAATTTAAATTTATCGTCATAAGTTTTTTATTTGTATTTGCGTTCTCTTCTTGCAAGCAGCAAAACCTAACACTTTATGTTGGCACTTACACCAACGGAGACAGTGAAGGTATTTATCGATTTGATTTTAATACAGAAACAGGCAAACTTTCTAACAAACAATTAGCTGTCGCAGTGGAAAATCCTTCATTTATAACATTCTCTCCTAATAAAAAAAACCTATACGCTGTTGGTGAAGGGGAGGCAAGTGCTGTAACAGCATTCAAACTAAAAGAAGATGGCACTTTAGCATTTATAAATACTGAAAGTAGCAATGGAAAAGGACCATGCCATGTTGCTGTAAATGAATCTGGCAATAAAGCTGTTGTTTCTAATTATGGTGGTGGCACCATATCAATCTATTCAATTAATAAAAATGGAAGTTTAGAAAAAGCATCTCAAATTTTTAACCATAATGAAGAAGGCGAAAAACCAGCACGAGCGCATTCATCTCAATTTCATAAAGACGATTTATTTGTTTCTGATTTAGGCAGAAACAGATTTTATCATTATAAACTCCTGGACAACAACTATCAAATAGAGTCAGAATCCATAATTAATATTAAAGGCAATCCAGGACCAAGACACTTTGCCATATCCAAAGATGGTAACTTTATATACATTATAAACGAATATGGAGGTTCAATAACTTCAATTAAAAAAACAGATTTTGGCTTCGAACAAATTGATTTCGATTCTACTTTAGATGAAAATTACACAGGAAATAACAAATGTGCAGACATCCATTTGTCAAAAGATGAACGTTTTTTATATGGCTCTAATCGTGGTGAAAATACAATTGCAGTATTTAATAGAAACACTAAAACTGGAGAAATTGAAAGAATTCAAAACACATCTGTTCATGGCGACTGGCCAAGAAACTTCACAATAGACCCAACAGGGAAATTTCTTCTTGTAGCCAATAAAAAAAGCCAAAACATTGCTGTTTTTAGCATCGACAAAACTTCTGGCAAACTCACCTTTTTACATGACGTTAAAGCCCCAGAGCCTGTTTGTCTATTATTCTAAAAATCATCAAAAATAAACTCCTAGTAATTAAATATTTATAGTATCTTTGCGCCCTTATTAATAACAGAGGTCGAGAACCTCAAATAATTAATTATTATGCCAGTAAAAATTAGATTACAAAGACACGGTAAAAAAGGAAAACCTTATTACTGGATCGTAGCAGCTGATGCACGTTCAAAAAGAGATGGTAAATACTTAGAAAAATTAGGTGCTTACAATCCAAACACAAACCCAGCAACTGTTGAATTAAACGTTGATGGTGCTGTACAATGGTTACAGAATGGTGCACAACCAACTGATACCGCTAAGACATTATTGTCTTACAAAGGTGCTTTATTAAAAAATCATCTTGTAGGCGGTGTGAGAAAAGGTGCTTTAACTGAAGAGCAAGCAGAAGCTAAATTCTCTGCTTGGTTAGAAGAAAAAGAAGCTAAAATTCAAGCAAAAGCTGACGGTTTAACAAAAGATGAAGCTAAAGCGAAAGCTGATGCTTTAGCTGCTGAAAAAGCTGTTAACGAAGCAAGGATTGCTGCAGCAGCTCCTGTTGTTGAAGAAGTTGAAGAAGCCGCTGCTGAAGAAGCTCCTGCTGCTGAGGCTGAAGCTTCAAAAGAAGAAGAATAAAAAAATAATTTTTTATACTTTTAAACTCCGATAGAAATATCGGAGTTTTTTATGCAAAAAGGTTTCTTTTTGCATCATGCTGAATTTATTTCAGCATCTTATAAACGCATTATGTTAATGAGATCCTGAAACAAGTTCAGGATGACAAACAAAATATTTGTCATGAAAAAAGAAGATTGTTTTTACTTAGGTAAGATTGTTAAGAAGTATAGTTTTAAGGGTGAAGTTTTAGCAAAACTAGATACAGACCAACCTGAGCTTTATGAAAACCTCGACGCTATATTTTTAGAATTAAGAAATAATCTTGTGCCCTTTTTTATTGAAAGTTCTCAATTACACAAATCTGAATTACTTCGAATAAAATTTGAAGATGTAGATGTTGAAGCGGATGCGGATGCCATTATGAAAAGCGGCTTATATCTCCCTCTAGATTTGTTACCAAAACTTGATGGTAATAAGTTTTACTTTCATGAAGTTATAGGATTTAAAATTGAAGATAAAAACTTTGGTGAAGTTGGTTTTATTAAAGCGATAAATGATTCAACTGCGCAATCACTTTTTGAAATTGATAGAAACGGCATAGAAATTTTAATTCCTATGAATGATGAATTTATAGTAAAAGTAGATAGAGCTAATAAAACTATTTTAGTTGAAACTCCTGAAGGTTTGATTGATTTATATTTAGAAGAATAACCGTGTCTGCAAAGCCTTTTAAGTTCAAAGAATTTACAATTAACCAAGACCAATGTGCTATGAAAATTGGCACAGATGGTGTTTTGTTAGGCGCTTGGACTTCCATTGAAAAAACACCTTTTTCTGTTCTAGATATTGGTGCTGGCACAGGCATTCTTTCTTTAATGCTTGCGCAACGCAGTTATGCAGAACTTATTGATGCTATTGAAATTGATGATAATGCTTATGAACAATGTGTTGAAAATTTTGAACAATCACCTTGGGGTGATAGATTATTTTGTTATCATGCCTCTTTGGAAGCATTTGCAAGAGAAATAGAAGATGAATATGATTTAATAATTTGCAACCCCCCTTTTTATTCTGAAGATTACAAAACTAATAGTAATGAACGTGATTTAGCACGCTTTCAAGACGCGATGCCTTTTAAAAATATCATTGAATGTGTCTCAAAATTACTTTCTAAAGATGGAATATTTTCAGTTATTATACCTTATAAAGAAGAAATTAAATTTATGGAGTTAGCTTCAAAATTCAAGATTTTCCCAAATAGACTTTTACATATAAAAGGCAATCCAAATTCAGAAATTAAAAGAAGCCTATTAGAATTCTCTTTCCACGAAAGTGAAACAATCATTGAATCTTTAATTATTGAAACAGAAAGACACCAATATACCGAAGATTACATTAATTTGACGAAAGATTTCTATTTGAAAATGTAACTAAATCAATAAAGATTATTTAAATTTGAGGGATAAAAATGATTATTTGATAAAAAAATCGTCGTTTTATTAATTATTATCCTTTAAACTACTATTAAATTCAGTCTTTATGCGACCAGATTTATTTGAAGCACCAGATTATTATAACCTTGATGAGCTTTTAACCGAAGAGCACAAATTAGTTCGAGATGCAGCAAGGGACTGGGTAAAACGTGATGTCTCACCTATTATCGAGGAGTATGCTCAAAAGGCAGAATTTCCAAAACAAATTATTGGCGGTTTAGCTGAAATTGGTGCTTTTGGCCCCTATATCCCTATGGAATATGGTGGCGCAGGTTTAGACCAAATTAGTTATGGCTTAATCATGCAAGAAATTGAACGCGGCGATTCTGGCGTTCGTTCAACAGCCTCGGTACAATCATCGTTAGTCATGTATCCTATCTGGAAATATGGTAATGAAGCCCAACGGAAAAAATATTTACCTAAATTAGCAAGTGGCGAATGGATGGGATCTTTTGGTTTAACAGAACCTGACCATGGCAGTAACCCTGGAGGAATGACGACAAATTTTAAAGATATGGGCGACTATTATCTTTTAAATGGTGCAAAAATGTGGATTTCTAATGCTCCTTTTTGTCAAGTTGCCGTAGTTTGGGCGAAAGATGAAAGTGGACGAATTCATGGCCTTATTGTAGAACGTGGTATGGAAGGATTTTCAACACCAGAAACGCATAATAAATGGTCGTTACGTGCTTCAGCTACTGGCGAACTTATTTTTGACAATGTTAAAGTGCCAAAGGAAAATTTACTACCTAACAAATCTGGTTTAGGTGCACCACTTGGCTGCTTAGATTCTGCGCGTTATGGCATAGCTTGGGGAGCAATTGGCGCTGCTATGGATTGTTATGATACAGCATTACGCTATAGTAAAGAGCGGATGCAATTTGGAAAACCCATTGGCCAATTTCAATTACAACAAAAAAAACTCGCCGAAATGATTACCGAAATCACAAAAGCACAACTTCTAGCCTGGAGACTGGGTGTTATGCGCGAAAATGGTACTGCAACTTCTGCACAAATATCTATGGCAAAACGTAATAATGTGGATATGGCCATTAATATTGCTCGAGAAGCTAGACAAATACTAGGTGGTATGGGTATTAGTGGCGAATATAGTATTATGAGGCATTCCATGAACTTAGAAAGTGTCATTACTTATGAAGGCACACACGACATCCATCTACTTATTACTGGCTTAGACATAACGGGTTTGAATGCTTTTAAATAGCCACTTAATAAAGCGCTTTTCCTCAATCGTTATCGTAAAAAAATATTGGCAACATGACATTTGACAGGTTTTTTAAATATTCCTGTTGCTATTTTTGTATCAAATATTCATTAGGTAAACGAGCAAATAATAAAAGTTAGAGAAACATGGTAGAATCAAGAAAAGACATCATCCAATTTATCAATTTGCAATTAGCAGCAATTGGACAACCTATTTTTAAAGACAAAGTGGATAGCAAAGAAACATTTTGCGACCCTGAATTTGAAAAAACAACGCGACCATTAATAATGAGTCTTAGAGAAAAATCTAGACTTTTAGCAAACCACCTATCCCCTGCAGACACAAGAATCCAAAATTTTATAGATAGATATTTAAAAGATGTATCGGTAGATAAATCTTATCAATTGTCAAATAATACGTTAATATTATCTAAAAAGGGACAAGCAAGAGAAGCTAGTTTACCACCTGATGGTAATTCCTTTGAAAGTGATTTAGTCAATTCTAAAAGACTAAAACAAGGGATCTTAAACAACCCTTTACACGACAAAAGAACAACGAAAGGAACTTTCCATATTGTTGAAGGCCCACTACCTGTACCCTTAGATAAAAAAGAAGTCCCAAGAGTCGTATTAGCACACTTTTTAAATGCCGCTTTTAATCCTTCGGATGAATTAAATACGCTACCGTTTACTTCTAATCAAGAAGAGAAAGCTAGAACCATGGTTTCAATGCTGTTAAGACCAACAGTATGCCCAGAAGTGAAAGGTGTTATTTCAAAAAAATCGTTAGAAGTTCGCTTCTTTGCCCCTGGTACTTTGGTAAGTAATTTAGATTTTGTTGAAAATATTTTTGGTAATGCTGGCAACCCTAATTTAGCACATAATGATGCGGCATTAGACCCAGAACACTGGACAGGTCATACAGGCTGTATCATTCTTGCACCACAATTATTAAAACTTAAAAAGAAAGATGTAGGCTTACCGCATTGTGATGACGCTACTGATCGTCAGAAAAAAGACGGTATGTGCTGGAAGGGTGAAAACGAACTTTATAATGACGGCGGCGCTTTTAAAATTACTTGTAGAGACGAAAGTGGTGTAGTAGTAACATTAATTGCCGATAACTATTATGGATATTCAAAAAAAGAAATAAAAACTCAAATTAGTTATTCAGCAAACCTTTTTGGCTTAGTTGAAGAAGAACATGCTGGTGGTGCGATTGCTTATGCAAGGCGTGTTATGGGTGATACAGTAAACTGCAACGATTATAAAGAATATTACGGACTAGATCATACTTTTGAAAATGTTAAAACCTTATTGGCAGACAGAATTGAAATTAAACCTGAAAATTATGCTGTAGATAAAACTTACCCTAATATCGTTTATATTCCTGAATCGTCTTATTTTAATACGAATACGAATAGTATCACATGGAACTACAAAGGCAAAGAACAAAAATTAAAATTATCGCCTTTTAAAACCTACATGCATCCATCTGGTAATAAACTAAGGTTAGAAAAACATAAATCTATCAATTTATGGCGCATTATAGAAACGTATCCAGAAGGTGTATTTTGCCATAAACCTTGTACGGTTTCAGGAGGAGGCAAATCAGAGATTTCTAAATCTATGCAGAATGCTATTACGTATAGCAGATTTAACATTCATAATATTGAAGAAGATTTTAAGAAAGCTGATGAGGTTATTGAGTTTAATTACTCAACCCGATGGAAAGATAAAGATACTAAAAGGCCTTTATCAAGATCATTGCTTAGTGAAAAAAGGACATTAGGTTCTGTTGTAAAACTATTAACACCTTCAGACGAAAACTCGGATGAATTTAATGCATGGCTAGAAAATATTCCGGTACACATACGCTCGTTAGTATTATTCGTTAAGCGTATGTTTAGACAAGCACATGGCGCTAACCTTAATTGGAAAGACTTGATGTCTGTAGAGATCATAAACGGCGTTAAAGGCACATCATTGATATACAATAATACCCCAGTAGTTGGTAGTTATGTTAGAATTGGGTTTAATCAAGAAGGCAACTGGATGTTAAATAAATTGCGTTCAGATTTTTCTGCATGTGAAAAAATCCAAACTGAAGATGATATTACGGCGTCTATTACACTTCCTAGAAATAATTTCAAAGATTTAAACGCAGAGTATCCTAATCAAAGCGTGAAAGTTTTAACAAACTGTGAAGCTCATTTATTCCAAAGACCAGATGAAGCTATTGTAAGAGGTTACGATAAAGGCGCAGAATTAGATATTATTTCAGACGGTAGATTCTTGACTAATTATGAAATGTTATCCAAAAAAGACGCCATTGAAATCTATGAAGACACTATTAATTATGACAAGTACACACAGCCTGTTCAAGATTTTATAAAGGAGATAATAAATAGTAATGATGAAGACATCCAGTTTGTTCTGCCATCTCACCCGAGAATTATTGAAGATGGTTTACCAACTAAAAACCCGCGTTATTTAGAACCAAATATTGTTTATAATGAAACGGAAGCTACTTATATTTCTGATATGGGAGTGCGTTTAAAAAGAAAGATAAAACTTGACGACCCAGTAATTCATGTTGTAAATGCCGTTTTACCAGGTAGACGCAATAACCCAGCAGACAGAGAAGCTGGAATTAGACCATTAGCGGTATACAGTCCAATCCATTATCAAGAAACGCCTGAATTGTTTATGGACTTTATTTGTAGTTTAACAGGGAAATCACCATCCACTACAGGTGCAGGATCAGAAGGCGCATTAACAAAAGCTCCGTTTAATATGTTGACTCCAACAACAGATTTAAACAACGCTTTATTATCACATATACTAACAGAATCTAACGGATTTAGTACGGCTGCAGGCTATGTAGGTGCTGAAAACAAAATAGACCATGATGTGAGTTTATTAATTCCCGAGATTTGGGCTAGAATGGCACCTAAAGATAGAGACCCTAAACATTTGATTGAAATCGGATCTCTAGAAAAACTTGAAGATTTCGAACATAAGGGTGAGAAAGTATTAGCCAGCCGTTTAGGTTATAGAATAACAAAAACATTCTCGTTATGGTGTTTAAACAGATTGTTTGATGAGCCTACCGCTGTATTTAATGAGCGTATGCTAAAACCCGAGTTACAAAATTTAGAAGATTATGTTGATGGTATCAATAATATAGTTGAAGCACAGCAAAAAGTAGCGGTAAACTATTTTGAAGATGGCAGTATCGAAGCTGCTATTCCACCATTAAAAATTCTATTGAATATTATGGCCTATGGAAATTATGAAGGTAAAGACATTAGCGACCCAGAATTGCGGAAATATTTTGAAAGAAGCTATGTAATAAATTCCGATTGGTACCAAGAACGATTAGCATTAAAACAGCAAAAGGATATTACATATTATTGTTCTCAAATTGACTATTTAGAAGCATTTATGAAAAATCCGTACAATGATATTTTAGTAGACGATATGAATATAAAAGCACGTTTAGATACGACTAAAAAATTATACAACGATGTTAAATCTCCAGATTATTTAAAACGATTAGTTGGCACCATAGGTGTTGATCCATTGTTTAAAAAATAGATTACTAATTAGACACAAGAAAAAGCTCCTATTACGGGAGCTTTTTTCGTTTTTTATAGTTTTTACGCTCAAAATTGTATCTTTAAAAGAAAAAAAATGAAAATGAAATGGACCGCACTATATTTTAGTTTGAGTGTTCTTTTCTTTTTTGGGTGTTCAGAAAACCCTGAAATTGATATTCAAAATGAAGACATTGAAATTTTAGATGATACCAAACAAAATGAGGAAGAAGAAACAGATAGTGAAACCTCAAATGGAAATACAATTAAAATCCTCTCTTTAGGGGATAGTTATACCATTGGGGAAAGCGTTTGTGAAACCTGCCGATTCCCTGAACAACTAAAGGATAGTTTATTACTAAAAGTAACAACTGCTTCCAGTATTCAACTTAAAATTATTGCTCAAACGGGATGGACTACCTCTAGGCTAATTAATGCTATAGCTACAGATAATCCGACTAGTGATTATGATTTAGTAACACTTTTAATAGGTGTGAATAACGAATATCAAAACAGGCCTTTTTCGGTTTATGAAACCGAGTTCCCTCAATTAGTTAATAAAGCTATAGAAAAAGGGAACGGAGATAAAAGTCATGTTATTATAGTTTCAATACCTGATTATGCGTTTACTCCTTTTGGCAGAGGCAATACAAATACCTCAACAAGGCTAGACATGTACAATAACTTTGCTAAAACATACTGCATAAACAATAACATTAGTTATGTTAATATAACGGATATCACTAGAGAAGGGTTAATCAAACCTGAGCTTGTTGCCTCAGACGGATTGCACCCTTCTGCTATAGCATATTCAAAATTTGTGGAACGCATATTACCCGTTGCTCTAGAAAAACTTTAAGGTTTTATTGAAAATTGAAAAAGCGTTTCTAGTTAAAACGGTTTTTGTTTACATTTACTTATGTTTTCATGTGTTTAATATTGTTTTTTTCTAGAGTCACATGTAACATTCATTAAATCATTTTCCTAATATTACAAATTTAGTTATGAATGTTTCATCCAAGAAAAGATTAGATAACGCTTATAAAAATGCCAAAATCATTGAATTTGATGATGACAGCAAATTCATTTTATTTAGTGACTGCCATAGAGGCGATAACAGTTTTGCTGATGATTTTGCCAACAACCGAAACATATACTTCCATGCACTAAAACACTATTACAATGAAGGCTTTCAATATTGTGAATTAGGCGATGGTGATGAGTTATGGGAAAACTTATCATTTGAATCTATTTTGAATGCTCATAAAAATGTGTATATGCTTATGAAGCTTTTTCATAAGGACAATCGTTTACACATGATTTGGGGAAACCATGATATGGTTTACAGAAATCCAGATTATGTAAAGAAGCACTTATCAACATATTTTGACCCTAAAATTGGTGAAGAAGTTGAGCTTTTTGGCGATATAAAATACCAAGAAGGCATTGTTTTAAAACACTACATGACTGGGCAAGAGCTATTTTTAACACACGGGCATCAGGCAGATTGGTGGAATTTTTTGTTTTGGAAATGGAGCCGACTTATGGTTCGTTTGCTTTGGAAACCCTTAAACGTTATGGGAATTGCAGACCCTACAAGTCCGGCAAAAAACTACAAAGAACTTATAAAAGTGGAGCGCAGAACTAAAAAATGGATTAGCGAAAATAATAATGTAATGACTATTGCAGGGCATACCCACCGACCGCGTTTCCCTGAACCAGGAGATATTGCTTTTTTTAATGATGGTAGCTGTGTACATCCTAGGAGTATTACTGGTATTGAGATTGAAAATGGAGAGATTTCTCTAATTAAATGGCAGATAGCAACAAAGGATAATGGTACCCTTCAAATTGTTAGGGTTTTATTAGAAGGTCCTGTGAAGTTGAAAGATTATAAGACTGAATAACCTAAATGATTCAAAAAAGATACGAAGGCTTTTTAAATACGCCGTGTTTATGGAAAAACAATACTGTTTTTAATCTTCAGCAATTTGAAATTAGCTCTAGATTAGATAAAATAGAGTTGTTTTTAGATGAAAAACTAAGGCTAGGAAAGTATGTAGAGCAGCTGGTTGCATTTGAAATTGCTCAGCAAAGAGGTATTACTCCTATAGCTGAAAATATTCAAATTCAAGAAGGAAAACGAACTTTAGGGGAATTGGATTGTTTATTACTAAGGAACAATAAACCCATTCATCTAGAAATTATCTATAAATTTTATTTGTTTGATGCCACTGTAGGGACAACTGAAATAGAACATTTTATTGGTCCGAATAGAAAAGATTCTTTAATAGAAAAGCTTACTAAATTAAAAGAAAAACAACTACCACTCCTCTACTCTGATACTTGTAAATCCTATTTAACTAATCTGGGTTTAAATCCAAAAGATATTTCTCAGCAAGTGTATTTTAAGGCACAACTATTTGTTCCGTTTTCTATTGAAACTATTGCGTTAAAAACTTTGAATCCGGAATGTATTACTGGATTTTATATTAACCAAACGGAACTGCATCAATTTGAAGATTGTAAATTTTACATGCCGTGTAAAAAAGATTGGTTGTTGGTCCCTCACACGAATGTAAACTGGCTAAACTTCAATGCTTTTAAAACGACAACAAAGGATTATTTTGAGCAGAAATTTTCTGCTTTATGCTGGGTGAAATTTAAAAGTGGCCAATTGAAAAAAATGTTTTTGGTTTGGTGGTAATTACTCCCTTTATATAAAGAAACGCTTTTAGCAAGTACACCCGCGTTAGGGATTGCAGTGGATAGCCCACAGCTTTTGCGCCTTAGCGCAGAAGCGAGGACTTGTAACGTAAAGCCCGACACCGACCTTAGGAGGTGTAACGCACAAAGAAAAGAAATTTAACTTTTTGAGATTTTATTTATAAGAATCCTGCCGAAGTTTGTATTGAGCAGAGCCGAAAGGCAGGAACACTAACTTTCTGGTGCTAGCTGAACCTCAAGCCCTTCCATTTCTGGATTAATTTGAATTTGGCAACCTAAACGGCTATTATCTTTTACGTCGAAAGCTTCAGATAGCATTGCTTCTTCATCATCACTCATTTCTGGCAATTCGGTTTGACTTAAAACATAGCATTGGCAAGAAGCACACATAGCCATACCACCGCAAACACCTATGGTGCCCTCAGGTGCAAGCTCATAAGACCTTACTACCTCCATTAAGTTCATAGCCATATCTGTTGGTGCTGCTAAAGTGTGTGCAATACCTTCTCTATCTGTTATTTTAATTGTAATATCTGACATTTAAAAAAAATTAAGGGGCAAAAATAAGTAAATTCGTTTTAAAAACCTACTAATCCTACTAATTTAATAGGTTAATTAGTTTTATAGCATTTACAAGGCTTGCCCTACTATTATTATATATAATATAATAGATACTTCAATAATCGTGCCTTTTAAACCTGACATATATCATAGAAATACGCGTGCAAATGTACTAATTTCAGCATTGAATTTATAGAAAAGGCATTTATGAGTTCGGAAGTTTCAAATAACAATGTATTTACACATTCCGGTATTATATCTAAAATAACCGGCAACTCTGTTATTGTTTCTTTAGAACAAAATATCCATTGTGACTCTTGTCGTGCAAAAGCCGCTTGTGGTATTTCAGAATCTACAACCAAAGACGTTGAAATAATGAATTCTGATACTTCGTTTAAAATTAACGAACAGGTAAATGTGGTTCTAAAAAGGTCTTTAGGTTTTAAAGCGGTGTTTTGGGCTTATATTTTTCCTTTTATATTAATGTTTTTTACATTAATAATAACATCTGGTTTTTTAAAAGAATGGCTATCTGGAACGTTGTCTCTTTTAATCTTATTGCCTTATTACCTATTGCTCTATTATTTTAAAAGCACTCTTAAAAGCGCCTTTAATATGTCCGTTTTAAAAATTTAATTAAGCATGTCAGATTCAGTCTTATATAGTGTTTTCTTATTAGTCTCTTTAGGAATAATAGCGGCTATTGTATTGTATGTAGTTTCTAAAAAGTTTTACGTTTATGAAGACCCACTAATTGGCGAAGTAGACGACATACTTCCTGCCGCCAATTGCGGTGGCTGTGGTTCTCCAGGATGTAAGGCCTTTGCTGAAAAGCTTGTTAACACAGAGGATATCTCTGAGTTATTCTGTCCGGTTGGTGGTAATGATGTTATGAAGCAGGTGTCTGCCATTTTAGGAAAAGAAGTTGCAGAACAAGACCCAACTGTTGCTGTTTTACTATGCCAAGGTGCTTGTGAAGTTAGACCAAAAACAACCTTATATCAAGGCCCCAGAACCTGCGCTATTTCTGCTATGGTTTATGGCGGGGAAACCGATTGTCAATATGGTTGTTTAGGAGATGGCGATTGTGTTGCGGTGTGCGATTTTGATGCTATGTGCATGGATGAAAATACAGGTTTACCCGTAATTATCACAGATAAATGTACGTCTTGTGGCGCTTGTGTAAAAGCTTGCCCAAGAGATATTATTGAAATGCGTCCACGTAACAAACGCGACCTAAAAATATTTGTTGGATGCTTAAACCAAGATAAAGCAGGTATTGCTAAAAAGGCTTGTGATGTTGCTTGTATAGGTTGCTCAAAATGTGAAGATATTTGTCCTAAAGATGCTGTGATTATGACCGATACTTTGGCCTATATCGATCCTATAGCATGTACCCTTTGTAGAAAATGTGTAGAGGTTTGCCCAACACATTCTATTATAGAAACAAACTTCCCTCCAAAAAAGGTAAAAAAACCAAAAGAAGACAAACCGAAAGTGGAAAAACAAGCCATAAAAAAAGTAACTGTAGCTAACACGAATGTAGAATCAGAAAAACCAAAAACAGATGCTTAAAACATTTCCAAAAGGGGGGATTCATCCTGCAGAAAACAAAATTACGTCTTCAAAAGCAATTAAAAGGATGCCCGTCCCAAAGGTTGTCTATGTTCCTATAGCACAACATATTGGAATTCCTTCTGAAATTATTGTTGACAGAAAAGATAAAGTTGAAATTGGACAAGTTATAGCCAAGTCTGGTGGGTTTGTATCATCTAATATACATTCTCCTGTTGCTGGAACGGTTACAAAACTTGATATGATTGTTGATACAAGTGGTTATAAAAAACAATGCATCGTTATAAGAACTGATGTTAAAAACGAATCAAATTTTGAGGTTCAGGATTTTCCTTTAAAAAAGGAAATTACTATGGGGCAAAAGGATATTCTAAAACACATTACAGATTCTGGTATTGTAGGTTTGGGAGGCGCTACATTTCCGTCGCATGTTAAGCTAGATCTCAAAAATGACAACAAAGTCGATTGTTTGATTATTAATGGTGTAGAGTGCGAACCTTATTTAACTGCCGACCATAGATTAATGCTTGAAAGAGCAGATGAGATTATTGTTGGGATTCAAATATTAATGCATGCCTTACATATTAATGAAGCCGTAATTGGCATTGAAAACAACAAAAAAGATGCGGTTAAAGCTTTAAAAAGAGCGGGGCAATCTGACAAAAGAATTAAAGTTGCCGCACTACAAGTTAAATATCCCCAAGGCAGTGAAAAACAACTTATTAAAGCCATTCTAAAACGCGAAGTACCTAAAGGCGGACTACCAATGGATGTTGGTGTGATTGTGCACAATGTGGGAACCATTTTCTCTATTTATCTAGCGGTTCAATACGATCAACCACTAATCGAGCGCGTGGTTACCGTTACAGGGAAAAAAATTGAAAATGCCTCTAATTTTTGGGTGAAAATAGGAACACCAATCAAGGATTTAGTTGCCGAAGTTGGTGGCTTACCAGAAGGCACCCGAAAAATAGTGAATGGTGGGCCTATGATGGGCAAAGCCATTAAAAATACTGACGTTCCTGTTACTAAAGGCACCTCTGGAATTTTAGTTATATCTGAAGATGAAGCAAGCAGACAAGACCCTAAAAACTGTATTCGCTGTGGTCACTGTGTATTTGTTTGCCCAATGGGATTAGAACCTCATTTGTTAATGAATTTATCGGAAAAAGGTCTATACGAACGTGCTGCATCTGAAGATATTATGACTTGTATTGAGTGTGGCTCTTGCAGTTATGTTTGTCCTTCTCACAGACCTCTATTAGACTACATAAGATTTGGAAAAAGTATTATTAAAAAATTAAACACTGCAAAGAACTAATATGGCAGATCCAATTATTATTTCAGCCTCACCACATGTGCATTCAGATAGAACATCGAAAAGAGTTATGTATGATGTGCTTTATGCCTTAATTCCAGCTTTTTTGGTATCCATTTATGTCTTCGGAATAAACGCTTTAATACTCACATCAGTTGCTGTTATATCTTGTATTGTATTTGAATATCTCATTCAAAAATATCTTTTAAAAACAGAAATTGCAATTGCGGATGGTTCAGCATTGATAACAGGAATACTTTTAGCATTCAATTTACCATCTAACTTACCTATCTGGATGATTATTATTGGTGCTTTTATTGCCATAGGAGTCGCAAAACTATCCTTTGGAGGTTTGGGTTATAACATTTTTAATCCAGCGCTTGTTGGTCGTGTATTCTTATTGGTTTGTTTCCCTGTACAAATGACCTCATGGCCTATTGCAGTTGAAAATTATTTGTCGTTAGATGCCGTTACTGGCGAAACTACTTTGGGAATCATCAAAGAAGGTTTAATGTATGGAGAAACCATGACTACCATTAGCGAAAAAATCCCTTCTGTAATGGAATTATTGCTTGGTATAACTAGTGGATCAGCTGGAGAAATGTCTGCATTGGCGTTACTTCTTGGAGGTTTATTTTTAATTGTAAGGAAAGTGATTACTTGGCACATTCCTGTCACCATATTAGTAACCATGGCAGTTATGACTGGGGTTTTCTGGTTAGTGAATCCAGAGCTGTACGCCAATCCATTAATTCATATTTTATCTGGTGGTGCTATTTTAGGAGCTTTTTATATGGCGACCGATTTAGTCACTAGCCCAATGACCAAAAAAGGCATGGTGATTTTCGCCATAGGAATTGCAATCATAACCGTAGTCATAAGATTATTTGGCGCTTATCCTGAAGGCGTATCATTCGCCATTTTAATTATGAATGCCTTTGTACCGCTTATAGACAAGTATTTTAAACCAAGACGATTTGGAAATAAAATAAAATCAAAAATCATGTAATTATGAGTAAAAAGGAATCTACTTTTTTTAATATGACTATGGCTCTTTTTGTAATTACAATTGTTGCAGGTGCGTCTCTTGGTTTTATAAATGATATCACTGAGGGTCCAAAAGCAAAAGCAAAATTAGAACGAAAGATAAACGCCTTAAAACAAGTTTTACCAGAATTTAATAACAATCCTGTTGAAGAAGTTTTAATGCTTAAATCTGATAAAACCAAAGATAGTATCGAAGTTTATATGGGAACTTTTGATGACCAACCTATAGGAACGGCAGTTATTGGTTCTTCCGAAAAAGGTTATAGTGGCTTGGTAAAAATAATGGTGGGATTTAATCCTGATAAAAGTATCAAAAATATTGTAGTGCTTGAACAAAAGGAAACACCAGGATTGGGAACAAAAATGAAGGATGAAAAATTCATGAGACAGTTTAGAGGTAAAAAACCATCAAAATTCAATTTAAAACCTACAAAAGATGGTGGTGACATTGATGCTTTAACCGGAGCAACTATTTCTACTCGTGCTTTTGGTGAAGCTGCCCAAATGGCTTACGATGTGTTTATAAAAACTAACCCATCTAAAAATTAGATATTATGGCAGAGAAATTAACTCAAAAGGAAAACTTTTTAAAAGGGATTATAAAAGACAATCCTGTTTTTGTGATGTTGTTAGGTATGTGTCCAACTTTGGGTGTTACCTCATCAGCTTTTAACGGATTGGGAATGGGAGTTGCAACATTATTTGTGTTATTAATGTCGAATATTGTGGTATCCTTGATTAAATCTCAAATACCAAGTAAGGTTAGGATTCCTGCATTTATTATCATTATTGCTTCTTTTGTTACTATTGTTGAGATGGTTTTAGAAGCCTACATCCCTTTCTTATTTGAACAACTCGGAATTTTCATCCCATTAATAGTAGTAAACTGTTTGATATTAGGTCGTGCTGAGGCATTTGCGTCAAAAAATGATGTAGTATCATCTATAGTTGATGCCTTAGGTATGGGAATTGGATTTACAATTGCTTTAACGGCTTTAGGCGCAGTGCGTGAAATATTAGGAAGCGGTAGCCTATTTGATTTCCGTTTCGTTTCAGAAGATGCCAACACTTTAATACTTTTCATCTTGCCACCAGGCGCTTTTATTGCTTTGGCTTATCTATCCGTTTTGTTCAATAAAGTATCTAAAACAAAATAACACATGGAATATATTTTAATACTTATAGCAGCCGTTTTTGTAAACAATATTGTATTGTCGCAGTTTTTAGGGATATGTCCATTTTTAGGTGTTTCTAACAAAGTATCGACGTCTATAGGCATGTCTGGCGCCGTATTATTTGTGATGACTATAGCCACAACAGTGACTTATTTATTACATGAATATATTTTAGTTCCTGCTGGATTAAATTATTTAAGAACCATCACGTTTATTTTGGTAATTGCGGCGTTAGTGCAGATGGTTGAAATTATTCTGAAAAAGGTAAGTCCGCCCTTATATCAAGCGTTAGGTGTTTTTCTTCCTTTAATTACTACCAACTGTGCTGTTTTAGGTGTCGCAATATTAGCATTAGGATTGGAAAATAGCAGTTTAATAAAAGCTGTGTTTTTTGCAATTTCAAACTCTATTGGATTCGCTTTAGCTTTAATTGTTTTTGCAAGTATAAGAGAACAACTAGAACTTGCTAATATTCCAGAAGGTATGAAAGGTGTTCCTATCAACTTGTTAGTAGCAGGGCTTTTATCACTAGCTTTTTTAGGGTTTACGGCGTTGGTTTAGGGTTGTAATTGGAATAATCCATTTATATGTAAATTCTGTGTTATTTCTTTAACACAACTACAAGATTCGTTGATTCATCAGGATTAAAAGGTTGTTTCTTTAGATCCCCATAGAATTCAATTTTAAAACCCATTTCTTTCGCCATTATATTGAAATCACTTTCTGAATGCCGGTATAATTTCGTTATAATTTGACTTTTCTGTTGGCTTTTCTTATCAATTTTATCGATGGTAAAATCTAAATCATTCTTATTCATTTTGTATTTCCTGATTATGGATACTTCATCATTTTCAAATACATTAAGTATATGGTTGCCACTTTCGGGTAGTTTAGCATAATTTACAATTTGCAATAATGCACTTCCGCCATTATTTAACATAACGGATATTTTTGACATTAATTTCCTTAATTCTAACACATTAATATTAGCAATGGTATTACCCAAGGATACGATAAAATCGTAATCTTTGTTTTTTGGATTGAACGCTGTTAATCCAGATTCAATAAAATTAATATCGGCATCAAAATTTTTTGCATTTTTCATGGCTTGTTGCAACATTCCTCTAGAGTGGTCAACGGCATCAACTTGTATTCCCAGTTTTGACAAGGCAATAGCATCTGCCCCAGTGCCACAACCTAAATCAAGGGCTGTTTTATAATTAATTGCAAGAAAGTTTTTTATGAAGGAAATTTTATTTTTTAGTGCTCTCTCAAAATCAATCATCAAATCATAATCATCGGAAAGTTCATCAAAAAATTGGCTATTGCTTTTCATATCTTTTTATTGAGGTCGATAAAAACTAGGTTTTAGAACACCATTTCTTATTTAAAATAACCAAATTCAGCATGAAGTTATTCAATATTATTAACACGATAAAAACAACTGAAATCAAACTATTTTACTTCATATGTTTCACCCGAGAAGAAGAGATCATCTGTTTTTGTAAACTTTGAATTTGCCATCACTTCTTTAGTTAAAGCGTCTTCTCTTTCTTCTAAAGTAACATCTTGAAAACGTCTTATAATTCCAGTAACTAAAGGATATTCTAATCTTACTAACATTTGATGTAAAGTTGGATCTTGTTCACCTGCATTGTGCACTAAAATATCTTGCTCTGTAATGCCATTTTCTCCAATGGTTACAACTTCTAATTTTAATCCATTTAACACCAATCCTTTATCCTTGTTTTTTCCGAAAATCATGGGTTCTCCATCTTCAACAAATAACTGTTGATCTTCCCTAACATTTTTATCTGTATATTGTGTAAAACAACCATCATTAAAAATTACACAGTTCTGTAATATTTCAATTAAAGAGGTCCCATTAAATGTTTCGGCATCTATAAACATTTGCGTCATTTCTTTTGGAGTATTCCCCCCTATTCTTGCAAAAAATCGTGCTTGAGCTCCAATGGCTAATTCACCTGGTTGAAATGGCGGTTGTGTATTACCATATGGAGATGACTTTGTTTTTTGTCTAACTAAAGAGGTTGGCGAAAACTGACCTTTAGTTAAACCATAGATTTCGTTATTAAAAAGCAAAATATTTAAGTCGATATTTCTTCGTAATACATGAATAAAATGATTTCCTCCTATAGCCATTGAATCGCCATCACCAGTAACTACCCAAACACTTAAATCTGGGTTTGCTAACTTCACACCAGATGCAATTGCTGGAGCTCTACCATGAATACCATGCATACCATAAGTATCCATATAATAAGGGAAACGAGAAGAACAACCAATACCTGAAATAAAGACAACATCTTCTTTTTTTACACCCATTTCTGGCAGTGCTTTTTGCATGGATCTTAAAATAACGTAATCATCGCAACCAGGGCACCATCTTACTTCTTGGTTACTTGCAAAATCTTTAAACGTATATTCTTTTTTAGCAGTTGTTTCCATAATTAACTTAGCAAATGTTTAAATTTCTCTGTAAGTTCTGTATTCCCAAATGGTAAGCCTTGAATTTTATTGAATTGCAAAAAGTCATACTTATTAAAATTCATTTTTAAAATACTAGCAAACTGACCATTATTTAACTCGCACACCACAATTTTTTTAAATTGACGCAAAATGGCTTCCGTATTTTTTGGCAACGGGTTTATATAATTAAAATGTGCATATCCAATCTTGTCATAGCCTTTTTCATTTAATTGTTTTACTGCAGAATGTAAACTACCATATGTTCCTCCCCATCCAACAACAAGTAAATCCCCAGTTTTGGCAAATTCAGTTTCTAATTCAGGGATGTAATTTTCAACACGTTTAATTTTTTCAGCCCTAATTTTAGTCATGTATTCATGATTCTCTGGAACATGAGACACGTCTCCCGTAATTTTATCTTTTTCCAAGCCTCCAATTCTATGTTCCAATCCAAAAGTACCTGGAACTGCCCAATCACGAGCTAGGGTTTCTTTATCTCTATCATACGGATGCCAATTTTCTTTGACTTCGTTTATTCTATTATTTTTTATTTCTGGCATTTCAGCAACCGATTTAATTAACCAAGGTTCAGAGCCATTAGCAATGTATCCATCGGTAAGCAATATAACTGGAGTCATATGTTCTAAAGCCAGTTTAGCAGCTTCGTATGCATATTTAAAACAATCTGAAGGTGTACTTGCTGCCATTACAATTACTGGGCTTTCACCATTTCTGCCATACATGGCTTGCAATAAATCAGACTGCTCTGTTTTGGTTGGTAACCCTGTTGATGGACCTCCTCTTTGAACATTTACTACAACCAATGGAAGTTCCACCATCATAGCTAATCCTAGAGCTTCACTTTTTAAAGCCAAACCTGGACCAGATGTGGTTGTGATTGCTAAATCTCCTGCAAATGATGCTCCAATAGCTGATGTTATTCCAGCAATTTCATCTTCTGCCTGAAAAGCCTTTACTCCAAAATGTTTGTGCTTAACTAATTCATGTAATATATCGGTAGCTGGTGTTATAGGATAAGACCCTAAAAATAATTCTATACCCGATTTTTCAGCTGCTGCTAAAAAACCCCAAGCTGTAGCTGTATTACCACTAATAATTCTATACGTACCAGCAGGCATACTTGCTGGTGATATTGTATATGAGTTAGGAATTAGCTCTAATGTTTCTGCAAAATAAAAACCTGTATTTAACACTTTAGTATTCGCTTCTATAAGATGTGGTTTAGATGCAAATTTTTTATTAAAAAAGTCTATCGTATGGTCTGTAGAACGGTCATACATCCAATACACTATTCCTAGAGCAAACATATTTTTACTTCTCGTAATGGTCTTATTATCTAAGCCCTCAACATCCTTTAAAGCTTCTTTTGTAAGCGATGAAATAGCGACTTCAATGACTCGATAATTATCAAGACTTCCATCTTCGAGCGGATTTGTTTCATATTTCGCTTTCTCTAAATTCTTTTTACTAAACGAATCGGTATCTATTATAATGGTATGCCCTGGCTTAACCGCATAAAGATTCGTTTTTAAACCCGCAGGATTCATAGCTACCAATAAATCTACATCATCGCCAGGTGTACTAATCTCTACACTACCGATATGAACTTGAAAGCCAGAAACACCATATAAACTTCCTTGAGGTGCTCTAATTTCTGAAGGGTAATTAGGAAACGTTGACACATCATTTCCAATCATTGCAGAAGTATCAGAAAATTGCGTTCCAGTTAACTGCATCCCATCACCAGAATCTCCAACAAATCTTATAACCACAGCTTCTAGAACTTCGGGTTGTATTTTGTTTTTTTCAGCAATCATAATTTTTAGGCATAAAAAAATTAGTATCAAAAAAATTGAAGTTGTCTTTATCAAATATAACTTCTGTATTTAAAATTTAACATGATTTATATCATATTATAAACGCCTAATAAAATTTAATTTTACTCCATACTATCATAAAAACATATTAATATGGCTATCATAATAACAGATGAATGCATTAATTGTGACGCATGTATTGTAGAATGTCCTAATAATGCAATTTATGAGCCCGATCAAGAATGGGCTTATGCAGACGAAACTGCTTTAAGCGGAACAATTACGCTTCCAAATGGCGATGAAGCTGACGCTGATGAAATGAACGAACCAATATCTGATGAGTTCTATTTTATAGTACCTGAAAAATGTACCGAATGTAAAGGATTTCATGATGAACCACAGTGTGCTTCAGTTTGTCCTGTAGATTGTTGTGTGCCTGATGAAGACCATGTTGAAAGTGAAGAAGCTTTATTAGAGAAAAAAGCTTGGCTACATGCCGAATAATTTTTATTAAACAATTAAAATAAATTTTTTTTGTATTTATTTCTAGCTATCAACACCTAAGAAATTTTTAGCAATTAAATTGAGGACCTCATATTATATGGGTCCTCTTTTTTTTTCAAAACACTTAAAATCTAACCAATTACATGATATTTATCATAGTCTATACTTTATAGTTCCTTTAATTTTATTGGGTATTTATTTGAACGACCTTTAGGTTTTAGTCAAAAAAAGAATCTTGTTAAGGTCTACACAATTAGAAATTTCAAAAAGCGTACTTACGTAGTTTTTTGTGAATTTTATTTAATAAGATAGCTTTATTATGAAGAAAAAATTTCCAAAACTAATTTGTGATGCCAATGAGGCGGTTGCAAGGGTTGCACATAAAACCAATGAGGTTTGTGCCATTTACCCAATTACGCCAGCATCACCAATGGGCGAACACGTAGATGTTTATAGCTCAAAAGGACAAAAAAACATTTGGGATAATGTCCCAAGAATTGTAGAAATGCAAAGTGAAGGTGGTGCTTCTGGGGCAGTTCATGGTTCGTTACAAGCAGGTGCTTTAACAACTACATTTACAGCATCTCAAGGCTTGTTGTTAATGATTCCTAACATGTATAAAATGGCAGGAGAGTTGTTACCATCAGTAATTCATGTAGCAGCAAGAACTATTGCAACACATGCATTATCAATATTTGGTGATCATTCTGATGTTATGGCGGCAAGACAAACTGGTTTCTCCATGTTATTTAGTGGTTCTGTACAAGAAGCACAAGATATGGCATTGATTTCTCAAGTTGCAACATTAAAATCAAGAATACCTTTCATGAATATTTTTGATGGCTTTAGAACCTCTCACGAGATTTCTAAAATTGATGGTATTACTGATGATATTATTAAGGATATGATGCCAGAGGACGACATCATGGCTCATAAAAAAAGATCATTAGATCCAGACAATCCTGTAATTAGAGGTACATCTCAAAATCCAGATGTATTCTTCCAAGCAAGAGAAGCTGCCAATCTTTATTATGATAAAGTCCCTGGAATTGTTGAAGACACTATGAATGAGTTTTACAAACATACAGGAAGAAAGTATAGCTTATTCTATTATGTGGGTCATCCTGAAGCCGAAAAAGTAGTGGTAATTATGGGTTCTGGCCAAGGCCCTGTAATGGAAGCTGTTGATACCATGGTTAAAAATGGGGAAAAAGTTGGTGCTATTATAGTACGTTTATTCAGACCATTCTCTATTAGTCATTTTGTAGATGCATTACCAGAAACAGTTAAAAAAGTTGCTGTTTTAGACAGAACTAAGGAGCCTGGAAGTATTGGTGAGCCACTTTATCAAGATGTTGTTACAGCCTTTATAGAAAGTGAAAGAGCGATGCCAAAAATTATTGGTGGACGCTACGGTTTATCTTCTAAAGAGTTTGACCCAGCAATGGTTAAAGCGGTTTATGATGAGTTAGACAAAGCGCAACCTTTAAACCATTTTACAGTTGGTATTAATGATGATGTTTCTTTTAAAAGTCTAAATATTGGAAGCAGATTACATACTGTTAAAAACACCTTTAACTGCATGTTCTACGGTTTAGGTTCTGATGGTACCGTTGGTGCTAATAAAAACTCCATTAAAATTATTGGCGAAACAACTGATAATTATGTGCAGGGTTATTTTGTTTATGATTCTAAAAAAGCAGGTGCTCAAACCGTGTCACATTTACGTTTTGGACCAGACCCAATATATTCAACCTATTTAATTCATAAAGCAAACTTTATTGCGTGTCATCAATTTAATTTTATTGAAAAATATGACATTTTAAAGAACATCAAAAAAGGCGGAACCTTCTTATTGAACTCGCCTTTTGATAAAGATGTTGTTTGGGACATTCTTCCTAAAAAAATGCAGGAAGAAATTGTTGAAAATGAATTGGATTTCTATGTAATTGATGCCACTAAAGTAGCTCAAGAAGCAAAATTAGGTAAACGTACCAATACCGTTTTACAAACATGCTTCTTTGCTATTTCAGGAGTACTTCCAAAAGATGAAGCGATTCAGAAAATTAAAGAAGCTATTGTAAAATCGTATTCTAAAAAAGGAGAAGCTGTTGTTCAGATGAACTTCAACGCGGTGGATAAATCTTTAGAAAACCTTCAAAAAGTTGATTATCCAAAACAAATTACAAGTGATACAGAATTGAAACCAATGATGACAGGTGATGCAGACCCCTTTGTAAAAGAAGTTTTAGGAAAAATACTAGCTGGAAATGGAGATGAGCTTCCGGTAAGCGCATTCACGGTAGATGGCACGTTCCCAACAGGAACAACGCAATTCGAGAAACGTGGTATTGCTGATAAAGTTCCAGTTTGGGACGGAGAAGATATCTGTACACAATGTAACAAGTGTGTGGTTATTTGTCCGCACGCAGCCATTAGAGCTAAAGTAGTTTCTAACGAAGAATTGGTTGGCGCACCTTCTACATTAAAATCGGTTCCAGCAATAGGTAGACCATTTAACAAAGAAGAAGAATCGTATGTATTGCAAGTATCTCCACAAGATTGTACAGGTTGCGACCTTTGTGTTGAGGTTTGTCCTGCTGTAAGTAAGGAAGATCCAGACTTTAAAGCGATTAATATGCACAGTAAACTTAAAGTTGAAGCCGCAGAAGATCCTAATTGGGACTATTTCATCAATTTACCTGATTATGATAGAACAGAATTAAATATCACTAATGTAAAAGGATCTCAGTTCCTTGAACCATTGTTTGAGTTCTCTGGAGCATGTTCTGGTTGTGGTGAAACACCATATATTAAATTACTAACTCAATTATATGGAGACAGTATTTTAATAGCTAACGCAACTGGTTGTTCTTCTATTTATGGGGGTAATTTACCAACAACGCCTTATAAAACTAATAAGTTTGGTAGAGGTCCAGCTTGGGCAAATTCATTATTTGAAGACAACGCTGAATATGGTTTAGGAATGAAGTTAGGGTTAACTAAAAAACAGGAAATTTCTGAAAACCTATTAAAAGGATTAGAAGCAGAAGTTGGTTCTGAATTAGTTGATGCTATTTTAAACAATCCGGAAAAAACGGAAGCTGAAAAAGAAGAAAACTTCGCAAACCTTGACACCCTTAAAGCTAAGTTAGCTACAATTGATAAACCCGAAGCCAAAAAATTATCGCAATTAACAGAGTACCTACGTAAAAAGTCTGTTTGGATTCTTGGTGGTGATGGTTGGGCTTATGACATAGGTTATGGTGGCGTTGACCACGTATTGGCGTCTGGAGAAAACATCAATATTATGGTGTTAGATACTGAGATATATTCCAATACTGGTGGACAAATGTCTAAAGCGACCCCATTAGGCGCAAGTGCTAAATTTGCTGTATCTGGTAAACGTACTAGCAAGAAAAATTTAGCCTTACAAGCTGTTTCTTATGATAACGTATATGTTGCTCAAATAGCAATTGGAGCGAAGGATATGCAAACGCTTAAAGCTATTGAAGAAGCTGAAGCTTATGATGGACCATCATTAATTATTGCTTACTCACATTGTGGTGACCATGGTTATAATTTAAAAGATGGAGCAATTCATCAACAAAAAGCGGTTGAAACTGGTTATTGGCCATTATTTAGATTCGACCCTTCTAAACCAAAAGGCAAGAAGTTTAGATTAGACTCTAAAGCGCCTTCTGCACCACTTGAGGAATTTATGTATACAGAAACTCGATTCTCAAGAGTTGTTAAAGATGATGCCGAATTAGGAGCTAAACTTCTTAAACAAGCGCAAGAAGAAGTTGATTCTAGATGGGAACGCTTAGAACTTCATAGAGGTATGTAAATATCATGAAGGTTATGCTTTAATTTAAAAATCATTCTACATGTCTTAATTGCAGGTAGAATGATTTTTTTTATTGGCAAATTAGAATTTACCAGAGAAATTTTGGTATTAATATTAATGCGGACTTAAATTTTATGCATCAATATTAATAACTTGTTCTATTTGTGGCGCATACTTTTTTATAGTCATTTCTACACCAGATTTCAATGTCATTTGATTAACACTACAACCCACACAGGCGCCTTGAAGCTGCACCTTTACAAGGTTGTCATTTTCAATAGACAATAATGAAATATCACCACCATCACTTTGTAAAAATGGACGAATTTCATCTAAAGCTTTTTCAACATTTAATTTAAGTTCTTCTGAGCTCATAATCTATTTTTCCTCACCCTAGCCCTCTCCAAAGAAAAGGGAAATGAATTTATTATTTTTTAACTGCCGCGCAACCTGCCATAGTTGTAATTTTAATGGCTTCGGTTGGAGGTAAATCGTCATTTCGTCTTACAACTTCCTGAACCACATTTCGAGTTATTTCCTCAAATGCTTGTTCAAGCGGTGTTGCCGTTTGTAATGCTGCTGGACGACCAACATCTCCAGCTTCTCTGATACTTTGCACCAATGGTAATTCTCCTAAAAATGGCACTTCTAAATCTTCAGCTAAATTTTTGGCGCCTTCTTTTCCGAAGATAAAATATTTATTGTCTGGCAATTCTGCAGGTGTAAAATATGCCATATTTTCAATAATACCTAATACTGGCACATTAATACTTTCTTGCTTAAACATGGCTACACCCTTTTTAGCATCAGCTAACGCCACATTTTGAGGTGTACTAACTACAACAGCACCCGTAATTGGTAACGATTGCATGATGCTTAAATGAATATCGCCTGTTCCTGGAGGCAAATCAATTAACAGAAAGTCTAACTCACCCCAATGGGCATCAAAAATCATTTGATTTAATGCTTTTGCCGCCATTGGCCCTCGCCAAACTACGGCCTGATCCGGTTGTGTAAAAAACCCAATTGATAATATTTTAATCCCGTAGTTCTCTACAGGTTTCATTTTAGATTTTCCTTGAATGTTTACTGCTAATGGTTTCTCATTAGCAACATCAAACATAATAGGAATAGATGGTCCGTAAATATCGGCATCTAAAACACCCACTTTAAAGCCCATTTTCGCTAAAGTGACCGCTAAATTTGCTGTAACGGTAGATTTTCCAACACCACCTTTACCAGAGGCCACCGCTACTATATTTTGAATGCCCGGAATTGGCTTTCCTTTTATCACATTTGCTTTAGGAGTAGCTGGTGCATCAACCTTTACATTAACTGTAATTTTTGCCTTTTTATAAACCTTTTCATGAATGGTCTTAAGGATATCAACCTCGGTACGCTTTTTTGCTTGTAAACTTGGGTTTTGTATGGTAATATCTACAATAACCTCATCTCCAAAAGTGATTATATTTTTAACCGCTCCGCTCTCGACCATATTTTGTCCTTCTCCAGGAACTGTTATGGTTTCTAATGCTTTTAATATATCTTTTTTATCTAACTTCATTTCTTTTATTAAGAATCATTCTAAGAACAAAGATAGGCAATAAAGCTTAAAATTAGAAGCTTGTTGTTAGAAGTTTTAACTATGTAATTATTGGGTTTTTGATTATGGCTTTTGAATTTAGAATTATTTGTGTTTTATTCAAAAATTAAGAAATAATAAAACAACCTTAATTTGAAACTGAAATACATTGAACATAACAATTACAGCTCCTTAGAAGGATCCCAATACACCTTGTCTAATTCTTGAATTTGATTTTCAATGACTTTAATACCTTCACTTTCCAGTAACTGCTGCATCAAATTTGTGCCATCAAAATGATGTTTTCCTGTTAGCAATCCTTTTCTATTTACAACACGATGTGCTGGCACATCTTTACCATGAGAACCATTCATAGCATAACCTACCATTCTAGCGCTTCTTGCTGCACCTAAATAGGTTGCAATAGCCCCATAACTTGTGACTCTCCCATAGGGGATTTGTTTTGCAACTTTGTAAACTTTATCAAAAAAACTTAGCGTTTTTGGTTGCATTTAGAAATCTTGGATAATGTTAATTAAAGTCACAATGGAGATAACACCTGTAATACCACCAATAATACGGTTCATGTTTTTTTGAGAAGTGAATGATTTTCCTTTTACTTTATCAAAGAAAAAAATATACATATATAGTGTTACAAATGTTCCTGTACCAGCTCCAATAACATAAGACATAATACTTGTTTTTTCGAATGTCATCCAACCGAATGACGCCAGAGTAATAGTCATATAAGCTTGGTATGGAATTGGAAACACATTGATTGCTGATAAAAATACACCTTGAAAAAACCGACTATGTTTACTCTTTATTTTAGGGTCTATTTGTTGTTTTAACTCTGATTTAGCTATAAATAAAAAATAGACTGTAATTAAGATAAAGATTACTAAGGCAACAATTCTGAGTATACCGATAACTTCTGGATGCATACTTAAATACCTAGCAAAAATTGCAGCCAAATACGTTTGAACCAAAACTACGACACAAACTCCTAAAGAAAACATAATACCCCTGACGTGACCTTCTTTTAAGCTAATTTTTGCAACCGTCATATTTAGTAACCCAGGAGGAATAACGCCTATTAAAGCAAAAAATAATCCTAAAAAAAAGATAAACGTAATATTCATTACTATTTTATTTTGAATCTAATATAAGTAATTGGTTTGTTTTGTTCTAAATATTGCGACTCATAAAAAGTTTGAATACTTGTTACTTCTTCCGGACTTCCTTCTTGCTTATATACATTATGGTTTGCATATAGTACTTCGTGTTCTGCACCATGTAATAAACCAAGCGTGTAACCGTGCATAAACTCGCTATCGGTTTTTAAGTTCATGATGCCTTCTGGCTTTAAGATTTGCTTATAACGCTCTAAAAATGTGGCGTTAGTCATGCGGTGTTTGGTACGCTTATATTTTATTTGCGGATCGGGGAAAGTTATCCAGATTTCGTCCACTTCGTTTTCTGCAAATGCATGATCGATTAACTCGATTTGGGTACGAAGAAATGCTACGTTTGGAATATTTTCTTCAATGGCTGTTTTAGCACCTCTCCAAAAACGTGCGCCTTTAATATCGACACCTACAAAATTTTTGTTTGGATATTTTTTGGCTAAAGCAACAGAATATTCGCCTTTACCACATCCTAATTCTAATACTAACGGATTATTATTTTTAAAAACTTCTGTTCTCCAATTACCTTTTAAATTGAAATTTGAATTTACCAACTCGTCTCTGGTTGGTTGAACGACATTTGAAAATGTTTCGTTTTCTTTAAATCTTCTAAGTTTATTTTTACTTCCCAAAACTTCTTAACTATTTCTTATGATTACTTTTGAATTGGTAAAAATAGAGAATTTATAGCTACAAAATTCTCTATTTTAGATTCCCGTTTTATTCATTGTTGATATTTTATAATAATGAATTCATGAATCTTACGATTTCGTGGGAATGACAAATTTAACTGAAACCCAAAGAACAATTTCGGGAGCGTTTTCTTAATATTAAGGAAATACACAATAACCTTAATAGCTTATCTTTGAATTTAGCAAAAAAGTGCGTGAGGGATTGAGGCATTGTTGAAGCTCTTTTTGTGTTGTTGCACCTATGCAACACAAAAAAGCGACTGCCGAAAGCCCGACCCTTGGGGCACGCCCAAATTATTATAATGAAAAAACGGATTTTAGTGGCACCTTTGAATTGGGGACTTGGACACGCCACGCGTTGCATACCGATAATTAACGCTTTGATTGATGAAGGATTTGTACCGGTTATTGCTAGTGATGGCGGTACTTTGACCTTACTACGGAAGGAATTTCCAAACCTTTCTTCGATTGAATTGCCTTCGTATAACATTACGTATACCAAAAATGGGAAGCTTTTTAAATTGAAACTTCTAAAGGATTCTCCTAAACTTTTAAAAGTAATTAAGGCTGAAAAAAAAATGATTTCAAGAATTTTAGACCATAACGATATTGCGGGAATAATTTCTGATAATAGATTAGGGGTAAGGAGTAAAAAAGTGCCCTCCGTTTTTATGACGCATCAGTTACATGTTTTGAGCGGCAAAACGACTTGGTTAAGCACTAAAATGCATCAAAAATTTATAAAAAAGTTTGATGTTTGTTGGATTCCTGATGCTCCAGGTAATATAAACTTGAGTGGTATATTAGGACACGTTAAAACTTTTGATATACCTTTAAAATATATTGGTCCGCTGAGTAGGTTTAATAAATCTAATGCTAAAATTAAAAATGACTTGATGGTTTTACTTTCGGGTCCTGAACCACAGCGCACACTACTTGAAGAAAAATTACTTTCGGAATTGAAAGACTACTCTGGAAATGTTGTTTTTGTGAAAGGCACTATTGAGAAAGAGCAAACCATACAGGTTTTTGGCAAGGTTACTATTTATAATTTTATGACGTCTAGCTTATTAGAAAAAACTATAAATGAGAGTGCTTTGGTTTTATCTAGATCGGGCTATACCACCATTATGGATTTAGCAAAACTTAACAAAAAAGCGTTTTTTATTCCTACTCCTGGACAGTTTGAACAGGACTATTTAGCCAAACGACTTACAGAAATGAGCTTAGTACCTAGTTGTAAACAAAACGATTTTACGTTACAAAAATTAGATGATGTTAAAGCTTATGAAGGGTTGAAACCCTTTGATTTTGAAGTAAATTACAAAGAATTATTTAGCCTTTTCTAAAGTAAAAGAGAACTCGCTACCAACACCATATTCGCTTTCTACATAAATTTTTTCTTCGTGTGCTTCTATGATATGCTTTACAATAGACAGCCCAAGGCCTGAGCCTCCTTCTTTTCTTGATCCACTTTTATCTACACGATAAAACCGCTCAAATAAACGTGGGATATGCTCTTTACTAATCCCTTCTCCGTTATCGGTAACACGAACAATAACTTTATTTTTAATGAGGTTTTCAACACTAACTTCTGTAGTGCCTCTTTCACTACCGTATTTTATTGAATTAACCATTAAATTAGCCAAAACTTGCTGAATACGTTCTCTATCTGCCTTTACCATTATAGGATTAGGATAATCCCTATCAAAAGTTAGGGTTATTTTTTTCTTGTGAGCTTTCATCTCTAACATATCAAATACATTTTCGACTAACTCAACAATATCAAAAACCTCCATGTTTAAACTTAAATCACCTACTTCTAATTTGGTAATCATGTCTAAATCTTTAATAATATAACCCAACCGTTCTATCCCTTTACTGGCTCTTTCTAGGTATTTCTCCCTAATATTTTTATCATTCATAGCACCATCAAGTAAGGTTAAGATATAACCTTGCACCGTAAATAAGGGCGTTTTTAATTCGTGCGATACATTACCTAAAAACTCTTTTCGATATTCTTCTCTAACTTTTAGGGTTTCAATTTCAATCTTTTTGTCTCTAGCAAACTTATCTATTTCTTGAGTTAAAGTTTGCATATCTGTTGTAATGGGACCTTTAGCTAAGTTTACAGATTCAAGGAGTGTTAAATCATCATAGATTCGTTTTACACTTTTGTAAATAAATCGCTCTACACTAAATTGAATAATGGCAAAAGAAAACACGAATATACATACCGAAATTAAAAATGGATAATACCATTCAAAATCATGGTAGTAATACAAAAAAACACTCATTAAGAGTGTTGTATATAATGTTATGAAACATGCTGTACGAGCAGCAAATCGATATGATTTTTTAAATTTTGCCTGCATTATTAATCAACAAACTTATAGCCTACCCCTTTTATAGTTTTAAAGCTTTTATCACCTAATTTTTCACGAAGTTTTCTAATATGAACATCGATAGTCCTTCCTCCAACAACAACTTCATTACCCCAAACAGCATCAAGAATATCATCTCTTTTAAAAACTTTTCCGGGTTTGGATGCTAGTAAAGATAATAATTCAAATTCTTTTCTAGGCAAAACAAGTTCTTTTCCTTTTGAAATAATTTTATACTCGTCTCTATTAATAACCAAGCTACCAACCTTAAGGGTGTCTGCAACATCTTCCTCTTTAAAACGTCTTAAAAGGGCTTTAACTTTACTCACTAAAACTTTTGGTTTTATGGGTTTTGTAATATAATCATCAGCTCCTGCATCAAACCCAGCTACTTGAGAATAATCTTCTCCTCTTGCTGTTAAAAATGTGATAATCGAATTTTTTAAATCAGGATTTTTTCTAATAATCTCACAAGCTTCAATACCATCCATTTCAGGCATCATAACATCTAAAATAATTAAATGCGGAAGTTCCTTTTTTGCCTTCTTAACACCTTCCTGCCCGTTTTCAGCAGTAATAACTTGGTATCCTTCATTAGACAAATTGTAACCAACTATTTCTAAGATATCTGGCTCATCATCAACTAATAATATCTTAATATCCTTTTTTTTCATTATTGATACGCTTGTTTATTGAAGTAAAGATAAAACTTAAAATACAATTTTATTAACATAACAAAATTAATAACATTATGGTAACAAATACTTTTTACTAATTTTAAGCTTTCGACCAATTACTATAATCTTTAACACTCTTTTGGCACCACTTTTGCTGTTATTTATTATCTTTATATAACCAAATCGTAGTGTATGAAAAAAGCTTACATTTTATTTTTATTCGCAATATTAGCTCTTTTTACCTCCCAAAATATGGGAGCTCAAAACTACGCTAAAAACCCCACTACGCATCAAAATATTGAAGGACTATCCATTTATCCTAATCCTGCGAATAGCCAAAGACCCATAATAAACATTGCATCAAAGCACAATTTAATTAAGCATATTGAAATATTTGATGTTCTTGGAAAGCAAGTATTCGCCACTATTATTTCAAATAAAGAATTGAATATTTCTAATTTAAGAAAAGGTGTATATATTTTAAAAATTACCGAAAATAATATCAGTGCATCAAGAAAGCTTGTAATTAAATAGTCCAAGACTATAAAATCAGTAAAAGAGGCTGTCTAAAAAGGCAGTCTCTTTTTTATTGTTTTAGATTTTAAAAAAAGTATTGGTTTTCGTATCTTAAAGGTATGAAAAGCAACATCGTTTGGAAGACGAATAGTCAGTCTCAATTAAGTCTTCTCCCACC
>NZ_JAQWOO010000030.1 GCF_029245835.1 Algibacter sp. | reverse complement strand
ACGATGTGCTTTAAAGTGAGCGATACAAGAAGCTTCACTATCAAAATTTGCTGTAAAACTGAAGATATTCATATGGTGGAATTTTTAGCTAATTTATGAATAAATTTTTAATTGTGATATATTACGGATATTCATTAAAATATTATTCAAAAACCGTATAAAAAAACTAACAATAGTTTTTTTATAATTTTTTATTTTAAAGATCATTCTAATACAAAAAGGCTTGAATCTAGATTCAAGCCTTTTTGTATATGGTATATGTAAGTTGTTTATTGTTCTACAACACTTTTTTCTTTTTTGTCAAGCAAACTTACTTTACTTGGGTCAATAACTAAGCCTTTAATCTTCAAAGCTATAGTTGGTGTTTCTGCATTAGACATTACAGTAATTGTTTTTCTAATAGGATTTACTCTATTTGTGTCATATTTCACCTTAATTTCTCCTGTTTTTCCAGGCATAATAGGGTCTTTTGGTTTTGAAGGAACCGTACATCCGCAAGATGATTTTACATTTGTTATGATAAGTGGTTCATCACCAGTATTGGTGAATTCAAATGTTCTAACACCGTCAGATCCTTTTTCAATAGTTCCATAATCAATAGTTTCAGATTTAAATTCAATTTTTGCTTGAGCATTTATACCTAAACTGATTAACCCAATAAATAAAATAGTAATTAATTGTTTCATGATTTTCTTTTTTTTATTCGTATTGTTTTATCTCAATATATTCTGAGATTCTCGTTAAATTTCGTTTTTAAACTAAGTCAAACATAGTCACTTTTTCCACAATCTGCAAAAATAATAGACGTAATACATACATATTAACATATTCAACTCAGTTAAAAGTACATATATGATTTCTATGATTAAGCTTAAAACGTTTAAAGTTATTTATTTTTATTACGGTCCATAACCCCTTTTGGTTTTCGTCTTATGGCTTATATTTTATAATAATGTCAATCGTAATTCCCATTTCAACAATTCAAACTAAATTTAAACTTTTCGTCATGGGCATTATCATAGAAAAAGAAATATAAGTACTTTTGCAAATCACTATTCAAAAACTATTCCAAAGCATGCAAATTCCATCAAAATATGATGCAAGTCAGGTAGAAAGTAAGTGGTACGACTACTGGATGAAACATGATTATTTTCATTCAACACCTGATGAAAGAGAGCCATATACCATTGTAATTCCTCCGCCAAACGTTACGGGAGTATTACATATGGGGCACATGCTTAACAATACTATCCAAGATGTTTTAATCCGTCGCGCGCGCTTATTGGGTAAAAATGCATGTTGGGTTCCTGGTACAGATCACGCATCTATTGCCACTGAGGCTAAAGTTGTTGCAAAATTAAAAGAGCAAGGCATTGATAAAAATGATTTATCTCGTGATGAATTTTTGAAACACGCTTGGGATTGGACAGAAGAATATGGTGGTGTTATACTTGAACAGCTAAAGAAATTAGGATGTTCTTGTGATTGGGACAGAACCAAATTCACCATGGATGAGGACATGAGTGAAGCCGTAATCAAGGTTTTTGTTGATTTATACGAAAAAGGCTTGATTTACCGTGGCTATAGAATGGTAAACTGGGATCCTGAGGCAAAAACAACATTGTCTGATGAAGAAGTTATTCATGAGGAACGCCAAGGAAATCTATACTATTTAGAATATGAAATTGAAGGAAGTGATGATAAGCTAACTATTGCTACAACACGCCCTGAAACCATTTTTGGAGATACAGCCATTTGTATTAACCCAGAAGACGAACGTTTTTCTCACTTACGTGGAAAGAAAGCCATCGTGCCTATTTGTAATCGTGTTATTCCTATTATCGAGGATGGATATGTAGATGTTGAGTTTGGTACAGGATGCTTAAAAGTAACGCCTGCACATGATGAAAACGATAAGAATCTTGGAGATAAACATAAACTAGAAGTTATTGATATTTTTAATGAAGATGCCTCTTTAAATAGCTTTGGTATGCATTAC
The DNA here is from genome assembly GCF_029245835.1 of Algibacter sp. GTDB lineage: Bacteria > Bacteroidota > Bacteroidia > Flavobacteriales > Flavobacteriaceae > Algibacter_B. The sequence goes on along the minus strand of NZ_JAQWOO010000030.1, from coordinate 28,938 downwards.
CAAGGAAAAGACCGCTTTGTAGTTAGAAAGGAAATTGTAAAAGAATTAGAAGAAAAAGGAGTTTTAGTTAAAACTGAAACACATATTAATAAAGTAGGAACCTCAGAAAGAACCAAAGCGGTTATTGAACCACGTTTAAGTGATCAGTGGTTTCTTAAAATGGAAGAGTTGGTAAAACCTGCAATAAAGTCGGTTTTAGAAGATGGAGATATTAAGTTATTTCCAAAAAAGTTTGAGAACACCTATCGCCATTGGATGGAAAATATTCGCGATTGGAATATTTCGAGACAACTTATGTGGGGGCAACAAATTCCCGCGTATTTCTATGGAGATGGAAAAGAAGATTTTGTTGTAGCTGAAACTATCGAGAAAGCAATAGAGAAAGCAAGAACGGTAACTTCAAATTCCAAACTTCAAGCTTCCGACTTAAAACAAGATAAAGACGCGTTAGATACTTGGTTTTCATCTTGGTTATGGCCAATGAGTGTATTTGATGGTATTAGAAATCCAGAAAACGAGGAGATAAAATATTATTATCCAACAAACGATTTAGTTACGGGTCCAGATATCCTTTTCTTTTGGGTAGCGCGTATGATTATTTCGGGCTATGAATATAAAGATGAAAAACCTTTTGAAAATGTTTATTTAACGGGATTGGTTCGCGATAAGCAACGACGAAAAATGAGTAAATCCCTAGGGAACTCACCAGATGCTTTAAAACTTATTGAGGCATATGGTGCTGATGGTGTTCGTGTAGGTTTACTATTAAGTTCTGCAGCTGGAAACGACCTCATGTTTGATGAAGCCCTTTGCCAGCAAGGTAAAGGTTTTGGTAACAAAATTTGGAATGCTTTTAGATTGATTCAAGGTTGGGACATTGATGAAACCATTCCACAACCAGAAACAGCAAAAGTTGGGTTGGAGTGGTATGAAGCTAGATTTCAAAAAGCTTTAGCAGAAATTGAAGATCATTTTAGTAAATACAGACTAAGCGATGCTTTAATGGCTATTTACAAATTAATCATGGACGATTTTTCATCATGGTTATTAGAAATCATTAAGCCAGCATATCAAAAACCTATTGATACTAAAACGTATAAATCGGTAATTGAAGCTTTTGAAAATAATCTTAAGATTCTTCACCCGTTTATGCCATTTTTATCAGAGGAAATCTGGCAATATATTTCAGAAAGAACCCCAGATGAAGCTTTAATAGTTGCAAAATGGCCTAAAACTAAACCTATAAATAAAACATTAATTGCTGAATTTGAATTTGCTTCGGAAGTTATTTCAGGAATTAGAAACATTAGAAAACAAAAAAATATTGCCTTTAAAGATGCGATTGGTTTTTCTGTAATAAACAACGAAAAATCAAGTGTAACTTTCAACGGTGTTATTGCAAAATTAGGAAATCTTGAAAGTATTGAAGATACCTCTGAAGCTATTGAAGGCGCTTTAACCTTTAGAGTAAAATCAAACGAGTATTTTATTCCTATGGTTGGAGCTATTGATGTAGAGGCAGAAGTTAAAAAATTAACTGAAGAGTTAAATTATACTGAAGGGTTTTTAAAATCAGTACAAAAGAAACTCTCTAACGAACGTTTTGTTGCTGGGGCACCAGAACAAGTTGTGGCCAGTGAAAAGAAAAAAGAGGCTGATGCTTTAGCGAAAATTGAAACCTTGAAGGCGAGTTTGGCGAGTATGGGGTAGAGTTTCTGGCAAATTCGTTTAAAGTTTGGTATAAGAGTTGTTTTGACTGATAATTGGTGTTAAATTTTAAAAACCAGTAATAACAAAAGAGAAGAAAGAGTTGAAAATTTAATCCACAAACTCTACCAAACCAAACATATTCGGTTGGTGTACATCTTTTTCAATATTATAAATAGGGAAGATGCTAGACATAACACGTCTACCTTGTAGAGGTTCGTTTCGTTCTTGCCTTAACGCTAAAAAAGCCCATTGTGTACCTTTTTTTAATGGGTATAATCCTGTTGAGCCCCTAAAAGCGTCAATGGGGATAGCTATTTCCATAGTCCACCCTGTATCAATATCTGAGTTGTTATTAATAGTACCTTTTGTTTTTACTTTTACTTTATAATCAGGATTAAAAGCTTTTACAACAGCATCTTTATCTTCATAATAATCATTCATATAAATGATATCGTTTTTTGCTTCGTAAAGATTAATTTCAAAACAAAAATGTACATCTAAACTATTTGGAACTGGGATTAAAAAAAATTCAGCGCAATCATCTAAAAATGGAGTGCCGTCATGTTTTTTTTCTGTTGAGGTTAGGTATTTGTCTTCACTTTTATAAAATAAATAAAGGGTTTTATCGTCCCACAACATTCTAAAAGTAGTTTTCTGTTTATCATCAGCTTTTTCAGAGAGGTAATGATAGTTTAAAGTTCTTGATTCTGCTTTTTTCCAATCTTTTTCAAGCAGTTTGCCATCAACTTTTATTTTCTTTGTCGTCTTTTTAGCCTTATAAATAAGCCTTTCTTCTAAAGATAATTTAAAGTCTTGTGCCGCACTTAATTGGAAACATAAAGAAAGTAAAAAAAGGGTTAGAAATTTATAAGCATTAGTCATCAATTTAGGAGTAGATATTATAAAATAAAATTATTTTCTATACAAAAAATAATTATTTACCAAATCAATATAGGCTTGTTTTGCTTGGTTTTCTGAAAGTTCTTTTGCTTGGAATAAAGCATTAGTTTTAAAAGCATTAATTATGGGTTTTTTACTACTTGGTCTTTCATAATTATTAGTTGCCTTTTTGTAATAGGCATAAAGCTTTAAAAGGGTATCAGCAGGAAAAGGCTCGGTATGAGCATTGACTCTATCAACAGCTTCTTGAAATTCTATGTCTAATACGTCACTACTCATTAGTTTCTGCAATAATACTTTCGCCACCGCGAACTTTTTGATTTAATTCGACTTTAATCTTGGTGTCTAGCGGTAAATATAAATCAACTCTGGAACCAAATTTTATAAATCCGGATTCCCCACCTTGTAGTGCTTTGTCATCAACATTAGCATAGTTTACAATACGTTTAGCTAGAGCCCCAGCAATTTGTCTGTGTAAAACTTTGCCATAGGTTTCGTTTTCTACTACAACCGTAGTACGCTCGTTTTCTTCACTTGCTTTAGGGTGCCACGCCACTAAATATTTTCCTGGATGGTATTTGCTAAATATTACCTTTCCTCCTATTGGATAGCGTGTAACATGCACATTTAAGGGCGACATAAAAACACTTACTTGTAAACGCTTTTCTTTAAAATATTCTTTTTCAAAAACTTCTTCGATAACTACAACTTTACCATCAACAGGAGAAATAACGTGTTTGTCATTTAACTCTGTGTGTCTCTTTGGGTTTCTGAAAAATTGTAGTATGATAATTAAAAATGCTAACAAAAGAATCATAATAGCCGTTCTTAACCAATAGATATCTATAATACTATCAACTAATAAAAAGCATCCAACAATTACGACTAATGTTATGACTATAATTTTATGACCTTCTTTATGAAACATAATTTAAAATTCTTAAAAATAAATATATAAATGGAGCAGCAAAAATGATGCTATCTAACCTGTCTAATAACCCACCATGACCAGGCATGATAACGCCACTATCTTTAACGTTTGCTTGTCTTTTAAATTTAGACTCTATTAAATCGCCTAAGGTTCCAAAAACACTAATTATAATACTTAAAATTAGCCAACTTGAAAACATCAAAGTTTCAGTAAAGGTAGCAATAAAATAGCTTGCGATACATGAAAAGAACAAACCACCAAGAAAACCTTCAACCGTTTTTTTAGGCGATATAATTTCAAAAAGTTTTTGTTTACCAAAATTTTTTCCAACTAAATAAGCAAAAGAATCGTTTACCCATACTAAAATGAAGCATCCTAGTAGAATGTTAGGGTTATAGCTTTCATAATAATTAGCTATTAAAATTAGAAATACAAAAGCACTTGATAGATAGAATGTTGTTAATAAAAACCGCTTTGTTTCAAAAAGTGGGATGGTTTTTCTAGAAAATAAATCTTTTATCAAAAATAACTCAATAAAGATAGATAATACCATAAGTATTTGAGTGGCTTCATTTAAACCAGTTTCTGTTTTTAATACAGCTTGCCAATATCCAAATACCGCATAAAGTAAAATGAAAATGAAATATGGAATGTTACTTTTAAGCTGAATAAGTTTTTTGAATTCGCCTATACAAATTAATCCAAAAACAAAAAAAAGGGCAATTAATGCTTGCTCAAAGCAGAGGCAAATAAGTAACAATGAAACATAGATTAAGCCAGAAAGTGATCGAACGAGCGTTTCTTTCATGCTATAAATCTTCTAGGAGTAAGAGGTATAGATTTTTTGCACTACTACCATAACTTAAAAAATCTTTATCATCACCAGATTTAAAATGCTTGATGGTTGTTATATTTGTTGGGATTCTTTGTTTGTTTTTTGATTTTATACCGCGTAAACCTTCACCTATATTTTCAACAATTTGGCTTGTTGTAGCAAAAACGATAAAGTTGAAAGGAAGCTCTGTAAGTTTTTTTTCAAAGATTTGTTTTGATGAAATTAATAATGATCCATCATTTGCAATCAAGTTTTCACAAGTGGTTAAAAAATATGTAGCATCACTTATTTTTCTAGTTGTAAGAAGGTTCGAGTTTTTGAATTTGTCTTTTAAATCTGAATCAAGTAATAAAACTTGTTCTTCTTCCCAATCATTTTCATCTAGAATATGTCCTAGATTTTTATAAATTTCATTTAAATTTTCACAATACAAAAACTTACCGCCATTAGCCTTAAAGTTTATAGTAAACCTTTCGTCTATTGGTAGTTTTATTTCTGGCATATATTTGCCTCTGTTGTCAGATTTTAATTCTTCTCCCGAACGTTCGGATTTAGAACCAAAAATTTTTCTAAAAAGACTCATTTAATGTATTACAATTAACCGAATACAATTCGCAATTTATCAAATATAAAAAATCTTGAATTAATCATATGATTAATTCAAGATTTTTACTAAAAGCTTAGCAAAATATAGTTTTTAAGCTTATTCTTCTTCGTCTTTTACCTTCTCTTTACTATTTAAAGGAGTCTCTTTATCAAAAGGACGTTTTCCAAATATTTTTTCAAGATTATCTTTGAAAATAACTTCTTTTTCTAACAATACTTCTGCAAGTTGTGTGAGTTTATCTTTATTTTCTTCAAGCAATTTTATAGCACGTTGATATTGTTTTTCAATAATATTTGAAATTTCTTTATCAATTAATTCTGCTGTTTGCTCGCTATAAGGCTTTGTAAATCCATATTCGCTTTGTCCTGAAGAATCATAGTATGTTAAGTTTCCAATTTTATCACTAAGACCATAAATGGTAACCATGGCACGGGCTTGTTTAGTTACTTTTTCTAAATCGCTTAAAGCTCCAGTTGAAATTTTATTGAAAATCACTTTTTCTGCAGCACGCCCTCCTAAAGCGGCACACATTTCATCAAGCATTTGTTCTGGACGCACAATTAAGCGTTCTTCAGGTAAGTACCAAGCCGCACCCAATGAGCGTCCGCGGGGGACAATAGTAACTTTAACTAATGGTGCAGCATGTTCTAACATCCAACTTGTAACGGCGTGTCCAGCTTCATGAAAAGCAACGGCACGTTTCTCACTAGGTGTTATTATTTTATTTTTCTTTTCAAGACCACCAATAATTCTATCAACAGCATCAAGGAAATCTTGTTTGTCAACTGCTTTTTTACCGTTTCTGGCAGCGATAAGAGCAGCTTCGTTACAAACATTAGCAATATCTGCTCCAGAGAAACCAGGCGTTTGTTTTGAAAGAAAATCTAAATCTAAATTTTTTGCTTTTTTAAGAGGTCTCAAATGCACTTCAAAAATCTCTTCACGCTCACGAACATCTGGTAAGTCTACAAAAATTTGTCTATCAAAACGTCCGGCACGCATTAAGGCCTTGTCTAAAATATCTGCCCTGTTAGTTGCGGCAATAACAATAACATTTGTGTTTGTACCAAAACCATCCATTTCAGTTAATAACTGATTTAGGGTGTTTTCACGTTCGTCATTACTGCCAGACATGGCATTTTTACCTCTAGCGCGACCAATAGCGTCAATTTCATCAATAAAAATGATTGATGGCGATTTTTCTTTAGCTTGTTTGAATAAATCTCTAACACGAGATGCTCCAACACCAACAAACATTTCAACAAAATCTGAGCCTGATAGTGAGAAGAAAGGTACTTTAGCCTCTCCAGCTACAGCTTTTGCTAATAATGTTTTACCAGTTCCTGGAGGTCCTACAAGTAATGCACCTTTTGGAATTTTTCCTCCAAGTGTTGTGTATTTTTCAGGAAATTTAAGGAAGTCTACAATTTCTTGAACTTCTTCTTTAGCTCCTTCAAGACCTGCAACATCTTTAAAACTCGTTTTTACTTCAGTATTTTGATCAAAAAGTTTTGCTTTTGATTTTCCAATGTTGAAAATCTGACCTCCAGCACCTCCGCCAGCACCACCAGACATACGACGCATAATAAAAATCCAAACACCAATTAATAAAATAAAAGGGAGGATACCCATTAATAAATTCCCCCAATCATTTGTTTCTGTGTCGAAAGTTACAATAGGCTTAACTGATAAGCCATCAGTGTTTTCTTTTAATTGGTTTTCAAAATTCTGAAGATCACCAAATTCAAATCTATAATTTGGTAATTTAGTAGCAGAAGGTATAAATGTTTGAGGTTTAGAGCCTTTATGGATCTCTTTTTCTTCAGCCTCTTTAGTTAAATATATTTTTGCTACACGTGTGTTTTTTACAATATCAACGCGTTCAACATCACCATCTTCTAGATATTTAAAAAAGTCTGAAGGTGTTGTTTTATTGGCGTCTTGATAGTTTGCACTATTAAATAACTGGTACCCTAGAAAAAGAGCTATTAGTATGCCATATATCCAATACGGACTAAATTTTGGTTTCTTGTCTTTTATATTTTTCTTTTCGTTTGCCATTTCTTTTTTTTAGTAACTTGTTTCTATAACTGTTGTTTTTGCATCGCCCCAGAGGCTCTCAATATCATAATACTCTCTTATATGTTTTTGGAACACGTGCACAACAACATTTACGTAATCAATTAATACCCATTCAGCATTATCTGCGCCTTCAGTATGCCAAGGATTGTCTTTAAGCGTTTTACTTACTTTCTTTTGAATGGAGTTTACAATAGCGTTTACTTGGGTATTTGAAGTTCCTTCGCAAATAATAAAGTAATCGCAAACCGTGTTTTCAATCTCTCTTAAGTCTAAAATGTTTATTTCTTTTCCTTTAACATCTTCAATCCCACTGATTATTACTGATATTAATTGGTCTGCGCTTATTTTTTCTTTCGCCATTAATTATATTTAATTTGTGCAAAGTTATTATTTTTTTAGTTCTTTATACTTTAAAATAATCATAAGATTTTAGAGTATTTTAATAACTTGTATATGCGTATAATCAAACTTAATGCCACCGACTCTACAAATAGCTACTTAAAAAAGCTTTGTGCTACAGAATCTGTTGATGATTACACAGCTGTTATAGCAGAAAATCAAACACAGGGTAGAGGTCAAATGGGTGCTAGTTGGAATTCAGAGGTTTCAAAAAACCTTACGGTTAGTGTGTTTAAAGAGTTATCTGGCTTTAATTTTGAAGTCCCTTTCTATATAAGTATTGTAGTAACTTTGTCAATTTTAAAAGTTTTAAAAGCGCTTTCAATTCCTCGATTAAGTATAAAATGGCCAAACGACATTTTGTCAGCAGATAAAAAAATATGTGGTATTTTGATTGAAACTGTCATAAAACAGAACAGCATTAATGCTTCCGTTATTGGTATTGGTTTAAATGTGAATCAAATTACGTTCGATAATTTACCAAAAGCGTCTTCTTTAAAATTAATATCAGGAAAGGAATATAAATTAGATGAATTAATTATTTCTATTCTAGATAATCTGAAACCTTATTTTTTATTATTGAAAGATGAAAAGTATGATGTTTTAAAAGATGAATATGAAGCGCTTCTTTTTAGAAAAAATAAACCTTCAACATTTATAAATGCTGAAGGTGCAATGTTTTCTGGTTTTATCAAGGGTGTTTCTGATTCAGGGCATCTTCAAGTCTTGCTAGAAGATCGTATTTTGAAAGTATTTAACCTAAAAGAAATCAAACTATTATATTAGATGGCTTTAGGAATACTTGTAACTAAAGTTTCAATAAATTTACTAATAGGGCTTTTAATCATCATCGCCATCATTGGATTGAAATCGCCTGTAAAGTCTAATTTTACTTCGCTTGAAGAAGCATCTATTTGATTAATATTTGCAATCAGTGAAAAATCTATTTTTCCTCCAGCTGCACCTAAAACAATTTTGTTTGGAGGAATAACCTCTTTCTTTTTAAGAATAATTTCTGGCATGCCTTTTAATGCGAATAGAAATTTGTCTTCATCTAAAACTTCAAATTTGCTTATGTTTTCAGGCATTAAAGATTCAAAGTTTTTTATATCAGCTAAAAAGTTAAACACCTCTTCTGGAGATTTGCTTATACTAATTTTTGGAGATTCTAAATTCATATACTCTTAAGTTATTATTTGTTAAGTTGTTTAATTGAAGATATTAAAGACTTTACAACTAAACAATATACTTTTTTTACTATCATTTAGCATTCCATTTACTAGGATTGGTATTCCATTCTGATAAAGTTTTTAGCTCTTTTTCTGAAATATAATGAGTTTCTAATGCCTGCTCAAGTAAATTTTTATAGTTACTTAAAGTATTTAAACGGATATTTTCTTCTTCGAAATTTTTTGTAGCTACATCAAAACCATAAGTAAATATAGCAACCATACCTTTTACATTGATTCCAGCTTCTTTCAAAGCTTTTACAGCATTTAAACTACTTTTTCCTGTACTTATTAAATCTTCAACAACTACAACATTTTGTCCACTTTCAACAAAACCCTCAATTTGGTTTTTACGCCCGTGGCCTTTAGCGTCTGGTCTAACATAAATAAAAGGTAAGCCTAGATATTCGGCAACTAGTATACCGATACCTATGGCACCTGTTGCAACACCAGCAATAACATCGGGTTTACCATATTCTTTTTCAATATGTTTTCCCATAGTTTCGCGTATGTAATTGCGAATAGGTGGAAAGGATAACAAAATACGATTATCACAATAAATTGGAGATTTCCATCCAGAGGCCCAAGTAAAGGGGTCCTGAGGGCTAAGTTTTATAGCATTAATTTGTAATAAAACTTCGGCGGTTTTTTTAGCGGTGTCTTTGTCAAAAATCATAAGGCAAAATTAAACATAAATTTAAATTTAAGTGTCTCATTAAAGACTTATAATAATTTTTTTTTCTACAGTTAATTTTTTTATAGTGCTTGTAATATTAATCATATAATAGCTTTTATGCATCTATTAATATGTGTAAATAACTACAAATAATTATGATTTTTCGATAAAGCGCTCTTTTTTTTGTTTAAAGTATTATTAAAAAAATTAAACAAAAAGTTATTTTGTTTAATTTTATATCAAACAAATTAAACAAAAGTATTGTGAAATCAAAACTATCTTGCCAAACAACCAAATTTAGATACCTAATTTATTTCACTTTATTACTGTTTTCAAGTCAATCTTATGCAATTATTACACCGGACGATGAAATTAACTGCGGAGAAATTGTAGGATTTGAGTTTACTAATGGACATGAGTCAATGGGACTCACTGATGGGAATAGTTTTGATATTAATGACTTACCCGATAATTTCTATGTGAGTTTACGAGTTGATGGATATTCTCAAAGCGTTCGATATACCTTAGAGAATTTAGATACAGGAACTAAGCATAAGATATTAGAAAATACCTTGCCTTATACCTTGCCAGGTGGAAACAAGCCCTGGAATTTTGGTAATGGTAGATATAAGTTAACTGCCTCTTTATTTAAAATTGATTTTGGATTCTTGCATTGTGATACCAAAACGGTTTTCTTTACGTTTGGTGTAGAAGACTGTACCGCAGATGCAGGAACCTTACAAGCCACCTCAAGCATGGTAACTTTAACAGGCGACAGTGTCATGATAAGTGCCACAGCCGATGGTAATAGCAACATCCCACACGGATATAGCAGCATATTTGTATTAACATCAGGTAACAATTTAGTTATCGAAAAGGTGAATGGCACCCCAGAATTCACGGTAACCGAAGCGGGATTATATACCATTCACACCTTAGTTTATGACGGACGCGAAGACAGCGCGAACTACCTCAACTTAGGTGTTGTACAATTTGGAACCACCACAGGCGGCGATGTATTAGGTCTTGTAGGAGCAAACGGATTATGTGCGGCATTAGATGTTACAGGCGCACCAATTACAGTAGAAGAAGATACTGCTAAGTGTAACGCTTTTTCTGGAACTATGTATTCTAAAAACCCAATCAGTTGTTTATCTAATGGGAGAGCTATAATTTCAGCTAAAACCAATAGAACACCAGTTATACCAAATGGATATAAACAACTATATGTTTTGACAGAGGCCTATTCTTTAACTATATTAAAAGTATCTGAAGCGCCTAAATTTGAAGTAAATCATGCAGGTTTTTATAGAATTCATAGTCTAGTTTATAATCCTCAAACTTTAGACTTGTCAGTTGTTGTGCCAGGTCAAACTACAGGTTTTGATGTGGTTAATTTGATAAAGTCTAACAATATTTGCGCATCTCTTGATGCAAAAGGCGCTATAAACTTGGTGATAGGCTCAAAATGGTTCTGTTACTTCTTTAACAAATATTTCAATAGAGGAAATAGTAGCGCATCAGCAAGAGGCGGAAACGACTTTGATATGGATAGATTTGTAGATAACTACGATAGTTATGAAGCTTTTAAGAAAGATTTTATTGCTACAAACAGCAAATCAAAATTCTTCCCTAACCCAGTTGTAAATACGCTAAAAGTTGAATTAGAGTTATTTGAAAATGAGGTTATGAATTATAGTATCATAGATATAAGAGGAAGAAATATAGTGTCTGGAATAGCTAGAAATTTAGAATTTGGTTTACAAAATATAGACACAAGAAGGCTTACTTCTGGTATGTATTTAGTTCAATTTGTTTCTGAATACAGAACAATAACTAAGAAAATTATTGTGAAGAAATAAAAAAAGGAAGATTTGTTTATTTTAATAAAGTCGCTGCTTATGTAGCGACTTTATTGTTTTAGTACCATTTTTTAAATGATAGAAACTGTTATTTATAATATGTAAAAATAATTTTTTCAACTATGCATAGTTTGTAACTAAAAATGATATTTTTACCATATTAAAATTGTTAATCATAAAAACGATGTATAAAGTTTTTGTTGGCGATAAGCCAATAATTTTAACCACCGTAGTTGAGAAAGAAGATAACTTTAAAAATTATTTACTAAAAACAGTAAATATGGCAAAAGTTATCAGAAAGCTTAATAGAACATCTTTAAGTGAAGTTCGGTTAATTCATAAAAATCCAAAGAAACTTTTAAAAAAATTTTTAAAGAAACTTCCAAATGTTATTGCTGGCGGCGGTAAAGTTTATAATGATAAAGGAGAAATACTTTTTATATACAGAAATGATAAATGGGATTTACCTAAAGGGAAAGCTGAAAAGAAAGAAACTATAGAGGAAACTTCAATACGAGAAGTTGAAGAAGAAACCGGTGTTAAAGGCTTAAAAATCTCAAAACCATTAGACACTACTTATCATATATTTAAGCGTAATGGTCGCTATAGAATAAAGATTACTTACTGGTTTGAAATGAAAACTATTTATGATGGTGAATTACATGCTCAAGAAAATGAAGGCATAACTAAAGTAGCTTGGTTAAATAAGGCTCAATCAGAGGAAGCTCTTAAGAATTCATATGCTAATATTAAGTTGTTGGTGTAAAACTATTTTAATAGAAAAATAGCATATTTCAAAAAACTGACAATATGATTGGTGTTTAATACTTTTCATACAGAGCTACACTATATTGCTAAAAAAATACAATTTCTTCATAATTTACGCCTTAAGTAACTTAATAATATAAATAAAAGCTTAAATTAGTATAGTAACTGCTATTATACAAGATTATTTAATTTGAATGTGTTTTTTGATGCTCTCTTTAAACAAAATAAATTATGAGTAGTCATAAACTATCATTTGGTACAATTACTATATTACAAAATAACTTAGCTGAAATTATAGTTGACGAAGGTTTTGTTATGGATGAAGTTTTAGTAGATGAATTTCATGATTTTTTACTAAACAACCTAGATACTCCTATAGGTTTATTAATTAATAAAAAGAATTCTTATTCTTATACGTTTGAAGCTCAAAAAAATATTGTTCATTTAAACAACATCAAATCTATCGCTATAGTAGCTAATACTAGTGGGGCGGTAATGTCAACTGAAACCCTAATCAATATCAATGGAAATATTCATCGTAATATTATAATGTTTCAAGAAATAGATGCAGCTTTAATCTGGTTGCAAAAAGAATTATTGTAAATCACTAAAACGTTATAGTATCCTAGAAAAGGAAATTATAATCCTTCTCCCTTGCACGCCAATATATTAAGTTTAAATTTGCACCTTCAAAAAAACAATCATGACTGAATTTATTAGAAAGCGCGCAGCCAATGCCAAAAATGATATTTTAAGTGGAATAACCGTTGCTTTAGCATTGGTTCCAGAAGCTGTAGCATTTGCATTTGTTGCTGGTGTAGATCCCTTAGTTGGATTGTATGCGGCATTCATGATTGGTTTAATAACCTCAATTTTTGGTGGTCGACCAGGTATGATTAGTGGTGCAACAGGAGCCTTGGCAGTAGTTATGGTAAGTTTGGTTGCAGAAGGAAATGCGATGGGCGAAGCTAGTGAACAGTTAGGTTTATACTATTTGTTTGCCACAGTTATTTTAATGGGAATTATCCAGATGCTAGCAGGTGTTTTTAAACTAGGTAAATTTGTTAGATTAATTCCTCACCCAGTAATGATGGGTTTTGTAAACGGATTGGCTATTGTGATATTCTTATCGCAATTAGGCATGTTTAAAGATGTTAATGGCGATTGGTTTTCAGGTGATAAATTATGGATTATGTTAGGCTTAGTGGGACTTACCATGGGGATTATGTTTGGGTTACCAAAGCTAACCAAAAAATTACCCGAAGCTTTAATTGCGATTTTGGTAGTATCAGGAATTGCGATTTTTGGAAATTTAGATGTAGCCACCGTAGGAAGTTTTATTCGTGATGGAGGCGGAGAAGGTTTAAAAGGCGGATTACCTCAGTTTCAAACAGATATTTTTAGTAAAGTGCCTTTTAATCTTCAAACATTTAAGTTCATATTTCCTTATGCCTTAATTCTTGCAGCCATTGGTTTAATAGAGTCTTTAATGACTTTAAATCTAGTCGACGAGTTAACCGAGAGTAGAGGTAACACGAATAGGGAATGTTTAGCACAAGGTGGTGCTAATATTGTTACTGGATTTTTTGGAGGTATGGGAGGTTGCGCCATGATAGGACAATCACTTATAAATATAAAAGGAGGAGGTAGAGGCAGATTGTCAGGTATTGTTGCCGCAGTATTGCTGTTAATATTCATCCTTTTTGCATCCGGACTTATAGAGCAAGTACCAATAGCAGCTCTAGTAGGTGTTATGTTTATGGTAGTGATTGGTACCTTTGCTTGGAGTAGTTTCAGAATTCTTAATAAAATCCCTTTAAGCGATGTTATTGTTTTAATTGCAGTGTCTTCCCTAACTGTTATTTTCGATTTAGCTATTGCTGTAGTTGCAGGGGTTATTATTAGCGCCTTGGTGTTCTCATGGGAAAATGCAAAACGTATTCGTGCACGCAAGCGTTTACGAGAAGATGGCACCAAAGTTTACGAAATCTGGGGGCCTTTATTTTTTGGTTCTATCATCGCTTTTAACGAGAAATTTGATATTAAAGATGATCCAGACCATGTTGAAGTTGATTTTGTAGAATCACGAATAAGTGATCATTCGGCTATAGAAGCTATTTCTAATTTGGTAAATAAATACGAAGAAGCTGGTAAGAAAATTAAGCTTAAACACTTAAGTGAAGACTGTAAAATTCTACTTTACAAATCCAGTCCTAAATTTAGAGAAGTTATTGTAGAAGATATCGACGATCCACGCTACCACTTAGCAGAAAACCCAGAAAGATTTACTAAAGGACTTTCAGAATATAAGTTTTAATATTGTTAGCGGTTAGGCTATCTGTTTTTTTTTTTAGTTGTTTTTTAACCTTGTAAAATGATTTTTTACTAGCGTATTCCCAACTAGAAATGGTTTGTATTTTTATTAGCTTCAATTTTAGCCTCTTAATCCTAGATTTATTAAAGACTATTAAAGCGTTTTTTTGTAATTGAAATTAAAATCCGTCTTTACAACCCAAAGCTTTTAAAGGTTTTTATGACGCAATAGATACATTTTGAACTATTTCACCCGAACATTATCTGGCACCAACTTAGTATAATCGCCATCGTTTCTAATCACATCGCGCACAATAGAAGACGCGATGTAAGACGTATCTGCCGAGGTTAAAAGAAACACCGTTTCAATAGGCGCTAAGTCTCTGTTGGTATGTGCAATGGCTTTTTCAAATTCAAAATCGGCAGGATTTCTTAGTCCACGCAGAATAAATTCAATACCAATTTCTTGACAAAAATTAACAGTAAGACCTTTATATACAACTACTTTTACTTTGGGTTCGTTAGCAAAAGCTTCTTCAATAAATTTTTTCCGTTCTTCAAGTGAGAACATATATTTTTTATCTGCATTTACGCCAATGGCAACAATAATTTCATCAAATAAAGTTACGCCACGTTTTATAATATCGTAATGTCCTAATGTTAGGGGGTCAAAAGATCCCGGAAATAATGCTCGTTTCATTGAAAAGTCCCTCTTAATCTCCCCGAAGGGGAGAAATTAATACAGTTGTAAATATACAATTCTATTTTTTGTCTACTTGGGTTTGTATAACAGTTTCCCTCCTTCTAAGGGATTAAGGGAGGCTCTTCAAAGCCTCTTCAATAGCATTATCAAACAAATCAGCTAACGATATATTTGCGGCAGCAGCCTGTTGTGGCAAAATACTTTCTCTGGTTAAACCAGGAACGGTGTTCATTTCTAATAAATGCGGCTCACCATCTTTAAAAATAAATTCGCTTCTGCTAAAGCCTTTCATTTTTAAAACTTCGTAAACTTTTTTAGCTTCTATAGTAACTTTTTCTTCTTGTGCTTTGGTTAATCGTGCCGGTGTAATTTCTTGAGATTTCCCTAAGTACTTTGCTTCATAATCAAAAAAATCATTTTCAGAAACTATTTCTGTAATGGGTAATACTTTGGTTTCGCCTTTATAGGTTATTACACCAACAGAAACTTCGGTGCCATCTAAAAAAGATTCAATAATAATTTCATCGTCCTCTTTAAAGGCAACATCAATGGCGTTTTGCAAATCTTCTTTTTTATGGACTTTACTAACTCCAAAACTACTTCCGGCTTTATTGGCTTTAACAAAACAAGGTAAACCTACTTTGGATACAATAGCATTTTCATTAACGGTATCGCCAAGGTTTAGGTAAAATGATTCTGCCGTTTTTATACCGTAAGGTTTTAAAACACTTAAACAATCACGCTTGTTAAAGGTTAAACTCGCTTGATACATATCGCAACTGGTATGCGGGATATTTAATAAGTTGAAATACCCTTGCATAAAACCGTCTTCTCCTGGTGAGCCATGAATGGCATTGAAAACACAATCGAAAGTAACTTTATAGCTCCCTACATTTATTGAGAAATCATTTTTATCAATGGGGAATTCCATGTTTTCTTCATCAACATAAACCCATTTATCTTTAAAAATATGAATGCGATAAGGGGTGTATTTTGAAGCGTCGAGTGTTTCGTAAACCACATTTCCGCTTGTTAGTGAGATTTTGTATTCGCTAGAATATCCACCCATGATGATGGCGATGTTTTTTTTCATTAATGACTTCTTTTATTTAAAATGCCTTTATAAAATAATATAAACATGAAACTTAGTTTTAAAGTTTAAATGGAGTACTGCTTTGCGTTAGGGATTGAGGCATTTGTTGAAGCTCCTCGCAGAGAGCGACTGCCGAAAGCCCGACCCTTTTCGGGTAACGCCCAAAACATAAAACTTAAAAACTAATGCGCTTTGTTTACAACCAAAAAACGACAATAAAACGTATCTATTATTAGTTAAGCTAAAATATCATATATATTGCAAAAGAAAAAACAGTTCTGTTTTTATATATTTGCCTAATTGAAAATTCTATACATGAGCATTGTAAAATTTCTTGTCAGTAAAACTTTTTTGAAACAACTTGTATTGGCAATTGTTGCTTTAGTTGTGCTGTGTTTTATCATGTTAAAATGGTTGAACACGACAACTAATCATGGTGATTTTGAAACCGTTCCGGAGCTTAGAGGGAAATCTATAAGTGTTGCAGAATTGGAGTTGAAAGATAATAATTTGGTGATGAAAATTCAGGATTCTGCGAATTATAATCCGGATTACCCAAAGTTTTCTGTGATAGAACAGGAACCTTTAGCAGGAACAAAGGTTAAAGAGGATAGGAAAATATACATTACGCTTAACCCTTCTGGTTACAGAAAAATGAATATTCCAGAGGGTGTAATAGACCAAACATACAGACAGGTAAAACCCATGCTTGAGGCTCTAGGCTTTAAAGTTGGTAAGATTACATATGTAGATAATATTGGAAAAGACATGGTTTTAAAGCTAACCCATAAAGGAAATACACTAAAAGCTGGCGATAAGTTGGCTAGAACCTCTGTTATAGATTTGGTTCTTGGAAATGGCAACAGACCCTAAATAATGGACGACTACACACCGCAATTACCAGACGAAAACGATCTTTACGAACACCATGCATTTACTGTAGATAAGGGACAAGCACCTTTACGTATTGATAAATATTTAATGAATTTTGTTGAAAATGCTACCCGAAATAAAATTCAGGCTGCAGCAAAAGAAGGCTGTATTTTTGTAAACGATGAGGCTGTAAAATCCAATTACAAAGTAAAACCTTTTGATAAGATTAGAGTGTTGTTTTCGCATCCGCCTTTTGTGAATTTATTGGTTGGCGAGGATATTGATATTGATGTGGTTTATGAGGATGACAACCTTCTAGTTGTTAACAAACCCTCAGGTATGGTGGTGCATCCTGGACACGGAAACTACTCTGGCACACTGATAAATGCCTTAATCCATAGGTTTGATAATTTACCAAACAACTCTAGTGAACGCCCAGGATTGGTGCATAGAATTGATAAAGATACCAGCGGACTTTTAGTGGTTGCAAAAACCGAACAAGCCATGGCGCATTTATCGGCTCAATTTGCTAATAAAACCAGCGAGCGCGAATATGTTGCTTTAGTTTGGGGAAATATGACCGAAGATGAAGGTACTGTAGAAGGCAACATTGGTCGACACCCTAAAAACCGACTTCAAAACACCGTGTTTCTTAATGATGAAGCAGATAGAGGCAAACCAGCTGTAACCCATTACAAAGTTATAGAGCGTTTAGGCTACGTTACCTTAGTGTCTTGCAAGCTGGAAACGGGGCGCACGCACCAAATTCGCGTGCACATGAAACATATTGGGCATACCCTATTTAGCGATGAGCGCTACGGTGGCGAAAAAGTGCTGAAAGGTACCACATTTACTAAATACAAGCAGTTTGTAGATAACTGTTTTAAGATTCTACCAAGGCAAGCACTACATGCAAAAACCTTGGGTTTCGAGCATCCTACAACAGGCGAGTTTATGCGTTTTGAAACTCCCATTCCAGACGATATCCAACAGTGTATTGAGAAATGGCGTGGTTATACTAAAAATCAGGAGCTATAAACTACTGCCTTTCGATTCCACTAAAGGTAAACTCCAGCAGGAATCTCATAAAAGATAGATATTTACTTTGTTAATTTGGGCGTTACCCCGAAAAGGGGTCAGGCTTTCCGCTATATCTTTTTAAGACGTCATTGCGAGGAGTGTGCGATGTGGCAATCTGCTTAATTTTAGTTTTATCAATTTTTTTGTATATCAGGTTTTAAAAAGGATGCCGCTACAATCCTTAACGCAAGCTGAATAACTGATTTGAAAATTTTAACTTAATTGTGTAAGTTCGTTTATCGTGTTTGTATATGGTTTGTTGCGTGGTTTAAGCACTAAAGTTAGCAAATAAAACACAAATAGAAAGTCCGCGAGGACTTTCGTAAGTAGGCTAGAACTAGCAATAAATTATATACGGTGTGCCTGTTGCACAACGCCTTGCTAAATATACAGAAATTTCGTATATTTAGTAATGCAAGGCAACAAAATATTTCAAGAAAAGTTGTTCAACACTTTCCAGTTGAGCGCACGAGTTCCGAGAGCCAATTTTTACCGCAGATTATCAGAGGTTCTAGATTTAAAATTTTTACATAAAGAGACCCAAATCTATTATGGTTCCTGTGGGCAAAAGAGCATCGACCCTATCGTTTTTTTTAAATTTTGTTTGGTAGGTTATTTAGAGAATATTGTAAGTGATCGTAAGCTTATAATGCATTGTAGCATGCGGCTTGATATTCTGTATTTTTTAGGTTACGATATTGATGAAGAGCTTCCTTGGCACTCTACGATAAGCAGAACGCGACAGCTCTATCCGGAATCCATTTTTGAGAGTCTCTTTACTCATATCTTTAAAATGTGTGTTTCAGGAGGTATGGTCAGCGGTCATACCCAAGCTATAGATTCCGCTCCCGTAAAGGCGAATGCGTCCATGGACAGTTTGGAACTGAAAGTTCCAGAAGCAGATTTGGCGTCTCACTTGTTAGAGGTGCGCCATATCAGCAATAGGGATAAACCAGACGTCATCCGACGTGCCAAGACTAATAAAGCACCTGTGTCCCAACAGACGCTATCCGCCAGTTCAGGTGAACTTCAAGCGATAACAAGCAGGAATAAAAAGTGGTCAAAGGATCAGAACCACCGTCCTGGATCAGGCAATAAAGGAAGTCGCTACACGAGCAATAAGACGCATTACAGTCCGACCGATCCCGATGCTCGTATCAGTGTAAAACCCGGTAAGGCAAGAAAGTTAAATTACCAAAGCCAACTTACTGTAGACACGGCACACCACGTGATAAGCGATATTAAGGCATACCATGCCGATGGGAAAGATAGCCAGCAACTATCGGACATTGTATTGCGCGTTCAACGGCGCTTATGGCAAACGGGACTTAAGATGGATACCTGTATTGCAGATACGGGTTATAGCAGTGGCGCTAACTATGCTTTTTTAGAGGGCCAAAATATTGAGAGCTATATTCCACCACATGGTACTTATAAGGGTGGTCCCGATGGTTTTGTTTACAAAGAAAAAGAAGATTGCTATATCTGTCCCCAAGGAAAAACTATTCCTTTTAAAAAGGTGTTTATAGAGAAGAAGAACCATACGAAAAAAAAGGAATACCGTGGCTCAAAAAAGGTGTGTATAGATTGCCCGATACGCAGTAGTTGTTTAGGGAAAACGGCACAAGAGAAAAAGTTTACTATTACTTACTATAGACCTGAATATGAACGTAACATAGCTAGGGTAAACAGCAAAAAAGGAAGTTATATGAAAGGTAAGCGACAAAGCACAGTAGAGCCAGTTTTTGGAACACTCACTCAGTTTTTAGGCATGGGAAAAGTGAATACTTTAGGTTTGAAGCAAGCCAATAAATGCATGCATCTTTCTGCAATAGCATATAATTTAAAGAAATACTTAAAATTTATTAAAAATAGCCACCAAAGTATAGCGGGAGCTATGAATCTTATTTGTTGTAATATAAATCGCAAAATGAGACTCCATATAATCGGTTTTAAGCAACCTATATTTTGAACAAAATCAAGAATTCATAAAAACTAAAAACGCTTAAAATCAGGTGTTTATCAATTTGTGTAATCTTTTCTAATGTGTTGTGCAACGGTTACCGGTGTTAGCCACTGGCTTTTCTTATTCAAACGAGAAGTTTATATCAGTATATAATTCCAACAGTTCAGGTAACGTCTTTACCTCAATGTCTAAAATCTTACTAATAGCTGGTAATTTTTTGAAAGCCTTTAAGTCATTACTTCCTTCTGTTTCTTCTGTAACAAGAATGATTTTCTCAAATGAATTTTTGCTGATTTGAGTTAGCAAATAAATAATCATTCGTGCGTCTGCTGAATCTAAAAATTCCTTTTTTCGCTGTTCAAATTGAGCACTATTTAATTTTTTAGCGTTAGTCGTTATAAAATTGTTATCAACAAGATTGTAGAATTTTTTAGGTGAAGGTGGAATTAAATTCTCCGTTTTAACGGGAATTTTATGTGCTTTTAAAAAGTCCTTGTCAATTAAAAAATCCAATTTTTTCACAACCAATTTTCCAGAAACCATTTTGCATTCGTTTAATACTTCATCAATCACTATAATGTTGTGATTTTGTATTTCTTTCTTGATGAAATTAAAAAGCTTATTATTTTGGTCAAATGGTAAGTAGTAACGAACCAAGGACAACAAAGAACTTGTATCGATTACTACTATCATTGAATAAATTTATCTAATTTTTCAGGCTTTATATTCAGTTTCTTACAAACGTCGTATTCGTTTATAATTCCTTCGTAAAATGCTGCTTGAATTGTTGATATAAATAAAGGCGAAGAAATTGGTTGTGCAACTGAACCTCTTATTTTAATACCTTTTTCTTTTTGTAATTCCTTTTCTCTATCTTTTTCTTCTTGAAATTTTTTGAATTGTTCTTCAAAGTCATTCCTTACTTTGTTATAGTTAGATTGACTAATTTGATTTTTAAATAATAACCTTGTAAATAAGGCGATTTGACTCAAATGAGTGTTTTCAGAAACTGTTTTTATTAAATCAAAATGGTAATCATTTGAAGCTTTTGCAGGTTCAATATTTTTAAGCATTTCTCCATATTCTCCGACTAAAAAATAATAAGCAAAATCATTACACCATCTTTCAATAGATGACAAATGTTTGTCAGCAATTACATTATAATCGAGTAATTCAATTTCTTCTTTGTTGAGTAAAAAATGACCTAGTTCGTGAGCTAACGTGAATATTTCTCTTCTAAAGGATTGATGTCTTTTTAATACAATAACATTTGGTTTAAGAAAAAAGCCATCAATATTCGCTTTCTCTTTTCTGTTGTGAGTTTCTACAAACTCAAAAACTAAAATGTTACTTTCTGCAAACTTTGAAATTAGTGCTTTAAGAAAATCCCTACGTTTAGATGTGAAACTTGGATAAAGAATTTTTCTAAACTCGTTAGCTACTTTCTCTGGATTGTCTTTTATGCTGAATTTTGGAATTTTTCTTTTTGTGTCTAATTCTGCTAATTTGGCAATAGCAGAAATAGATATTTTCAGTTCCTCAAATTGGCTAACTATTTTTTTAGCTCTGAAATTTAAGTCAGTTCCAAAATTTTCTTTTCTAAAAAAGACACTCGCTTCTTTTGAATTTTCAGGTGCTTTTGGGTCTAAATAATAATGAATTCCCTTTTCAAAAAGTTTATCAATTCTTTTTAAGTGTCCAATTTCTATTCTTTCGGAAAAAACATCTTTTTCAGAGATAGGTCGTTTTAATCCATCGCTGATTTTCGATAAAAAGTCAGATACTGAAAGCTTGTACATTTTCAGTAAGTGCTTTAATCGAGATATGTTATGTTCTACTTTCAAGAATATTTTTTATTTCAGAGGTCAAAGGTACAAATTTAGTTCTTGGTTCAGCTTGTGGCTAATGTTTTTAAGGATATGAAATCGTTTTAATGTTTTATATCCAACGTTAAACGAAGTTAGTTGAAAATTTTTACAATGTCAAGTATATCAATTCAATCTATAACCACATCACAAATAATTCTAAGCATAAATTTTTAAAGTAGATTAGTAATCGTAAATTTGGGATGTAAAGAAAACAGAGATTCCCGACGAAGTTTATCTTGAGCGTAGACGAAAGGAGGGAATGAAAAAAATAGTATTATTCATGAAACTAGTATTATCTCCAGCAAAGTCACTAAATTTTGAAACTCCATTGCCAACAACGCAGTTTACCAAACCTGATTTTTTATCACAATCAGAACGTTTAAATAAATTGCTTAAAACAAAATCGGCAAAAGGCTTATCAAAACTCATGAGTATTTCTGATGCTTTGGGGCAATTAAACCATCAGCGTAATCAAGATTGGGAATTACCTTTTACTCCAGAAAATGCAAGACCTGCCATATATGCTTTTAATGGCGATGTGTATAGAGGTTTAGATGCTTACACGATTCCACAAGAAAAAATAGAAACGCTTCAAAACACAGTGCGTATTCTTTCAGGTTTATATGGCGTATTAAAACCAACCGATTTAATGCAACCCTATCGTTTAGAAATGGGAACAAAATTAACCGTTGGAAAAAATAAAAATTTATACGAATTCTGGAAAAAAGATATCACAAACGCATTAAACCAAGAGCTTGAAGACGATGAGTTGTTTTTAAACCTTGCCAGTAACGAGTATTTTAAAGCAATTGATACCAAAGCTTTAAAAGTGCCTGTAATAACCGCTAATTTTAAAGATTTTAAAAACGGTAAGTATAAGGTTATTTCATTTTTTGCTAAGGAAGCTCGTGGCGCTATGGCACGATATATTGTAGATACTAATGCTAAAACTATAGACGATTTAAAAGGCTTTAATTATATGGAATATGGGTTTAGTGAAGCGCTATCTAAAGGCAACGAATTGGTTTTTACAAGATAAGTTTTATGTATTATTTAATCATTGCACTTCAAGTGTATTGCTTATACCACCTTTATACAAATAGGAATGCCTATTATTGGTGGTTTGTTATTCTATTTTTAGGACCCATAGGTTGTGCAATCTATTTAATCACTCAAGTTTATAATAAGCCTGATGCAGAAAAAATAACCAGTAACATAGCACAGGTTATTAATCCAACGAAAAAGGTTAAAGATTTAAAAAAGCGCTTAGAGTTTTCAGATACTTATCAAAATCGATTAAATCTAGCGGATGCGTATTTAGATATCAAAGATTATAATAATGCGATTCCCCAGTATTTAGAAGCTTTAGAAGACAACTCTCAAAATAATTTATACGCTACAAGACAGCTGATAGAAGCTTATTTTAATATTGAAGATTTTGATAAGGTTGTTTTTTATGCTGAAAAAATTAACAATCATCCAGAATATAAAAAATCTAGAACCCAGTTTTTATATGGATTAGCCTTAGAACAATTGGGAAAAATGGAAGACGCAGAGACCAATTTAAGACAGATTGATGTTAGATATTCGTTTTATGATGAACGACTTGTACTAGCTAAGTTTCTAATAAACATTAAGAAAATAGAAGATGCTAAAGAAATTTTAAATGATATTTCCACAGAATCAAGCCACATGACTAAAACAAACCAACGTATTTATAGAGCAACTATTCTTGAGGTTGGCAAGCTTCTAAAAGCACTTGACTAGCCCTGTTTAGGTTTAGCCTTATTACCAACACCAATTTTAGTTTCAATGGAACGTCTTTTTTTAATTCGTGGTCGTCTTGCACCAAAAGTCCCTCTGTTTATTTTGCCTCGTTTTGTTTTTTTATCGCCTTTTCCCATAATAAATTAAGTGTTTTTTATGCCCTTGAATCCCGATAGCTATTAGGAGGGAATCTTATTATATTTAACTAACTTAATATAATCATTTTGAGGTAGAAAGCCAAATCAAATCTATGTATAAACATAAACACCCCTATAAACCATTCATCAAAAAAGATACTACCAAACTAATTGTTGGTACCTTACCGCCACCTAGGTTCTCTAAAGGAGCGCTTTTAGAGAACGATGTGGATTTCTGTTATGGAAGTTGCTTCAACTCGCTTTGGTTGTTTATAGATAAAATTTACAATTTAAATTTCCGTTACGATAATTCAATAGAAGCTATTGAAGAGCGAAAAGCATTTTTAGTTAAAAATAAAATAGGCATTTGTGATATTGTTGAAAGTGCAGAACGCGATATAATTGATGCTTCAGATTTAGGTATGAAAAATATTAAACTCAGAGATGTTATTGGTTATTTAAAGGAGTTTCCAAACATAGATATGCTTTTGTTTACGGGAGGAAATAGTAAAAACGGACCCGAATATTTTTTTAGAAGACATTTGAAAACCAATAGCGTCCTAAACGTTTAATAAAAGAGAAAGGGAAATTTGTTCCGCAAAGTTATCTTTGTGGTGCAACACAAAAAACACCTTTCTCCTATGACAAATATAACTTTGTTTTCTCAGATAATTTCAAAATTAGACTCTTCCAAATTCAAGAAATTAGTAAAGACACATCGTAGCAATAAGCACCATAAAGGCTTCGACAGTTGGTCTCACCTAGTTTCGATGCTTTTTTGTCAATTTGCCAATAGTCAATCTTTACGCGATATCAGTAACGGATTACGTTCTGCAACTGGTAATCTTAATCACTTAGGAATGCTTAAAGCACCCTCAAAATCTACTTTAAGCTATCAGAACAAAAACAGGAGTTGGGAACTTTTTAGGGATTATTATTATGTTTTGCTTGAGAGTTTAGGACAGCAAGCCCATTTTAAACGAACAAACTTCAAGATAAAGTCAAAAATATTCTTGCTTGACGCCACTACCATAAGTCTTTGTCTGAACCTATTTGATTGGGCAAGGTATAAAACAAAAAAAGGAGCCATAAAAATGCACACATTGCTTGACTATGATGGTCACTTACCTGCCTATGTAAATATAACCGATGGCAAAACAGCAGACAACAAAGGAGCTCACGATATCCCGCTATTAAAAGGGAGCGTCATTGTTGCTGATAGGTTTTATAATGATTTTTCACTCTTAAATGTCTGGGATAGCAATGGGGTTTATTTTGTGGTCAGGCACAAGGACAATATAAAATTTAGAACCTTAAAAGAACTGGAACTGCCAGAGCAGCGCCACCAACACGTCCTAAAAGATGAGATTATTGAGCTTACAGGTATTAACACAAAAGAAAAATACCCCACAAAGCTACGCAGAGTCGCATTATGGGATGAAAAAAATCAACAAACGATAGAAGTGATTACAAACCAAATGTCTTGGACAGCAAACACTATCACAGAGCTTTATAAGGCTCGATGGGAGGTTGAGATATTTTTTAGGGATATAAAACAACAGCTGCACATCAAGTCTTTCATAGGAACAAGCCATAACTCAGTAATGATACAAATATGGACTGCATTGATAACAATACTGATCTTGAAGGCGCTAAAAACCCAGGCAAAACACAGTTGGTATCTATCAAATTTAGTCGCTTTTATAAGGCTAAATCTCTTTGTCAAAGTAGATCTACATAAATGGATCGATAATCCTTTTGCGAAAGAGCAACCTCCGCCAGATAAATACATACAGGGGGTTCTTTTTTGAAAAAACAATAAAACAAAGGATAAAATCAGTAAAATGGTGAATGTTAGTGTGCCTAAAATTTATTTAGGACAGGATTGTTTGAAAACGTATAATTTAAAACTGGAGTTGGTTTCTAATGAGGTACCGAGAATTCACAAATTTAAACTACCCGTCATTGCGAGTGAAACGAAGCAATCTCTCCAATCAAACCGAATTATAAAAACGGTATCTCTAACCTCAGGCTCTGGCGCAGCCAACATTTCCATAAGTAGGATGCCACTTTATAAACAGCTAAAAGCTAAAAACCTAGAGTTTAATACCTTTGATTTTCGAGTAATGCAGTATCGTGAGTTTTTCTGAGGAATTAATTGAAAATTAGATGTACCTTTGCGTTTTAATAATAAGAAGGAGGTAGAATACATTATGTTTTGTTATCTCAAACGCCCACTAAGGGTCTTCATAAACAAAATATATGTCATTTCAATCTTTAGGCTTATCCGAAGCCTTGCTAAAAGCAGTTAGCAAAAAAGGATACACAACCCCAAGTCCTATTCAACAAAAAGCAATTCCTCCAGTTTTAGATGGGAAAGATGTTTTAGCTTCAGCGCAAACAGGAACAGGAAAAACAGCAGGTTTTACATTACCACTTTTACATATACTTTCAGAAAATCCGAAAGAAAAATATAGACCGATTCGTGCTTTAATTTTAACACCAACAAGAGAATTGGCAGCGCAAGTTTACGCTAATGTTAGAGAATACAGCGAGTTTTTAAACTTGCGAAGCGCTGTTATTTTTGGAGGTGTTAATCAAAAACCACAGGTGTCAACCATTCGTCAAGGGGTTGATATATTGGTCGCTACACCAGGGCGTTTATTAGATTTACAAAATCAAGGATTATTATCGCTTAAGCGTGTTGAAATCTTTGTTTTAGATGAAGCCGATAGAATGTTAGATATGGGCTTTTTAAGAGATATTGAAAAAGTAATAAAATCTATGCCAGAAAAACGTCAGAACTTGATGTTTTCAGCAACCTTTTCAAAAGATATTAAAAAGTTAGCACATGGTATTTTAAATAATCCCGTTCAAGTTGAGGCAACACCAGAAAACACTACTGTTGAAGCTATATCTCAGAAAGTGTACAGAGTCGCTAAAGGTTTAAAAACAGGTTTGATTATTAAGTTAATTTCTGAAGGTAATTGGAAACAAGTCTTAGTATTTAACAGAACTAAACACGGGGCTAATAAGCTATGTGAAAAAATGATAAAGGCAGGAATAACTGCAGCGGCTATTCATGGAAATAAAAGTCAAGGCGCAAGAACAAAAGCATTAGCGGGTTTTAAAACGGGTAAAGTTCGGGTACTGGTAGCAACTGATATTGCTGCACGTGGATTGGATATACCATTATTGCCACATGTTATTAATTTTGAATTACCGAATATTTCTGAAGATTATGTTCATAGAATAGGAAGAACAGGTAGAGCAGGAGCGAGTGGCGAAGCTATATCTTTAGTTAGTGCTGATGAAACCTCTTTTTTAAGAGCTATTGAAAAATTAATTGAAATGAAATTGCCTGTTGAAATAGTTGAAGGTTTTGAACCCGATCCAAACGCATCAACAGCGCCAATAAAACAAGGACAAGGTAGGCAAAATCGTAATTCTAGAAACTCTAATAAATCCCGTAATTCTAGCAGAAATCCACAGTCTAATAGAACTGGTAATTCTAGGCGTCCGAAACGCAGTAATGATAGAAGAAATTAGACATAAAAACATGCAAAAAATTCTGAAAGATAGAATTATTGAAGTATGCGATAAAAAAATAGCTTCCAAAGGTGAAAATGTTGGTGTTTCTTTTTATGCCTTTTTCAAGAATAAAAACGATAATCCAGAATTACTCATGGAAGCCGCCACTTGGTGGATAAAGACCCATAAGTTAGATCATTTTGAGAAGGCTGTAAAAATTAAAAGTTTAGTCCAAAATTTATAATGGAATTGCAGCCCAACAACCCCTTACATGGTATAAAACTTGAACAAATTATCAATGAGCTTGTGGCCCATTATGGTTGGGAATATATGGGTTATACTATTAAAATAAAATGCTTTACAGATAATCCATCAGTGAAATCAAGTTTAAAGTTTTTACGAAGAATGCCTTGGGCAAGAACCAAGGTAGAAACGATGTATTTAAAAATGCTTAAAAACAACCAAAAGTAAATTTTAATATTTACACTGCTTAGGGTCGCTTTTCACATAGTATGATTTGTAATTAACAGCCGTAGAGTCCATACAACCACAAAGATTTAATAATTTTAAATTCTTAAAATCTACAGGATGGCTTTCTGCTTGCAAAGCAATATAACCCTCGGTTAAAAGAGTCCCTTTTTTAGAAATCCAACGTTCTTTATCTTCTATAATGTTGGCTTTATCCCAATCTTTACCCTCTTGTTTTTCGGAAATAAAACCACCATTTATTTGTGGGTTTTCAAAACGTAGTACCGCATCATTTTCAACAATAAATTCCATAGAGGCTCCACCCATAACAGTAGCATCAACATGAACCCATTGGTCGCCGTGATAAGTAGCAGAATTAGATTTTATACAATGTGAAAAGTTTATAGTGTCTTGCATAACGACTGCCGTTCCCGGAGTACAAACATTGGCAGTGTTTCTGTCTTCGGTACCTAATCCACCAAGCAATTGAAGTTCTATAGATACTGGGAAATTTTGACCAATCTCATTACTAGCAGCAGATTGCGAATGTAGCATAATACCACTATTTCTAACATTCCATTTTGATCCTCCTACTAATTGCTCCCCTGTAAACCTATAATCAAAACTTAATTTGTAATATGAAAATGGCACATGGTAATACATATGCCCAAATTTATTGTCAAAATTATCATAGTTATCATAACTAACTCTAATCATACTATCTTGAACAATAAAGGTGTTTTTATAATTGTCGTTAACCTCGTGCCCTGCAATTTTAATATCCCAGCCCGTAAGGTCTTTTCCGTTAAAAAGATCTATCCAAACTTCTTTGTCTGTATGGGATTCTTTTTTTGATGATTGGCAAGCATTTAAAGATAAAATAATAACAATAATGATTAGGGTATTTTTCATAATTACAGGTTGTTTTTGTTTTAAATATTCGTGTTGCACTTATTACTTGAACTTAGAAATTAATATATAAAAAATAATTGAGTAAACTAAAAAGAGGCTGTCTAAAAAGGCAGTCTCTTTTTTATTGTTTTAGATTTTAAAAAAAGTATTGGTTTTCGTATCTTAAAGGTATGAAAAGCAACATCGTTTGGAAGACGAATAGTCAGTCTCAATTAAGTCTTCTCCCAC
>NZ_JAQWOO010000012.1 GCF_029245835.1 Algibacter sp. | reverse complement strand
GAGTTTGGCGATATAGAAATCGCTTTGCTCTATTTTAACAACATTATTATTTACTATTAAAACAAAGAGCGTCAAAATAAAACCTAAATGACCAAAAATAAAAAGATCGCCTAAATTGTTTTTAGACGACCTCTTTTTTGTAATACGGATTTCCGTAAGGCTCTTTTGTTTATTCGTTTTATGTTTGGTATAAATCAAAAGTTTAAATAAAAATGAAAAAACTACTATTATTACTTATTACTATTACTTTTTTAATCCCAAAACAAATAAACGCTCAAAAAGATGGTGCTGCAGTTGCAGCAGTAGCAGGAGGGCTTTTAGCCATTGGAGCAGGAATTGCCGCCGTAGAGCAAATGAAAGAACAGGCGGAGTTAAGAGCAACCCAATGGGTATTGTCCAATAGACCAGAATTAGAAAGTTTTTCATTACAAACACTTGCTTTTAACGGTAAAAAAATGAAAGACATGTCTTCAACTTCCGTTATTACTTATAAAATTCAAGAGTTTAATCCCACTATGGACCCTGTTTTAGATGGCAGAAAGCAAGTGCTTTTTGGGTTTACCAGTCATGGGTGGCTTAATCAAAGCGGTATTAATTTCGATAAAGTAAGATGGCACCTTGTGGATAGTAAAGAGTGGATGAATATGATGGTTGCGTACGTAAAAGTATCTTCAGATGAGAAAGATGAATCAACACTTAATAAAACATTGTTGGAAGGCAAGGTGGTGAACAAGGGTATAAAAGTAAAGAGCAAACTGGTAATACCATTTTTTAAATTAACAGGCGATATGTATGTGGTAACCGATTATTCTTCTGAAATGAAATTACTTTATAACGAACGCTCTTTAGGCATCTTTTTAAAAGAAACCAAAGACTTAGTACAAATGGGAAGAGGCGATATTATTGATATCCACGAGTATTTTTTTGATAATGATTAAAACTGGAAATAAATCATGAGGAAGTCAATTTTAATTTTGTTTTTAGTTTGTACAGGGTATCAACTGTCTGCGCAATCGTGTGATGAAATGATGCAATTTGTAAAATCTAAAAGTTATGGAACAACTTATACTAGCTATGATAGTGAAGCAATATCTAAAGTAACATTTTATGATGTTAGGATTGATTATCAAACCTATTATTTTGCAATAGTGTGCTTTAAAAGGGAGTATTCCTATAGTTGTAATGAATATATCTATCAAGTAGGTTCAAGTACCAAAATGTATTATTCCATGAATTATTTGGATAGTGCAGGTAAGGCATTCTGGAAATATATACAGCCTTATAATGAGAGTTTAGATTGCGCTCCTAATTTTTAATAATTACAATTATTGCCTTAATTTATTTTTTTGTCAATTTTCGAGTCTGAATATGTAGTCTAATTCTCTGTTTATTTTTATCTTCATGCTTTATTAATTTAACCTACAATATGGCAGAATGTATTACTTGCGGAGATTACACCAAATTTAATGGAGGGCTCTGTTTTAAATGTTACAAAAAAGAAAATAAGGGCACTCATAAAGAAGTATCTGTACAAGAATTAGAATCTGAAAATCACAATGAACTAGAAGAAACTGGTTTAACAGATAAAGAAAGAAATTTCCGTTACAACATGATTAAAGGGCGTATAGCAGAAACCCTTATTCAAGAGCTCTTTTTATCATTAGGGTATAACGTTTTTCATTATGGTATGGAAAACACAATTCCTGGAATTATGGAACTCCTTAAAGGGGTTAAAACAGAGGTGGCTAATGAAATTAGAAGAATGCCAGATTTTGTTATCCAAAACCCAAGTACGAATGAAGTATTCTTTATTGAAGTTAAGTTTAGAAAGAATGGAGAATTTCTTTCAAAAGACTTACCAAAAGATTATCCTTATAGTAACGCCTTTATTATCTTAGTCAGCAAAAAGCACATTAAATGTATTTCGGTTAGAGAACTTGAGGAAGGGAAAGAAATAACCCCAACTTCTCGGAATTATTTAGGAAGCCGAAAGGAATTTGAATTAGATAATAAAGTAATAATTGATTTCTGCAATTTTGCATTACAATTTTTTGAAGGCGTAGAATAAAATAACTTATGACCCAACAAAACATAAAACAACTAGAAACCGAACTTTGGGATGCCGCAGACGACCTCAGAGCAAACTCAAAACTCACAGCAGCAGAATATAAAGACCCACTATTAGGTTTAGTATTACTACGTTTTGCACAAAACCGTTTTGAAGATGCTAAAATAGAAGTTGAAAGCAAACTACCTATAAACCCAAGAACAGGTAAAAAGCGAGAAGCCAATAAAGGCGATTATGCAGGCGCAGGAGCCATGTATATAGCTGAAAAAGCAAAGTATGATTACTTGGCTAATTTACCAGAAGGCGAAAACATAGCAGAAGCCATTAACAATGCCATGAAACTAATTGAAGCCGAATATCCAGACCTTGAAGGTATTCTGCCAAAAAGCTACCAAGAGTTTGATGATAAACTGTTACGCGATTTGGTACGTGTGTTTAATAAAGACGCCGTAAAAAATGCCAAAGGCGATGTGTTTGGACGTATTTACGAGTTTTTCTTAATGAAATTCTCCATGCAAGGCGCAGGAGCACAAGAAGGAGGCGAATTCTTTACACCACCATCTTTGGTAAACCTAATCGTTAACTTTATACAACCCAACCATGGTATTGTGCACGATCCTGCCTGTGGTTCTGGTGGTATGTTTGTACAAACCGCACATTTTATAACAGACCACGAACATAAAAGCGTTAACGAAGCCATAACCGTTTATGGCACCGAACTAAAAAGCAATAACACACGTTTAGCAAAAATGAACCTTGCCATTCATGGTATAGAAGGCAAAATTATAGAAGCCAATAGCTTTTATACCAATCCACATAATTTAACTGGCAAGTGCGATTTCGTCATGGCAAATCCGCCTTTTAATGTCGATAAAATTGATGCTAAAAATAAGTTTCTAGCAGATGATGACCGCTTACCCTTTGGTCCACCACTAACAGGAAAAGGCACCATAAGCAATGGTAACTATTTATGGATGCAATATTTTCATTCTTATTTAAATGCAACTGGTAGAGCAGGTTTTGTTATGGCAAGTTCTGCAACAGATGCAGGAAATGCCGAAAAACTTATACGCCAAAAACTCATAGAAACAGGCGATGTAGAATGTATTGTAGCCATAAGCAACAACTTTTTCTACACACGCAGTTTACCATGTCACGTTTGGTTTTTTAACAAAGGAAAAAAGCCTGAAAACAAAGACAAAGTCTTAATGATAGATGCACGAAACACCTTTAACAAAGTAAGCACTACCATTAACGACTTTAGCGATGAGCAACTAGAAGGTTTAACTGCTATTATGAATGCCTTTAGAAACAACGAACCATCATTTGAACCGTCATTGCGAGGCACGAAGCAATCTCTCGAATCTAACCGTCATTGCGAGGACGAAGGACGAAGTAATCTCACCAATTCTTGGCTAACCCAACACTTCCCAGAAAACAAATACCAAGACATAGAAGGCTTATGCAAAATAGCCACACTAGATGAAATTGAAGAACAAGACTACAGCCTAACACCAGGTCGCTACGTTGGTGTTAAGATTGATATTGATATGGATTTTGACTATAAAAGTAGAATGACAGAAATTCATACTGAACTCGCACAACTTAATACCGAAGCCAATAGTTTGATGGAACAAATACAAGCGGTGAAATTATGATTGAGGGCTGGAAAGAAGT
>NZ_JAQWOO010000002.1 GCF_029245835.1 Algibacter sp. | reverse complement strand
AAACCTTTGTTAGATTACATTAATAATACGCAAACTTCAATTTGGTGAACCGCCGTATACGAGACCCGTACGTACGGTGGTGTGAGAGGCGCACTCTCCTCAATTATGGGGAGAGCCGTCTACTCGATTATGGGCTGGTTTTAATACATCAGATGTTTCTTTTCATTTTTATTCCAACCTGCTTGATTCGCATATTCGACAAAATATATTTTCAAATCAGCTTGATTTTCGTATTTAACAAAATAAATTTTCTTTTTTGCTTGGTTCGCATAGTTTGTAAAAAACCACTTTCCCTCATTGGCTTGTGATTGATTACTATATTTTACTTTGAAAACTTTTAAATCAGCTTGGTTTTCATACTTTACAACAAAAACTTTTACGTCTGCTTGATTTTCGTATTTTACAGAGAATACCTTTTGAGCAATTGTAGTGCTTGAAAAAAATAGTACTAAAAGGAATATTAAAGTATGTTTCATGTTATTAATATTCAATGCCTTTAACATATTTTTTGATTACATCGATATCTTTAGCGACAGCAGAACCTACAAAACCAGTGATATCTTTATAAGATATAGAATCGTTATAAACATTTAAATAATGACTAGACAATGGTTTAAAAGACCAATGCCACTTCTCCTCGTTATATCCGGTACGCCCAGATTTTTTTGATGTGTAAGGCTGAAAAAAGCCAAATTTATGAGCGTTATTTACAAGCCAATTATATTCTTTTAAACCCTTTCCTTTATCAAAATAAGAATTATTTAAATTGTTTAAATCTATATCTGTACCCCAATGATGTCTAGATGTAGATGGCATTGAACTATATTTTAATATTTGCAAAGCATTTGATACGCTATCACTTGTATTGTTTCGTTTCCATTTCCTTTCCCAAATACGCTTTTGTTCGTCAAAATTTCGAGTCCCAGAAACTATTTTAAAAGAAACTCCTTCTTTCTCTGCAGCATTTGTCATTTTAATGAAGGAATCTAAAACTACTTTTTGAACGTATATATTTTTAAAACTATAGCTTGAAGGAACCTTAGCGAAGGTGGTATCATTTCTATAATTGAATTTACCCAATAATTTAAAGCTTTGGATAGGTTTTTCCGATAATATCTTTGGTGTACTGATTCGATTATTAACTTGAGTTATATTTTCAACCGCTGTACTATCCTTTTTTTTACAAGAAAAAAATATGATAATTAAAAAAAAGTATAATAAAATTTTACTTCGCATAACTTAATTTAATTTTTCGCAAAATTCAGAATATATCCAACCATTGACTTCGTTGAGATAGTACCATTTATTAAAACTGAGATCAACATCTGATTTTTGAATATAAACTTTATTAGTTGTTTTATCTAAATTTATTATCTCTGCTTTGTAAGTATATTCATCAATACTAACTACGTTATTTAATTTGAAACTTTTAGGTTTCTCTACTTCCTCTCCACTTTTAACATCTTTGAGAATCATTTTTTTGTTTAATAAATACAACGGATTATTAGATTTATATTCCTGAGAAACCGTATAATTTTCTTTTTCTGAAACTTTACCAACAACACTTCCATTAATTGGGGCTTTACGAATGTTAATATACTTTTTTCCGTCTTTTATTTTTATATTAAAGGGAGTAAATGAATTTTCATTTGTAATATCATTCTCTTTTTTATTGTTCAATACATCTATAGAAGTTGGCTTCATTCTTAAAGCTGTAATTATCCATTTATCAACAAACCTACCGTTATCCTTGCCACCATATTCTGTTTCTTCCCAATCCTTAATATTCTTTAATTCTAAGTCAACGAAATATTTTTTTCCAATTAAAGATGATTTTTCTCCGTACCTATTATATTCGTCTCTTATTTCAGCGATATACTCTTTTCCGGGTATATTAATTGGAAATTCAAAATTATGGTAGTTATAAGTAATTTCTGGGTTACTAACTTGCTTGAAATATATATAACAATTATCATTACATATATACTCTAATAGTTCAATTTCTATGTTATTTAAATATTTTTCAGATGATTTTTTATCATCGATAAGTATTGTTTTAGGATTAGCGTAGTTTTGTTTACTTGCTGAATATGCAAATATTACCAGGCTGGAAATGATTACTATACTTGCAATAATAATGATAGGCAAAAGCCTTCTTTTTTTTGTTTTTTTAGATGAATTGTCAGCTACAATTGTTTTTTCTTGCGGTTTTTCATTTATTAATGGACTAACTGCTTTATCTTCTTTTGCATCATTTTCTGGGATAGTGCTTTTTAAATCAATATTATAGTCTTTCAACTTGGCATCAAGATATTCGTCAGTTATTTCTGATTCGGGATTATATTTTAGAATCACATTCGTTAAGATGCCTCTTATGGAACCATGATTTTCAGTTAGAGATTTTAAAAATTCATCGTTAACTTCTTGATTTTGGTCATAATGCTTATATAAATCCCTGATTAATCTAATTTCGTTTTTATTCATAACAGTTAAATTAAAATGACGGATTATTATTATTATTATTATTACTATTATTTGTTTTTTTTCTGGTATTATTAGCAATTGAAGTAAGGGCTTTAAATTGTTCTGCTAAAAATCTTGTTGCCACAATAATTAAAAAACCATATATAGGCATAAGAACTATATCAAGCTTACTTGTTTGTAGAAAACCAAATCCTATTTCTCTTGATAAATGA
This sequence comes from Algibacter sp., assembly GCF_029245835.1. GTDB lineage: Bacteria > Bacteroidota > Bacteroidia > Flavobacteriales > Flavobacteriaceae > Algibacter_B. The sequence continues at coordinate 1,745 of NZ_JAQWOO010000002.1, read as the reverse complement.
CTCATCTCATCTCCTAAAATTATTGTTGTTAATAGCGCTGTCCCAAAGCCAACAATGCAAATCCAAGTACCTAACCATTCTCCAATAGTTTGTATTAAATGTGAAAAAACCGCGGTAGCAACAAACTCATCACCTTCTACTGACGTGTCAATAACTTTTGATTTTCTATCCCACCATAATTGAAAACTAACCCAACTTGCGAAAGTGATTATAATCCACACAAGTAAAAACGAAATAATCATATCTGGTTCACCTCTAAAAACGCGATTATCAACAACCATAAATAAAACAACTAAAGGTAAAATCAAATTTAATATTGCAAATATTGAGTAAAGCCAGCTAAATGGTTTGCGATAAAGATGTCCATTGTCAATATATGACAGATAAGGTTTAATAAATGTTAAGAATTTGTTATTCATAATTACTCTTTTTTAATTTCCCTACTCGTAAGGTTTTTCGGTTTCACCCCTTTTTTTTAATGGGTTCTGGTCTCCATATTTCTTATTTATTTTTTACACTAGCTGCTTAGCCCTATGGCTTCCCTCGGCCGTCTTTTAATTTTCTAATTACACACAACGGTGAGTGTATTATTATTAGCGGATTTTGCGACACTAACTTTTCGGTTTATAACTGACCTTTCTTTTATTATTTATATTTTTGTAAAGTACTAATGTAGCAAATTTTTACAAGTGAAGTAATCTTTTTAAAATTCATTTAGTTTTGGTTTATGATATTAGTTTAAATTTTTATGTAAATCACTTTAATTTGGGTTGAAGTTTTCTTTTTAGATAAAATGTTGTTCTCAAATTGTGCTCAGCGTTTCGCAGCTTAGAAACATGGGGCATTTTGTAGCGATTTCCTATCCGGCCGTGTCTAAGATTATACCGAAGAATGAACTTTACGGAAACCACTGTCCGCCATATGTTTTCTTAGGTGCTGTTACGGGCTGGTTTTAACTAACAAGTGCAAATCTAAAATAAGTTTCAAATTTTAATATTGTTTACTTCTTCCATACAGACCGTCATTATAACCCATTTCATAGACACGTACATCTGCTCTAGAAAAATTATACCCACGTGCCATATAAAATTCCCTAGCAGACGCTCTGTCCGATGCAGGTAATCCATATCCCGTTTGGCCGTCAGAATAACCTTTTCTATATGCTTTTTTTGAAGTCTCCTCACTTGCATTACTCCTACTACTTGAACTACTGCTAGTACTACTATTATTGCTATTACCGCAACTTGTCAGAATTATTGAGGCAAATAGAATTACTCCGAAAATTTTCATTACTTTTTTCATTTTTTTTCATTTTAAATTTTGTTCCTACTCTTATGGACTTTCGGATTACTCCCTGTTTTTTTAATGTGGTTTTCTAGTCTCCACTTTTTTGTCAGTCACTATAGATGGTCATTCTGTCTTTGACCGATATGTTTATTTAACTTGCCCATAACGTTTTGCAGCTAAGAAACGTGGGGCATTTCGGAGCGATTACCTGTCCACCGAAACCAAAAGTAGCTACGGAGAACAAACTTGCGGAAACCACTGTCTGCCCCATGTTTACTTAGGTGCTGTGTGTGCCCAGCATGGGCATCTTTTATTTTACCGAAAGGTAAATAATTAATCTAGAGGGTGCAAGTCCCTTATGGGCGGAGGTAACGCTTCGAACCATTAGTAAGTCGCAAGGGTGGTAACTGCGAGGTTACATCTGAAGGAAGCGAGACTACAAAACTCGGTACTGACGA
>NZ_JAQWOO010000098.1 GCF_029245835.1 Algibacter sp. | reverse complement strand
GTGGGAGAAGACTTAATTGAGACTGACTATTCGTCTTCCAAACGATGTTGCTTTTCATACCTTTAAGATACGAAAACCAATACTTTTTTTAAAATCTAAAACAATAAAAAAGAGACTGCCTTTTTAGACAGCCTCTTTTTATTTACTTCTTAGGAAGTGGGCTTATTATTTTTACATTCTGAAAGGCAATAGCACCCCTTATAATTCCTGAAATAACATCTTGCAAGGCTTCTATAATCTGCATTTTTAATTCACTTTTATGATAAATGATGCTCACTTCTCTTGCTGGAGAAGGTTCATTAAAGTAGTGTAGATTTTCTTTCTCTTTATCGTTAATATCAAGAGTGTGCAAATAAGGTAGGAGTGTCATTCCTAAACCTTCATTAGATAACTTTATAAGTGTTTCAATACTACCACTTTCTAATTGAAATGTTTCATCAGATTGGTCTTTGAAAACTTTACATAAATTTATAACACCATCTCTAAAACAATGTCCGTCTTCAAGCAATAACATATCATTAATATCTAAATCTGAAACATCAATTTTTTTGCTTGAATGTAAACGATGACCTTTAGGTATATAGCTTACAAAAGGCTCAAAATAAAGTACACGCTCTTTAATACTCTCGTCTTCTAAAGGCGTTGCTGCAATAGCAGCATCTAAATGCCCATCTTTAATTCTAGTTATAATTTCTTCAGTAGTAAGCTCTTCAATTTTGAGTTTTACTTTGGGATGTTTTTTTATAAAATTTTTCAAAAACATAGGCAGTAAGGTTGGCATTATTGTAGGTATGATACCAAGTTTGAACTCGCCACCTATAAACCCTTTTTGTTGGTCTACAATATCCTGAATACGGTACGACTCGTTCACAATATTTCTAGCCTGAGTAACTATTTTTCTACCAACATCAGTCAGTTCAATAGGCTTTTTACTTCTATCAAAAATTTGAACATCTAATTGGTCTTCTAGTTTTTGAATTTGCATACTTAAAGTGGGCTGTGTTACAAAACACTTTTCGGCGGCTTTTGTGAAATTCTGGTTTTCGGCTACAGCCAAAACATAATATAATTGGGTAATTGTCATGTTTATAAATTTAGGCTATAAAAATATAAAAACTATCAATAAAATTTATAGAAATTAGTATTAATAATAAATTAAATTAGTGGTAATAAAAAACAACATTATGACACTATTAAATAGTATTGGTTTAGATGCTAACAAGACAAAAGATTTAGCAAACGATTTAAATAATCTATTGGCTAATTTTCAAATATATTACCAGAATTTAAGAGGTATTCATTGGAATATTAAAGGAAAACGTTTTTTTGATTTGCATGTAAAGTTTGAAGAGCTTTATACAGATGCCAACTTGAAAGTAGATGAAATTGCCGAACGTATTTTAACTTTAGGAGAAACACCTTTACATACTTTTCAAGATTATTCAGCGCAAGCACAAGTGCCAGTTGGTAAAAATGTTTCTGAAGATGAAAAAACAGTTGAGTTAATTGTTGATTCGCTTACAGAACTATTAAAAATAGAAAGACAAATATTAGATAAATCTGGCGATGCTAATGATGAGGGTACAAATGCTTTAATGAGTGATTTTATTACAGAACAAGAAAAAACGGTTTGGATGATGAAAGCGTGGTTAAGCTAAAATGTCTAAAGAAATAATTTAGTTAAAATGAGTTTGAGAAAGCGCCCTTCAAAATACAAAGGACGCTTTTTTTATTCTGCTGATACTGGAGTTTGCGAAATCGAAAATAGATTTAAGCTACAGTCTTATTTTAAGGAAATATATTCTGGTTTTCACTATAGGATTTAATAAGAAATGACATTTCTTTTCATACTAATGTAAAATCTCCACATTTCGAATAAAAATATTCTTATCAGGCCAATCGCCATTATCAGTTTTTACAGCAGCAATTTTATCAACGATATTCATGCCTCGTGTAACATGTCCAAAAATAGTGTAATCGCCGTCTAGAAAATGGGCGCCACCTTTTTGGCAAACTATAAAAAACTCAAAAGGAGAAGCGAGTTTATGCGGATTCCTAATTTCGCTACTTGGCATAGAAATAACACCTCGGTTATGCTTAAAACCACGCTTGGTATCTGGTGGTAATAAGTATTTGCCAATATGAGCTCGTTTTCTAGCCGTTTTTACATCGTCACTATTTCCAGCTTGAACTATAAAATTATCAATAACCCTGTAAAATTGAGTCCCGTTAAAGTATTTCTGTTTCGTTAACCATATAAAATTGGAACGATGGAATTTTGTTTCGTTGTAAAGCAAAATATCAATTTCACCAAAGTCAGTGGTAATGCGGACTTTATTTTCTTTGTGGTGTTTATCATATTCCAAGAAAAATTCCATCGCACTTTTAGAATCTAGCTTAGGGAATTCACGCTCAGGTTCTACTACCAAATCTTTTTTCACTTCTTTACTAGTTTTCTCAACTTGTACTTTAGGAGTTGTTTTCTTTTTAGTTTGTTTATCTTCACAATTCAGAAATAAAAGAAAAAAACATAATAACATTACGGTGCGCATAAACTATGAGGTTTGAAGAATTCTTAAAATCAGTTTCAAAAATAAAAAATATACAGCTTCCAGCCGAAACATCTCATCTTAAAATGGTTCCACCTTTTCGTAGGGAGCTTTTAAAACAACAACAAGAAGCTATAAAAAAAGCAAAACATGCTGGTGTATTGGCATTGTTTTATCCAGATAAAAAGGAGCAAACAAAGTTTATATTGATTCTCAGAAAAACCTATAAAGGTGTTCATTCTGCCCAAGTTGCTTTTCCTGGTGGTAAATTAGAAGCACAAGATACCTCATTGCAAGATACTGCTTTAAGAGAAACTTATGAAGAAGTGGGCGTGCCAATTGAAGCTGTTCAGGTAGTTAGAAAAATATCTCAAGTTTATATACCTCCTAGCAATTTTTATGTACAACCATTTATAGCACTTACGCAAGTAATGCCTAAATTTATTAAACAAGATGATGAAGTTGAGGCACTTATTGAAGTTAGTTTAAAACATTTTTTAGACAAGCAATCTTTAATAACCCAAAAAGTAAAAACATCATACAGTGTTGAGGTTGAGGTGCCTGCATTTAAATTAAATGATTATGTAGTTTGGGGCGCAACAGCAATGATGCTAAGCGAAATTAAAGACTTGCTAAAACAACTCTAGTTTTATTACATTTGCATACTCAACATAAATAAGTATAATTAGAATTTAGCAAACTATTTTTGTTTTTAACAAGTCATAATTTTTAAGTATAGTATTTCTACAGTTTAAAATTTCAACGACGTTAGAAGGAAAAAGAGGACGCTAAAAATTATGAAATTTATTTATATGGAGTATTTTACATAACCAATTTTGACGCGTGATTTATGGGATTGTTTAAAAAAAATCCATTCGGACATATACTTTTTCTAAAAAAATGGCTTATCAGAATCTTTGGAGCCCTTACCCATAGGCGTTTTAGAGGATTTAATGAGTTGCAAATAGAAGGGTCTGAAATTATTAAAGATTTACCAGATACTAACGTTTTATTCATATCAAATCATCAAACATATTTTGCTGATGTGGTAGCCATGTTTCATGTGTTTAATGCAAGTTTAAGTGGTCGTACAGATTCTATAAAAAATATTGGCTACTTATGGAATCCTAAGCTAAATATTTATTATGTAGCTGCCAAAGAAACCATGAAAGCGGGCTTGTTACCAAAAATTTTGGCCTACATGGGTTCCATTAGCATTGAGCGCACGTGGCGGTCTGAAGGTAAAGATGTAAATAGGCAGGTTAAAATGAGCGATATTTCTAGTATCGGTAAGGCTCTAGATGATGGATGGGTAATTACCTTTCCGCAAGGCACAACCACACCTTTTAGGCCTATCAGAAAAGGAACTGCACATATTATAAAACGTTATAAACCCATTGTTGTACCCATTGTAATTGATGGTTTTCGTCGCTCTTTCGATAAAAAAGGCTTGCGTGTAAAGAAGAAAAACATCCTTCAATCTATGGAGATAAAAGCTCCTTTGGAGATTGATTACGATAATGAAACTACCGAAGATATTGTAAAAAGAATAGAATTCGCTATAGAGCAACATTCTTCATTTTTAAAAGTAATTTCTCAAAAAGAATTAGAGGAAAAAGAAGCACTTCATAAGCTTCGAAAGTGGAAAAAGGAGTAAATTAAACATCTTTTTTTTGGCGTTACCCGAAAAGGGTCGGGATTTCCGCTATATCTTTTTAAACGGCATTGCGAGGAGCGAGCTACGAAGTAATCTGCCACTTATAAGGTCATCACACAATTAGTACATCTTATTTTTAAAAAGGATGCCGCTGCAATCCCTGAATACAGCTCGGGTTCCAGTATTAGAGGTGGTACTAAGGTAAACCATATGGCGGACAAAACCATGAAATCGTTGCTCCAAATGTGTGCGCTCTCAGCAGTAAGGCACGATGCGCAGTTAAAGGCATATTACTTAAGAAA
>NZ_JAQWOO010000091.1 GCF_029245835.1 Algibacter sp. | reverse complement strand
AAAGTGAGTTTGGCGATATAGAAATCGCTTTGCTCTATTTTAACAACATTATTATTTACTATTAAAACAAAGAGCGTCAAAATAAAACCTAAATGACCAAAAATAAAAAGATCGCCTAAATTGTTTTTAGACGACCTCTTTCGCACTATTACTACTAAGATGTTAGGTTTAACGCAATCTATCAACAGATTTTACGAGGTCTTCATCCTTCTTGATGGCCTTATTAGCCAAAGCTAATAACACGATAGAAACAATAGGGAGAAGCATCCCAATACCTTTCTCAGAAACCGCCGTCTCTCCAGATACATTTAGTGATTGATACACGAAAAATCCTAGTAAAAAAAAGTTTAATATGATGTTAAGTCGTCCCAACATAAATTGAGACTTCCTATTTTTGTATCGAAATATTGTTACCAATGCTAAAAAAGCAGATGCTAAAAAAGCTACAAATACATAAATAGCATCCTTTGCAAATACTTTTGCATCGGCTTCTGTAGTCCATAATTCAAAAACAAATATTAGTCCAGCTGATACACCTACTGAACATAGTAAATAAATGGTTTGAATACGTTGTAACATGTGTTTTTTTTAAATACTAGACCGCAAAAATAATAGAATTAATATTAAAAAATAAAATAAAGTTGTATTATTGCAGTAATAATTCACAACAACCGCACTTACAAGCGGTTAATTCTTCAAGATTTAAAAATCATTTTCAGAATTACTAAACTTAGTATTCAAATAAAATATTCAATTAAACATAAATGTTTGAAATTTCACAACTAAAAGAAAAAAAACTCGCTGATTTACAGGAGATTGCAAAAAAATTGAACGTTCCAAAATATCGTGCAATGAAAAAATTAGATTTAGTATACCAAATACTAGATCAACAAGCCGCCGACCCAAAAGCAGTAAAAGAGGTTGTTCCAGAAGCTACTTCTGAAACAACAGCAGAACAAAAAATGAATACCCCTGCTGCTAGAAAACCTAGACAACGCGTGCAAAAGCCTGTTAAGAACGAGCAACAACAAAATAACGATACTGCATCAGACCCTAAACCTGAAGCTGCTTTGGCTCCAAAAACTGAAGTATCTCAAAATAAAGAAGAAAAAAAGCCGGTGCATATACCAAATCCAAGACCGCGCAACGAGAATCAGAAAAAACCAAATCCAAGGTCTAAAACTGATAATCAAAACAAAAATCAGCATAAAAACCAGAAAAACGGTAATGTAGATAAGGGTAATAAAGATAACAGAAATCGTTATCGTGAACCAGATTATGAGTTTGATGCCATTATTGAAAGCGAGGGCGTTTTAGATGTCATGCAAGATGGTTATGGATTTTTGCGCTCCTCAGATTACAACTATTTATCATCTCCTGATGATATTTATGTATCACAATCTCAAATTAGATTATTTGGTTTAAAAGTTGGCGATACGGTTTTAGGACAAGTACGTCCTCCAAAAGAAGGCGAAAAATACTTCCCTTTAATTAAGGTAAGCAAAATTAATGGTCAGAGTCCTAATGTAGTAAGAGACCGCGTGTCTTTCGAGCATTTAACGCCTTTATTCCCCCAAGAAAAATTTAATATAGCAGAACGACAAAGCACAATTTCTACTAGAATTATGGATTTGTTTGCCCCTATTGGTAAAGGTCAACGTGGCATGATAGTATCACAACCAAAAACGGGTAAAACCATGTTACTTAAGGATGTTGCTAATGCCATTGCAGCAAACCATCCAGAGGTTTATCAAATGATTTTACTAATTGACGAACGTCCGGAAGAGGTAACAGATATGCAACGGAATGTTCGTGGAGAAGTTATTGCTTCAACCTTTGATAAGGAAGCCCATGAGCATGTAAAAATTGCTAATATTGTTCTTGAAAAAGCAAAACGTTTAGTTGAATGTGGGCATGATGTTGTTATCTTATTAGATTCTATAACACGTTTAGCAAGAGCTTATAACAGTGTGCAGCCTGCCTCAGGAAAAATATTAAGTGGTGGTGTTGATGCCAATGCATTACACAAACCAAAACGTTTCTTTGGCGCAGCTCGTAATATTGAAAATGGTGGTTCGCTTACCATTATCGCTACAGCACTTACCGAAACAGGTTCTAAAATGGATGAAGTTATCTTTGAAGAATTTAAAGGAACTGGTAATATGGAACTTCAATTAGATAGAAAAATATCTAATCGTAGAATTTTCCCAGCTATCGACCTGACATCTTCAAGCACACGTCGTGATGATATTTTATTAGACGCAGTTACAGTGCAGCGTATGTGGGTTATGCGTAAATACTTAGCAGATATGAACCCTGTTGAGGCTATGGAATTCATAAACGAACGTTTCAAGCAAACTAAAAATAACGAAGAATTTTTAATTTCCATGAATGGATAATTGAACACGAATTTTTATTCCGTGAAATCGTAAGAATCATAAATACCATTTTACTGAAATATAAACAATGAATAAAACGGTAAACTATAACTAACTCAAACTAGAAAAAGCCTTAGCATATAATTGTTAAGGCTTTTTTGTACGTTTTATTTGGGTGTTACCACAAGGGTCGGGCTTTATGTTATATCTTTTTAAAACGTCAATTTAACTAAGGAACAATGTAACAATCTATTATTTTTATAGTTCAAAACAAACTCAAAGTACGCATCTTTTAAAAAGGATGCCACTGCAATCCCTAACACGGGTTAGCAACTTCAATTAAACTTCCTTTATCTATTTTAAATATTTTACAATAACCAAAAAAATATCAATAGAAAAATGTTAGGATTTTACTAATAAATACTTTCCACATTTTACAATTATGTATATTTGAAATACGTTTTCTTTTTTTCACCATATCAATGACTAATTATTTTAAATACGTGTTTATTTTTTTATTTTTAAGCACATTAATTTCTTCAGGACAATCAAAAGAAAAAGAAAGCATAAAACTATTTCTAGAATGTAACTGCGATAAAAATTACATCAGGCAAGAAATTAAAAATATTGATCATGTGCGCGATCAAGGCTTAGCCAATGTGCAGGTATTTATATACGATATTGCTAATGCCAGCGGCGGAAGAACATACAAATTAGAATTTACGGGAAGCAGTTCTTTTGAGAACATAACAAATACCTTATCATTCGATTCTAATGCTAATATGACGCCCGATGACATTAGAAAACGATTATTGTGGCGCATTAATAAAGGCTTACTTAAATACATTTTAGAATCTGATATAGCCAATAGAGTGGTTTACAGACTAAGAGGACAAACAGAAGAAAAAGAAGCTGAGTTTTACGACCCCTGGCGCAACTGGATCTTTGAGGTATATGGAGAAGCAAAATTTGACAAAGAAGCTAGTCGTAAAAAATTCGAATATAAAATTGGTTTAGAAAGTGACCATGTTACAGATAAATGGCGAATTAGAGGAGATTTTCAATTGAGTCAGTTGAATAGTGAATTTGTAAGAAATGATGAAACATTTACAAGCGAAAGAAAACGCTATTGGGGCACTGCTAGTGTAGTTCGAAGTATTTCAGACCATTGGTCAACCGGTATATTTACAAATTTGAAATATGATACTTTTAAAAATATCGACTTAGGAGCAGGCGTTTCCCCTGCTATAGAATATAATATTTTCCCATATAATGAGGTATTAAAAAGAGAAATCACATTCGCCTATAAAATTGGTTTCTTTTACAATAATTATATAGAAACCACCATTTTTAATGAAGATTCTGAACTCATATTCAACCACTCTTTTAATATAAATCTTAGATACAGACAGCCTTGGGGAAATATTTCAACCAATATAAGAGCCTCTAGTTTTTTAGAAGATTTCTCTAAAAACCGATTACAACTTAACAGTAACTTATCAGTAAGAGTTTTTAAAGGATTCTCAGTTCGGTTTTCTGGCAATGTTCAGTTCATTAGCGACCAGATTAATTTACCTGCTGGAGATGCTTCTATTGAAGATGTATTGCTTCAACAAAAACAAATAGCAACAGATTTCGATTTAGGATTATCGGTAGGTGTGAATTACACTTTTGGTTCTGCATTTAATAATATTATAAATACAAGGCTTTAAAAGTTTAACAGTAGATATTAACATAATCCTCCTAAATTTAAAAAAGCCTTAACAAGATATTGCCAAGGCCTTTTTGTATTGTTTTTAAAACAATAATTAATTTATAAAAAGTTAGTAATTATTTAAAAGGTCTCTATACTCTTTTAAATCAGCAATATTTGATTTATTATTTAGATTTCTAATGAGCGAAATTAAATACTTAAGACTTTCTTCAGGAGATGCATCTTCAACCGCTTCAACAATCCCATCTTCTTCAATAGGTTCATCATCAAGCATTGGAATCATAAAAGATTCCGTTTCTTCAATATGCTCATACGTTAATCTAAGTACTTTTACAACTAAAGGAATTTGTGCTTCCAAAGCATAAGTCCTTAACGCCTTTATGTCATCGATTAATGCGCTTGTATTAATACCTTTCTTATCTATATCTTTAAGAATATTGTCTATTAATTTTATTGCTTTTTTATTTTCCAAAAGAGTCATATTAAATGGTTAAGTAATAATTGCAAATTTATATCTTTAAAATGCTTTTCACACTATAAGCGTATTAAAAAAATTCACAAAAAAAGCCTCTCATTTCTGAGAAGCTTTAAAACATTTTAACTTTAAATAAAATTAAAGAGCAGCTATGTGTTTTGCTAAACCAGATTTAAGGTTAGCAGCTTTGTTAGCATGAATAATATTTTTCTTAGCTAATCTATCTAACATAGATACTACAGAAGGAAACATGGTTTCTGCTTCTTTCTTATCTGTTAATTCACGTAATTTCTTAATAGCATTACGAGTCGTTTTATGCTGGTACTTGTTAACTAATCTTTTAGATTCGTTACTTCTAATTCTCTTTAATGCTGACTTGTGATTTGCCATTTTTTTATTGTTTATGTGTTTAGTCGTTTATTTGTTTCGTGCTTGTTTTGATTATTTTTTATAAACAAATCAACAAATCAACAAAAAAACATTTTTTTGTAGCCCGTAGGGGAATCGAACCCCTCTTACATGGATGAAAACCATGCGTCCTAGCCGATAGACGAACGGGCCATTTGTTTTAATTGTGCAAATGTAAATACTAAAATCTATACTTGCAATCTTTTTCAAAAAACTCACAACGTTTCCATTGCGGATGCAAAAATACAACTATTTTTAAATGTTGCAAGAGGTAAATAATATTTTTTTAAAAAAATTTATTTCAGCCTCTATTTCAAAACAAATTAATACGCCTTTGCAAACAATACTCTACGTTTTGAAGGGTTTCCTGTATACACACAAACCCCTTCTTTTACTTCGCCTTCTAAAGGAATACAGCGAATTGTTGCCTTTGTTATCTCCTTTATCTTGTCTTCTGTTTCATTAGTACCATCCCAATGCGCAGAAATAAAGCCCGTTTTTGTTTCTAAAACCGTTTTGAATTCATCAAATGTATCTACTTCTGTAATATGCTCGTTTCTAAAGTTTAAAGCTTTATTAAATAAAGATTCTTGAATTTCTTTTAATAAAGTTTCAATCTTATCATTTAAACTATCTAAAGCTATAACTTCTTTGGTTAAGGTATCTCTACGTGCAATTTCAACAGTACCATTAGCTAAATCTCTTGCCCCAATAGCAAGTCGTAATGGCACACCTTGTAATTCGTGTTGCGCAAATTTAGCACCTGGTCTGTGCGTGGTTCTATTGTCAAATTTAACGGTGATGTTTTTTCCTCTTAAATCACTTAAAATACTATTAGCGACTTCAGTAATCGCATTTAAATCTTCTTCACTTTTATAAATAGGAATAATTACGACTTGATTTGGCGCTAAACTTGGGGGTAAAACTAATCCATGATCATCACTATGCGTCATAATTAGAGCACCCATCAATCTTGTAGAAACACCCCAAGAGGTTGCCCAAACATAATCTTGCTTTCCTTCTTTATTAGCAAACTTCACATCAAACGCTTTTGCGAAATTCTGACCTAAAAAGTGTGACGTTCCTGCCTGTAACGCTTTTCCGTCTTGCATTAAAGCTTCAATACAATAAGTTTCGTCTGCACCTGCAAAACGTTCACTTTCTGTTTTTAATCCTTGAATTACAGGAATAGCCATAAAATTCTCAACAAACGTCGCATAGACATTATTCATTAATTCAGCTTCAGCAATAGCTTCTTGCTTTGTTTCATGTGCCGTATGACCTTCTTGCCATAAAAATTCTGCAGTACGCAAAAATAATCGAGTACGCATTTCCCAGCGTACCACATTAGCCCATTGATTTATTAAAAGAGGTAAATCTCTGTATGATTGAACCCAGCCTCTAAAGGTATTCCAAATAATAGCTTCACTAGTTGGTCTTACAATAAGCTCTTCTTCTAGCTTAGCTTCAGGATCTACTCTTAACTTCCCGGGCTTATCTGGATCATTTTGTAATCTATAATGTGTAACAATAGCACATTCTTTTGCAAAACCTTCTGCGTTTTTCTCTTCTGCTTCAAACAAACTTTTAGGAACAAAAAGGGGAAAATAAGCATTTTCATGCCCAGTTTCTTTAAACATTTTATCTAATTCTGCTTGCATTTTCTCCCAAATAGCATACCCATAAGGCTTGATTACCATACATCCTCTAACTGCCGAATTCTCAGCTAGGTCAGCTTTGACAACCAATTCGTTATACCATTTTGAATAATCTTCTGCTCTACTGGTAAGTTTTTTGCTCATATGTTTGTTTTGGCACAAATATTGTGACTATTAGAAATATAAAATAGTTCAGCAAAACTAACTATTTTTGTTATGTTCAACAATAAAATTATAGAGATATGCAATTTAACAACTACCTAAAAAGAAAAACGCCATTTTTAGCCCTACTTGGTTTACTCTTTGGTTTAGTTTCATGTGGATCATACCAATATGTTGGTGTTGATAGTGATGGAATTTATGGTGATGAACCAGTACGTGTCCAAAATACTAATACGGGTACAGTTGTAGAAGTGCCAAACGAAAATAATAGTGAGTTTTACAAAGATTACTTTAGATCAAAATCTATTGAGTCAGAAAACATTTATACTGGTGATGAAATTTTCACTGATATAGATGCTTATGAAAGCCCTAATTATGTTGAAAATGACACCTTACAAAATAACTATCAAGGCTATGCAGGTTGGGGTCAAGACAACAACAGCATAACAATAAACTATATAGACAACGGTTGGAACAACTGGGGATGGAATGGTGGTTTTGGCTGGGGATGGAACCGTTGGAATAACTGGGGATGGAACAGATGGAACAACTGGGGTTGGGGCGGAGGCTTCGGCTGGGGATGGAACAATTGGGGATTCAATGATCCTTTTTGGTGTCCTCCTTTCTATAACAATGCTTGGGCTTATAATAGAGGTTTCAATAATAGGGGTTTTTATAATAGTAGAGGACGTTTTAACAACAGAGGTATCTCCTATAATGCTAGCAGAAGAAATAGTTATGCTTCAAACAATTCTAGACGAAGTATAAGCAACAATAATAATTTAAGTAGACGTAGCTCTGTAAATTCACAAGGAAGAGCAACATCAAAATACAATACATCCAGAAGAGGGAGTATAAATAGAAATTCTAACTCTACTGCAACAACTACAAGAAGATCCTACAATTCAAACGGTACACGTACATCTTCTGGCGTAACAAGACGATCGACTACAGTGAGGACACCATCTACAAATTCCACAGCAAGATCTTCATCATCAAGAAGAAGTTCTGTTTACAGACAACCTTCAAGAAGTACATCGAGTTCTGGTGTTTCTAGAAGATCATCGTCTTCAAATAATAGAAGTTACAGACCAAGTAGTAGCAGTAGTTCTTCTAGTTCAAGAAGTAGTTCTGCTTCAAGATCATCTTCGAGCAGTAGAAGTTCTGGAAGTAGTTCAAGGTCTTCAAGTGGAGGAAGAAGACGTTAATCATATTCATCATCAAAAAAACATTTATTATATGAAAAAGTTGAATTTACTATTCATAGGTTTACTATCTATGTCTACAATATACGCACAAGACATCAGTGATGCCTTAAGATACTCACAAAGTGAAATTCAGGGAACAGCTCGTTTTAGAGCGCTAAGTGGTGCTTTTGGAGCCTTGGGTGGAGATATGAGTGCAGTTAGTGCAAATCCTGCTGGTTCTGCAGTTTTTAGTCGAAGTCATGCATCCTTCACTGGCTCAAACATTGACTTAGAAAACAATACTGGTTATTTTAATGGAGCAACGAATAACAATACATCAAATTTTGATATTAATCAAGGAGGTGCTGCATTTGTTTTTGCTAATAGAAATAGTAATTCGCCCTGGAGAAAATTCACATTAAGCATTGCTTACGATAGAACTAATAATTATGATGATGTTTGGAATGCTGTTGGCAGAAATACCAATAACCAATCTATAGATCTTTATTTTTTAAATTACGCTGACGGAATAAGATTAGCTGATATTTCTCTAATTGGTGATGAATTTGTTGAAGAAGCTTATGCAGATATTGGAAACGCTTTTGGTTTTGCTCATCAGCAAGCTTTTTTAGGCTATCAAGCATTTATACTTGAACCTGATGCAGATGATGATGACAACACCACTTATTTCTCCAATTTAGCCGACGGAACCTTTGACCACGATTATCTATATTCAAGCACTGGATACAATGGGAAAATTTCATTTAATTTTGCTGCTCAATATGAAGATAATTTATATATAGGAATAAACTTAAATTCCCATTTTATAGATTACCAACGATCCTCATCTTTACTAGAAGATAATTCTAATGGAGGTTTAATATCAGAAATTGATTTTGACAATAACTTATCTACCACAGGTAACGGGTTTTCATTTCAACTTGGTGGTATCATGAAATTATCTCCAGAATTTAGAGTTGGACTAACTTATGATTCTCCTACTTGGTATACTATCGAAGAAGAAACTACACAATTTATAAATTCAAATGAGGCAGACTCAGACATCTCTTTTATAGCCGATATTGTAAACGTATATCCTCAATACAAATTAAAAACGCCTTCAAAAATCACTGGAAGCTTAGCTTATGTATTTGCAAAACAAGGACTAATCAGTTTTGATTATTCTAAAAAAGATTATGGAAATACGGAATTTAGACCAGAGGCAGATTACACAGGTTTAAACAATGCTATAGCAGATATTTTAACAGACGCTGCAACCTACAGATTAGGTGGCGAATACAAACATAAACAGTTTAGTTTTAGAGGCGGCTACCGTTTTGAAGAAAGCCCATACGCAGATGGTATTACTGTTGGAGATTTAACAGGATATTCTTTAGGGCTTGGTTATAATTTTGGTAACACAAAGCTAGATATAACCTATGATAAATGGGAACGTACAGATGCAACACAACTATATAATGTGGGGTTAGTTGACACTGCAAGTATTGATAGACAAAACTCTAACATAACATTATCTTTAAGTTTCAACATTTAAAATTGTTTTCACAAAATCACAAAAAGCTTGAGCCTAATTAGTTCAAGTTTTTTTGTTTCATGTAATTTTAGAATAAAAAGTGAGACTGAATTGTTTTACCGATTTAAATAGAATGATAAATTCAATTAAACCCCAATTTTACAAATTGAATAGTTTCATCAATAATTAATTATTTGTAAAGTAAAAGCGTAACGAAAAGTGAAATGCTTATCTTTGCAAATTAAATTTTGACTTATTAATCATGGCTTTTGATAGTAACATAGAAGATTTTGACGCATTAGATAATGAGCATATTGGCACATCTGAAAACACACCAATGCGACATGATGCTTTTAAATTAAACAACGAGGAAAAGATAGACATCATTAAGGATGATGTTCGTCATATTATGGAAACCTTAGGTTTAGATTTAACAGACGATAGTTTAAATGGTACACCAAATCGTGTCGCTAAAATGTTTGTTAATGAAATTTTTGGAGGATTAAATCCAGATAAAAAACCGAGTGCTTCTACATTTGAAAACAAATATAAGTATGGTGAAATGCTGGTTGAAAAAAACATTACGGTGTATTCAACTTGCGAACACCACTTATTACCTATTGTGGGGCGCGCTCATATTGCATATATTTCCAATGGTACTGTTGTTGGCTTATCCAAAATGAATCGTATTGTTGATTATTTTGCTAAACGCCCTCAAGTACAAGAACGCTTAACTATTCAAGTGGTTAGAGAACTTCAAGAGGTTTTAGGTACTAAAGATGTAGCTTGTGTAATTGATGCTAAACACCTTTGCGTAAATTCAAGAGGTATTAGAGATATTGAAAGCAGTACAGTTACTTCAGAATTTGGAGGAAAATTTAAAGATATGGCTACGCGAAGAGAATTTCTAGACTATATCAAATTAGATACCAAGTTTTAAATAAAACCCAAATTAATAACTCATCAACAAACCAAAATGCAGTTATACCAATCCAATCCAATTAAAATATATAATTCACTTACTGGTAAAAAAGAAGCATTCAAACCTATTAACGAAGGGTACATAGGTATGTATGTTTGCGGTCCTACCGTTTATAGCAATGTGCATTTAG
Source organism: Algibacter sp. (assembly GCF_029245835.1). GTDB lineage: Bacteria > Bacteroidota > Bacteroidia > Flavobacteriales > Flavobacteriaceae > Algibacter_B. The sequence goes on along the minus strand of NZ_JAQWOO010000091.1, from coordinate 11,836 downwards.
GCAATGTAAGAACCTTTATGTCTTTTGATATGGTGTTTCGTTATTTAAAGCATTTAGGTTATAAAGTACGTTATGTTAGAAATATCACAGATGCTGGTCATTTAGAAAATGATGCTGATGTTGGTGAAGATAAAATTACTAAAAAAGCGCGTTTAGAACAGATTGAACCTATGGAAGTGGTTCAACGTTATACAGTTGATTTTCATAATATTTTAAATACATTAAACTTTTTACCACCAAGTATTGAACCAACTGCTACAGGTCATATTATAGAGCAAATTGAATTAATTAGTAAGATTATTGAAAATGGATTTGCTTATGAAATTAATGGTTCAGTCTATTTTGATGTACACAAGTTTAATGAAACGCATGAGTACGGTAAACTAAGCAAACGTAAACTTGAAGATTTAATTCATAATACGCGTACATTAGATGGCCAAAGTGACAAAAAAAACCCTCAGGATTTTGCACTTTGGAAAAAAGCCGAACCTCAGCACATTATGCGCTGGCCTTCACCTTGGAGTGATGGTTTCCCGGGTTGGCATTTAGAGTGTACAGCCATGAGTACTAAATATTTAGGCGAACAGTTTGATATTCATGGTGGCGGAATGGATTTAAAATTCCCGCATCACGAGTGTGAAATCGCCCAAAATGAAGCAGCTAAAGGAAAAAGTCCTGTTAATTATTGGATGCACGCCAACATGTTGGAATTAAATGGCAAACGGATGTCTAAAACAACTGGCAATACCATAAATCCTGATGAATTACTCTCTGGAAACAACACTATTTTTAGCAAAGCATATAGCCCAAGTGTTATTAGGTTTTTTAATGCACAATCGTCTTACCGAAGTATTTTAGATTTAACAGATGATGGTTTATTAGCTAGCGAAAAAGGTTTTTATAGATTGATGGATGCTGTGAATTTGCTAGAAGACTTAAAAGAATCTACAATATCTTCGATAGATGTCTCTGCATGGAGACAGAAATGTTATGATGCTATGAATGATGATTTTAATTCGCCTATTTTAATCGCTCATTTATTTGAGGCTGCTAAATATATTAATCAAATCAAAGAAGGTTCTGAAACCATTTCTTCAGAAGATTTAAAGCTATTAAAGGAAACGATAAATGCTTTTGTTTATGATGTTTTAGGTCTAAAAAACACAGCAAAAATTGATTCTGGAACGGATAAACTTTCTGGAGCTGTAGATGTTTTAATTAAATTAAGACAAGAGGCAAGAATAAATAAAAATTTTGCTTTATCTGACAAAATTCGTGATGAATTAGCAGCTGTTGGTATTCAACTTAAAGATGGCAAAGACGGTACTACTTTTTCCGTAAATTAATCTTTCGAATAAATAGTATCCTATTCAAAATACTAGATTCAATAAACTTTATTTTATCTAGCTTATACTCTAACCCTATTCTAATAATTCAAACATTTCTTATCAAAATCTTTAGAAAAAAGGTAAAAATTGAGATGTTTCAGATAGAATACTTAAGTTTTCTAGCTTAATATTTCAATAAATTGCATCATATTTCAACTATTATAGTTGTTACTTACTCATCTCTTGATGAGTTGGTGAAAGCAAAAGGCTAGTTTGAAATATAACATAACTAAAAACTTCAAAACAAAATGAACAAGTGCATGCCTTCCTTTAAAATACCATTAATATTAAGTTTAATGTTGCTTTTAATTTTTATTTCTTGCAATAAAAAAGAAGCTAACCCGCTTACGGTTGAAGCTTTAGATAAAATTGAAACATTAGTAAGCTTAATGGATGACGCAAAATCTAAATCGATTGACATCACCAGAGAAGAAACCACCCTTTGGTTTGCTAACGAGTTTTTAAAGTTTGCAGATTGGGATGAAGTGCATCAAGAAGATGTTGAAAAACTATTTGGTTATTATGCGCCTTTTGAAAAAGATAAAACGAAATATGCAGCGGAATTACCAAGTTTTGAAAGAAAAAAAGTCATTGAAATTTTAGATAAAGGCATTGTCCAATTAGAAAAAATCATAGAAGGCTCAATAACTCGTAGACCAACTCCAAAAATTGATTGGGGTAATATAAAAGTTACAGATGAAGCTTTAGTGAACAATGGAAAACCCGTATTCCTTCATGATTATTTTTCAAAAACGGTAGGTATTCCGCTAACAAACAAAGATGTTTATAATGACCATTTGGGAAATATGCATCACGGAGGAGAAAACCTGTATGAGGTACATCAAGACAGAGCCATAAATCCATGGTTGTTGAATGAAGATGGAACTTTTGATCAAGAGAGATTAAAACTATTAACTAACATTCCCGACACTAATATTGGATTTTTATATCTATGGAACTCTGGTCTTCCAGAATGGATGCATAAAAAGGATTCAACTGTAGCAGTAGGACGTTCACTATTCATGGGACTTGATATCGACAACCCAAATGTTAGAAATCACTGGGGAAAAATAGCCACTAAAGCAGGTCAATTAACAAAAGACAAGAAAGTTACCCAACTTGGTTTTGTGTTAGCTAACGAGCCACATTGGTTCGCTGAAAAAGGGTATTGGACTCAAAAATTTGGTGAAATGAACAGTATTTCTAAACACACTTTAGGGAAATTTAGAAAATGGTTATCGAAACAATATAAGAACAATATAAGAGAGCTAAATAGAAATTGGGAAACATCTTTTAAAGATTTTAACTCAGTAGAAATTGAAATTCCTATCGATAAAAAGTTACGAGGAAAGCCGATTTGGTACGACTGGTGTCGATTTGGGATGGCAAGAAGTTTAGATTGGTTTACTCACATTCAAAACAGTATTAGAACGTCTTATCCGAACGCACCTACAAGTGTTAAAATGCAACCGCGTTACTTTGTTGGAAATTATCGATCTCATGGATTGGATTTTGAATCACTTACAGAATTGACCTCAATTATTGGTGATGATGCCAAAGCCCTAGGAAGCCGTTCACTTAATGCAAAAGTACCTGAACCTTGGGAAGAAAGATATGCTTATTCTTGGGAAGAAATTCCATTTTCGTATGATTTTATGGAATCTGTTTCACCGAATAAAATTCATTTTAATTCAGAAACCCATTTCTTATCCTTAACAAAATGGAAAGATTTAAATACACCTCCAGATTATATAAGAAGTGTATTTTGGTTAGCAACACTTCACGGTATGGATGCCAGCACGTCTTGGTTTTGGGCACGTGATCCAGATGGTTCTCCAGAAAATCGTTTAGAAGGAGATTTAGATTTTTGGGATCCAGGTTTGGGTGGTGCTTATGCAGGTTCTGCAAATATGCAACCTCAAATGGTGAATGAAATTGCTCAGGTATTTATGGATATGAACAGTTTTTCTGAAGAGATTATCGCCTTAAGAAATCAAAGAAAACCTATTCGTCTTTTCTATTCGGAAACGAGTTCCATCAATAAAAAACATCATATGACAGAACTTTTTGAGTTGTATGAATCGTTTTATTTTGAAGGATTATCAATGGCGTTTGCCACAGAAAAAATCATTAAAAAACAAGACAATTCTAATTGGGATGCTATTGTGGTTTATGATACACAATATGTGACGGATACTGAGTTTGATGCACTTCAAAATTACGTTAATAATGGCGGAACTGTAATTGTTGATAATGCAGAAAGTTTGTCTAAAAATGAATATGGACAAGCAAGAAGAAAGCGTTTGAAAAACGGAAAAGGGAAAGTAATTGTTTTAAATACCAAATCTTATGAAGAGGTTAAGCAAAAATCTCTAGCACTTTTAGACAATCTTTTACCAGAAGTTGTTTTGAAAGAAACCAATGGAGCAGACTACAAAGGCTGTACTTGGAGAGCAGTTAAGAATCCAAATGGCGGATATTGGGTGAATATTCTAAACATTGGTAAAAATAATGCAAACTTGAATCTTAGCCTAAAAAGCGGTAAACAAGTAACCATCAAAAATATGATGACAGGTGAAAAAGTAAAAACCGATTTTGAATTAAAATCTAAAGGCGTATTATTATTAGAAATTACAGAATAAGTATGAAGTTAATAAAAATCGTATCGTTTTCACTTTTAAGTTTGATGCTATTCAGTTGTCAAAAAGAAGTAAAAAAAATACCCAAAAAACCAAATATTCTATTTATTGGAATTGATGATTTACGTCCAGAATTAGGTTGTTATGGTTCTGATATTGCTGTAAGTCCGAATTTAGATAAATTGGCAAGCCAAGGATTATTATTCGAAAACGCTTATTGTCAACAAGCCATTTGTGGACCATCAAGAGCAAGTTTATTGACGGGTATTCGTCCAGAATCAAGTGGGGTTTTTCACAATTACATCAAGTTCAGAGAGGCAAATCCAAATGTGGTTACGTTACCTCAGCATTTCAAAAATAATGGTTACGAAACGGTTTACACAGGAAAAATTTTTCATCATGGTGATAAAGATGATGAAAAATCTTGGAGCAGATTACCTGCTTTAGATAGTATGAAACATGTAAAAAGCCCCGTAGGTTTTGCTCTGAAAGAAAACAACGAAGCTCGTTCAAAAACACGGAAAGAGATGTTTGCAAAATATGGTAAAGTTGCTCGTTTTGGACTAGCTTCTGGTATAGCCTACGAGTCTGCTAATGTTCCCGATAACACTTACAAAGATGGTTACCATACAGAATTAGCCATTGCTACTATGAAAGAAATAGTTACTAAAAGTGATAAACCTTTTTTCTTAGGACTGGGCTTTAATAAACCGCATCTAAATTGGGTAGCCCCTAAAAAATATTGGGATTTATACGACAGAGAAACGATAAAATTATCGACACAAACTGAGAGCCCCGAAAATGGAGCTACTATGGGATTACATCCGTCTTTTGAATTAAGAGTAAGAAGTGGTATCCCTAAACAAGGGGAGATTGACGAAGAACTGGCAATAACACTAAAACACGCTTACTTAGCCTGTGTAAGTTATGTGGATGCGCAAATTGGCAAGATGATTTTGGCTCTTGAAAAAGAAGGTTTACGAGAAAACACCATCATTATTGTTTGGTCTGATCACGGTTGGCATTTAGGTGATATGGGGATTTGGGGAAAAGCTACGAATTACGAAATAGCAACCCGAGTTCCGTTATTAATTTGGACACCAGATATGCCAAAAGGAAGTCAAGGAAAAACCACAGACGCTTTGGTAGAATTGGTAGATATGTATCCAACTTTAGCAGAATTATCAGGGTTAGAAACCCCAAATCACGTGGAAGGAACAAGTTTTTCTAAATTGATAAAAAAACCAAAGAAAAAGTGGAAATCAGCAGCATTTAGTCAGTTTCCATCACCTGCATTAAGAGAATGGGGAGCTTTCCCAATTCGTCCTGCAATGCGTGAAACTTATTTTGGACCTTTATTAAAAGAGGTTGAAGGTAAAATCAAAAAGCAACAAGGAGATAATTGGAATAGAGATTTGTTTGAAAATAACTTAATGGGTTATGCCATGAGAACCAAACAATACCGTTTTATCGTATGGAAAGATAGAACAAACAAAGGTGCTGAACCTGTTTTTGTAGAGTTGTATAATCACGAAACAGACCCGTCAGAAACCAAAAATATTGCTAATGAAAATCCAGAATTAGTTCAGAAATTAATGATACAATTTAATGAAGGTTGGCAGGGAAACACACCCGAAAAATTAATCTAAAATATTTTAAAATGAAGAGAAGAGACTTTTTTAAAAAAGGAACTAAAGCTGCTATTGCTGCAGGTTCTGTACCCATGATTTTTACCTCTTGTGCAAGTACTAACGATATTGTTTATGACAAACCGCAGGATAAATGGTATCATTTAGGTACTGGAAAATCAGGAACACCTAACAGAAAACCCGTAAAAAATTATGACGTAGCCGTTATTGGTGGAGGTGCCGCAGGAATTTGTGCAGCAGTTGCTGCTGCAAGAAATGGTTCTAAAACTGTTTTAATTCAAGACCGCCCTGTTTTAGGTGGAAATGCCTCAAGTGAAATTCGGGTGCATTTAAATGGTGTCAATAATATTAAAGGAAAAGCAGAACGAGAAACAGGTATTATAGAAGAAATTTTATTGCATAACCGTTTCGAAAATGAACAAGAAGCGTTTCCTGTTTTCGATCATGTGATGTATGATTTTGTAGTCCGTGAGCCAAACTTAACTTTAATGCTAAACACCCAAGCTGTTGAGGCTGTTATGGAAGGCAATAAAATTAAATCAGCCATGTGCTGGCAAGCCACTACTGAAAAAATGTTTACCATAAACGCACCAATATTCATTGACTCTTCTGGTGATGGTTTATTAGCTGCTACATCCGGAGCAGAATACAGAACTGGTCGTGAAGGTAAAGCAGAATTTAATGAAACTTATGCGCCTGACGAACCAGACGGGTGGCAAATGGGGGCTACCCTTTTAATGTCTTCTACAGATATGGGAAAACCTATGAAGTATTCGCCGCCATCATACGCCATTAAATACACACATGAAGGTGGACACAAAAGAAGAAAATTTGCTGGTTTTCATGAAGGTATTTGGTGGATAGAAGTGGGTAGTGATGATGATATTATTGCAGATGCAGAAGAAAACAGACATAAACTTATGGGTTATTTACATGGTGTTTGGGATTATATCAAAAACTCTGGGAAATTCCCAGAAGCTGAAAACCTAGCACTAGATTGGGTAGGATCGCTTCCTGGACGAAGAGAATCACGTCGTTTTATAGGAGACTATATTGTTTCAGAACGTGATATGACCGAACATAAACATTTTGATGATGCAGTAGCATTTGGAGGTTGGTCTTTAGATGAACACAACCCTGGAGGTATTGAGAACATCTCAGAGCCACCAAGCTATTTCTATTATCATTTTAAAGAAGTCTATCAATTTCCATTTAGAAGTTTATATTCAAAAAACGTATCTAACTTAATGTTCGCTGGTAGAAATGTAAGTCAAACCCATATTGCTTTATCTTCTTCAAGAATTATGGCAACATGTGCTTTACAAGGACAAGCAGTTGGTACAGCTGCTACTATTTGTAACAAAAGAAATATATTACCAAGAGAAGTTGGACAAAAATATATTAAAGAGTTACAAGAACAATTATTACGGGATGATGCTTTTATTCCAAAAAGGCCAGCAAATGACCCCTTAGATTTAGCAAGAAAATCAAGTTTAATTTTTGGATCTTCAACCTCTTCAGGTGATGCAAAAAACCTTTTGAATGGGATGTCTCGAGATATTGACGGCAAAATAAACCATTGGCAATCTGATGGGTTATCAGCTGATATTCAGTTAGAATGGGAATCCCCTACTTCTATATCAAAAGTAGAACTGAAATGTGATACCAATGTAAAACGTAATATAATGATGCGTAAAGACAGTAGAAATAACGATTTATACGGTAATCATGTACCAAAAGAAATGCTTAAGTCTTTAAGTATTCAAGGACGTGTAAATGGTGCTTGGGTAAAATTGGGTAAAATTGAAGAAAATAGAACTCGTTTAATTAAATTCAATTTTAAACCAACTGAGGTTACTGCAGTCAAAATTAAAATGACTGATACTTATGGCACAAAAAATGTTAAGTTATTTGAAGTAAGATGCTATGCTTAAGTATAAAAGGTACTGAGAGACACATTTTATAAACTCAAATTAACAAAAAAATAGATTTAAGATTCTATTTTGCGCTTTATATATGGTGAATTTCTTTAAAATATATTTTTGGATATTAATTCCTTTTTTGTTGCTAAATAATTCTAAACAGCAACAAGATGGCTATAAAACTATTTCTCATGAAGTGATAATTAATCACCCTGGAGAAAAAGAACCTGTAGAAACTATTCTCGAAGAAATTCAAAATAAAAATGGACTACCCATTCAATATACTATGGATGTATATTCAGTAATTTGCTTAGAACAAGTCTGTAAAGTTATTCCTGTAAAATTATATTGGAATAATATTGGTGAATATCAAAAATATGAATTGGCAAAAGATGCTACATTAGAAAAATATGAAGCTGATTTATTTGAACCACAAGATTATATAAAACTTCAAAGTATTTTATCCAATAATAATTCTCCTTTCAAAGAAGTTTATTTGGATGAAATTTTAACTGTCCCAGATGAACACGGAGATGAAGATTTAGATGCAGTTTCTGGAGCTACTTCTTTAGAATTAGATGAGAAAGACACAGTACCTGGTGCTGCCTTAACGTGCTATACTTTATGGCATTGGGCTAATGGAGATGTAGTTTTAAAGATTAAAAACCAAACAGGTAAATCTGTTTCAACTTCACAGCTTCAAGAGTTTATTTTGGATAAAAACAACACCTATTTTAAAATTGCTATAAACGAATTTCAAAATAGAAAAGAGTTTTCAAAACCTGTTGTCGATACAATTATTAAAAAAGTTCTTATAGACTCTACCCTCTTAAGAACAACTCTCAGTTACTTAAAAAATGTTTCTCCTGAACTTTATTTTTACGCTTTGAATAGATTCTTTTTTGAAGGTGAAAAAGAACAAAAATTAGCAGCGATACAATCCTTAAGACAAACAAGTCATAGTATTTCTAAAGACTACTTAGATAAATTTAGTTCTAAAATTAAGTCGTTAAACTCCTTTCAAGAAGTTTCTCTTTTTTTAGGTTTAATGGAAGATAAAAATTCTAACTCTAAAGTTGTTATTGAAAACTCAATGACATTACTAGATGCTGATTTTCTAATTGCTCGTCGTTCTTATTGGTTTTTAAAAAACCAAGAGCTTAGCAATAAGCAAACAAACCGACTTCATGCTTTTTATGAAAAACATAAAAGTAGACTTTAATTTTACAACCAAACTATGATAAGCTTTCTAGCGTGTATTGCTATTTTAATCCTCGGGTATTTTATTTATGGTAATTATATAGAACGCAAATTTGGAGCAGACCCAAATAGAACAACACCTGCCATTTCTAAACAAGATGGTGTTGATTTCGTTCCACTTCCTTTAAGTAAAATATTCTTAATTCAATTTTTAAATATTGCCGGATTAGGACCAATTTTTGGAGCTATTGCAGGAGCTTTATGGGGGCCCGTAGCTTTTTTATGGATTGTTTTTGGATCTATATTTGCTGGCGCTGTTCATGATTATTTTTCAGGCATGTTATCTATAAGACATGGTGGGGACAGTATTCCCGAAATTGTTGGGCAATATTTGGGTACAGGAGTGAAATATTTCATGCGTATATTTTCTGTTGTTTTGCTCATATTGGTTGGCGTCGTTTTTGTAAAAGGACCGGCCACAATTTTACATGAGTTAACTGGAGCTAGTGTATCCATATTAATAGTTATTATTTTCATTTATTATTTATTAGCAACCATGATTCCTATTGACAAGCTCATTGGGAAAATATATCCCCTATTCGGTCTATCCTTATTAGTTATGGCTGTTGGATTATTTTTTGCACTGATTTTTCAAGATTATACCATTCCAGAATTATCAATTCAAAATTTGCAAAATATGCATGCTGACCCTGAAACCTATCCCGTTTTCCCATTACTTTTTATAACTATTGCTTGTGGTGCTATTTCAGGATTTCATTCCACACAATCGCCATTAATGGCTCGTTGTATATCAAATGAAACACAAGGCAAAAAAGTGTTTTTCGGCGCTATGATTACCGAGGGTATAGTAGCACTAATCTGGGCAGCTATTGCTATGGCATTTTTTGGCGGTGTAAGAGAATTAGGAGAAACAATGGCCGAAGATGGTCATAATGCAGCTTGGGTAGTCAATATTATTTGTAATACCACTTTAGGTAAAATAGGTGGTATCCTGGCTGTTTTTGGAGTTATAGCTGCTCCAATCACCTCCGGGGACACTGCTTTTAGAAGCGCAAGATTAATTATCGCAGATGCCTTTAATTTTGACCAGGCTAAATTACTAAAGCGCTTTATTATTACTATTCCCATTTTTGTTATTGCTTTAGTAATTACTCAAATAGATTTTGCTATTATCTGGCGCTACTTCGGTTGGTCTAACCAAATGCTTGCTACCGTTGTATTATGGGCCATGGCAGTTTATATAAAAGAACAAGGTAAAGGGTATTGGTTTATTCTAATACCTTCAGCTTTTATGACCGCAGTGGTAACTACCTATATTCTAGTTGCTCCAGAAGGTTTTAGCATTAATTACAAATTATCATACTCTGTAGGTATTTTAGCTTCTCTTGTACCTTCCATTTGGTTTTTAATTTGGAAACCAAAAAACAAAAGCTCCGAATAAAATGACCTATTTAGGAATCTATTTTAAGTATCTTTGAAAACTTAGAATAATAGCTTCGACTGATTAAACGAATTAATTTCTAAAATCGTTTTGAAAAAACTCTTTATTACACCTTTTTTGTTTTTGATAAAAGTATATCAAACTTTTATATCACCGTTAACACCTGCAACCTGCAGATACCATCCAACATGCTCACATTACACTAAAGAAGCTTTACAAAAACATGGTTTACGCAAAGGCGGTTGGTTGGCCATAAAACGTATTTTTAGTTGTCATCCTTGGGGAGGTTCTGGTTATGACCCTGTTCCAGGTAAGGATGACAACTAAAAACACCTCCGCGCCAGCTCGCCTGTTCACTAAAAATGTACACTGTACATTTTTTTTACGTTCCATCGCCTTGGGGAGGTTCTGGTTATGATCCTGTACCTTAAATTAAACATTACTATTTAACAGGAATAGCCTTCAAAATCTCCAAAACAAAGTTCCAATATTTTTGTACTGAAGAAATTTGAGCACGCTCGTCTGGTGAGTGTGCGCCTTTTATATTTGGCCCGAAACTAATCATATCCATATCTGGGTAATTTTGCCCAAGAATACCACATTCTAAACCGGCATGACATGCTGCTACATGTGGTTTTTCGCCGTTTAAATCTTCGTAAAGTTTAGCCATAACTTTTAAAATAGCTGAATCCATATTTGGAGTCCACCCTGGATAATCTCCAGAATATTCTACCTCACAACCCGTAAGTTCAAAAGTAGCACGAAGTGTGTTAGCTAAATCTACCTTAGAACTTTCAACAGAAGATCGTGTTAAACAACCAATGTGAATGTTTCTATCTTTTACAATAACTCTGGCTATATTATTTGAGGTTTCTACCAATTCTGGGATATCGGCACTCATTCTATAAACACCATTTAAAGCGGCGTATAACGCTCTTGTTAAACCTTCTTGAACGCCCAAATCCATAATTTTATTAGGCGTTTCACATTTAGAAACACTAATTTCTAAATCGGGTTCCATAGTTTTCAATTCCTTTTTTATTATTGTTGAAATTAATGCCATTTCTAATAAAAAAGCATCTTCATGAATGGCATCAATAGCTACAATGGCATTACTTTCTCTTGGAATGGCATTTCTTAAACTTCCTCCATCAATTTCAGAAATACGTAGTCCGAAGTTTTCAAAACCATCAAACAACACACGGTTCATAATTTTATTGGCATTACCTAAACCTTCATGAATTTGCATGCCTGAGTGTCCGCCTTGTAAGCCTTTCACTGAAATTTGATAACCTATTTTAAACTCAGGAGTTACTTCTTCTTCATAGGCTCTTGTTGCAGTAACATCTGTCCCTCCTGCGCACCCTACTCCTATTTCATCATCTTCTTCTGTATCTAGGTTAAGTAAAATTTCACCTTCAAGCAAACCACCTTTTAGGCCAATGGCTCCCGTCATACCAGTTTCTTCGTCTATGGTAAAAAGCGCTTCAATGGCTGGATGAGCAATGGTGTCACTATCTAAAACAGCCATAATAGTTGCAACTCCTAGCCCATTATCTGCCCCTAGCGTTGTTCC
>NZ_JAQWOO010000067.1 GCF_029245835.1 Algibacter sp. | reverse complement strand
ACTAAAAAATGGATAATGCCTGTTAGAAATTGGGGAATTATACTCAACCAATTTTTAGCTATATTTGAAAACAGGATTAAACTATAAATAATTTAACCCTGAAATTTTGAACTTACACACTTTTTAGGATAGTGTCTTTATATATTTAGTTTGCTTTATTCTTCTTCATCTGATGCTTTTTCATCTTCATCATCAATTAAATTATTTAACATATTATGTTGTTGTAATAAATTATACCATTGAATAACTTTCTTGATATCACTTGCATATACTCTATCTTCATCATAATCTGGTAAAACATTAAAGAAATACTCTTCTAGTTTATCTTTACTATCTTTAGCTTTTACTGTTGTTTGCGCTCCATTTTCTTTCTTTTTGATGTTCTCAAAAACTCGAACTAAAGGCACTTCTTCTGTTAATGTATAGATAGCAATTTCGCTTAACACACTTACATTGTTTTGTACACTAACGGAAATACGTTTATTATCTACTAAAGATTCTGCTACAAAACCGCCACGTGTTTGAGTTATTAATTTATATAACCCTGGTTTTCCTGAAATTGAAATAACTTTTTCTAAACTCATAAATGTTTTTTTGAAAGGCGCAAATATCAAATGTTTATTGATGTCTTGCAAATATTATCGTCTCTTTTTTTGGTCTGGAAAACGCATTTTGTAGTCTACATTTATTTTCCCTTTAGATATGTTGGTAAGTTTACTTTTTATTAATCGCTTTTTTAAACTAGAAAGTTTATCTGTAAATAAAACACCCTCAATATGATCGTATTCATGCTGAATGACTCTGGCTATTAAACCATCAAACGATTCTTTTTGAGATTCAAAGTTCTCATCAAGGTATTCCATAGTAATGTTTGGTTTTCTAAACACATCTTCGCGAACATCAGGGATACTTAAACACCCTTCATTAAAAGCCCATTCATCGCCTTCTTCCTTAATAATTTTTGCATTAATAAATACACGCTTAAAGCCACTTAAAGCCTCTGCTTCTTCTTTTGTTAAACCTTCATCTTCAGAAAAAGGTGTTGTATCAACCAAAAATAACCGAATAGGTAAACCAATTTGAGGGGCTGCAAGACCAACTCCATAAGCATTATACATCGTCTCGAACATGTTTTCTAAAAGGGTATCGAAACTAAGATAATCTTTCGCTATTTCTTTCGCTTTCTTCTTTAAAACTGGGTCTCCGTAAGCTATAATTGGTAAAATCATTCTGTGTAATATTAATATTTACAAAAATACAATACTTATACGTTATGCATCGTATTTAACAAAAAATTATTCTTTTAGAAATTTAGAGTCTATTTAAGAATTTGTGATTGGAATTTTTATAGGCTGTTTTAATACAGTATGAGGTAATGTTTTTAAACATAGCAGCAGTTATTACGGTTCAAAATTTTAACGAAATAATGCTGAAAAAGAGGCATAAAAAAATAATTGACGAAATCTTTAATAGACGCCTCTTATTTTGAATACAGATAACTCTGTAAAATAAGTGTTGCACTAATTTCATCCACAAGCGCTTTATTTTTTCTTTGATTCTTTTTTAAGCCACTATCAATCATGGTTTGGAATGCCATTTTTGATGTAAAACGTTCATCAACACGTTTAACAGGAATATTTGGGAGCGCTTTTTCTAGCTTAGCAATAAAAGACAGAATATGCACTTCACTTTCAGAGGCAGAATTATCCATTTGCTTTGGTTCCCCAACTAGGAATAATTCAACAGATTCTTTTGAGGTATAATCTTTTAAAAAAATAAGCAAATCTTTAGTATTAACTGTGGTAAGACCAGAAGCTATAATTTGCAACTCATCGGTTACAGCTATACCTGTCCTTTTTGTACCAAAATCAATCGCTAGAATTCTTGCCATATTATCTTTTTTTGCAAAAGTAGTAAACAATCTTTTAAGATTTTTTTTTTAGTTTACCGATTACTCGGTAATGACAGTTTAAAGGAAAATCTTGAGAAAAAAATTACTTCTCATGTAAAACAAGAAAGGCTATCCTAAATGGACAGCCTTTCTCGATAGTTAACCTTAATTATTAATACTTGAACATTATTTTTTAAGCTCTTGTAGCTTTATAATTTTCTTGAAATACTAAATTGAAGTTGCTAACATTTCTTTTGCGGTTTAAATAAACTCTAATATCACTAGAACTACGAGCGATTGTTGCATTTACTTTAGCAGCATCAATTAATAATGAATCATTTTTAATAGTATTAACCTCTGCAGTTACAGAAATAATTTCATCTTCGTTAGAAACAGAAATTGTTTTATTAGATTCAATCTCTACGACTACAGAAGAACTTTGAGCGTTTCCGAAAGAGACAGTAAGTAATAAGATTAATAATATGTAAAAATTTGTTTTCATGTGTTTATTATTGTTTGATGGTTCAAATATATATCCAGATGGTATCTAATGAACAAAAAATTAGTTGTATAACCTTGTATTTTCGATAACTAGAGCAGCTACAAATTTTTATCGACGAATAGTTAAAGTGCGTATTTTATCGCTTAAATACACGTTTTCCTGCACTTCATCATGAATAGTCTCAGTTGAAAGGTTAAAATGCATATTTCTATCCTTTAAAAACCACCAATAAATTGAATATTCCTTAGAGAATTCAAGTTATTATTATGGCTATTTCAATGTCTTTTTAAATGATAGCTATTATATTTGCCAAAAAACATAATAGTAATGACTGAACTACAACAAATCATAGAGAAAGCTTGGGATAATAGAGATCTTTTAAAACAAGAAAAGACAACCTCAGCAATAAGAAACGTAATAGATTTATTAGATAAAGGTGAATTGCGAGTTGCAGAACCAATTACTGGTGGATGGCAAGTAAACGAATGGGTTAAAAAAGCAGTTGTTTTATATTTCCCTATTCAGAAAATGGAAACTCTAGAGGCTGGTATTTTTGAATATCATGATAAAATCCCGTTAAAAAAGAACTTTGCTGAACGTGGAATCCGAGTAGTTCCTAATGCTGTAGCGCGCCATGGGGCTTATATTTCTGCTGGTACTATTTTAATGCCAAGTTATGTAAATATTGGTGCTTATGTAGATGAAGGGACTATGGTTGATACTTGGGCAACAGTTGGTAGTTGTGCACAGATTGGTAAAAATGTACATTTATCTGGTGGTGTTGGTATAGGTGGTGTTTTAGAACCTTTACAAGCTGCTCCAGTTATTATTGAAGACAATGCCTTTATTGGCAGCCGTTGTATAGTGGTAGAAGGTGTACGTGTAGAAACCGAGGCGGTTTTAGGTGCTGGTGTTATTTTAACCATGAGTACAAAAATTATTGATGTAACTGGCGATGAACCTGTTCAATATAAAGGTGTTGTTCCTGCAAGGTCTGTAGTTATACCTGGTAGTTATGCTAAAGAATTTCCTTCTGGAAGCTATAATGTACCTTGTGCATTGATTATTGGTAAGCGTAAAGAGAGTACAAATAAGAAAACATCTTTAAATGACGCCCTTCGTGAACATAGTGTAGCGGTTTAGTATGAATCGTGAATAGAAACTATAAAATAGGGTAACTTTTAATAGTTGCCCTTTTTTTTTTTAAATTTAGAAAATTAAATAATTTTATATTTTATCAATATTGAAACTAAACTAAAAACACATGAACAAATCAAAAACTAATATTCAAGTTGATGCTGTTATAACTTGGGTTGATGGTAATGATAAAAATTGGCAACAAAAAATTAATACCTATTCTGAAACTAAAATTAATTTCTCATCGGAAAAACACTTAAAACGCTATAATTCTATAGGAGAAATTAATATAGCAATTAAAGCAATTATTAAATTTGCTCCATTTTTTAAGAATATATTTTTAGTAACTGATAATCAAACTCCAGAATCTTTTGATTCACTTCAATTATTAGCTAAAAACCAGAATATTAATCTAGAAATCGTTGATCATAAAGTCATATTTAACGGTTTTCAAGAATATTTACCTTGTTTTAACTCCTGCTCAATTGGCTCAATGTTATTTAGAATTCCCAATTTATCAGAGCACTTTGTTATTTTTAATGATGACACCTTTATAATGAGAAATGTATCTGAAAATGAATTTTTCATTCATGGACAACCTATAATTAGAGGAGAATGGCAAAAGTTTAATGAGAATAAAAAATTTAGAACACTTTACAATAAAATCAAAACGTTTTTGGGCAAACCAAATAAAAAAGGAAATTATAGCTTTAAAAAATTACAACAAAACAGTGCTAAACTCGCTAATACCGAAAAATACATAAGACGGTTTCACACGCCTGTTTGTTTAAGAAAATCGACCCTTCATAACTTTTTTAAAGAAAACCCAACCCTTCTTGAAGAGAATATAAAACATAGATTTAGAAATAAGGATCAATTTATTATATCCTCATTATCCGAGCATTTAGAAATTAAAAAGAATACCTTCCATTTTAGAAAGAATGCACAATTAACTTATTTTAGAAATTACAAACAACTTTATTTAACAAAATTGAAATTAAAATGGTTCGAAAAAAATAAAAATAAAATTTTTATTACTTTTCAAAGTTTAGATATGGCCGACGACAGTAGTTTACAGTATATTTTAAACTGGATAGATAAACAGTTGGTTTTTAATTAATATCGAAAAAACTAATTTTTGAGCTACAAAGCTTATTTATTTACGCAACAAAAATTTAAAGCAAATTACACCTATTACAATTCCTCTAGATTAATGAATTACAAGTTTTTAATATACATCTCTTATAGCTACGCCATTCCTATTGGCATGCCTTTGGAAGCCGAAATATTAAAAATGGGGTATATTGTTAAATGGTTTGCAGACCAGCCCGATGGTAAATCAAATATCGCAGGAAAAAAAAATATTCTAAAAACAATCAAAGATGTTTTTGATTATTCGCCACAAATTATTTTAACTATAACAGATAGTGTACCAGATTTTTTTAACGCACTAAAAGTTCAAGTTTTTCATGGTTTTCATGCAGAAAAGCGTCCTACTAAAAACAATTCATTCGCACACTTTAGACTGCGAGGTTTTTTTGATTTATACTGTACGCAAGGACCTAACACAACAGAAAAGTTTCAAGAGCTTGCCCAAAAACATAAATATTTTGAAGTTATTGAAACAGGATGGAGCAAAGTAGACCCGTTGTTTCCAATAGCAAATAAAAAAATCACAAAAACTGTAATGATTGCTTCTACTTTTACTGAGCGCTTAAGTTTAGCTTATAACGATTTGGTTTTTAATGAAATAGAACGACTATCTAAGACAGGAAAATTAAATTTCATTATGGTATTACATCCAAAACTCCCAAAGCATATTATTAAAAAATGGAACACTTTAAATAATGATTATTTTACATATTACAACACGACTGATTTAATTCCTTTATTTCAAAAAGCTGACATTTTATTTGCTGATACAACTTCGGCAATTCAAGAGTTTTTAGTTCAAAAAAAACCAGTTGTAACATTTAATCATACGTTTAGTCATAATTACCTTATTGATATTCAAAATGCTATCCATATTGAGGATGCCTTTAAAAAAGCACTTTCTTATCCTGAAGAGTTATTAAACTTTATTAATGATTATCTTAAAGAACTACATCCCTATAATGATGGAAAATCAAGTAAACGCATTATAGAAGCATCTCTTTCGTATTTACATAAAGACAAAAGTCATTTAAAATCTAAACCATTAAATTTGATACGGAAATATAAAATCAGAAAAAAACTAAATTATTTCACTTTAAAAAGTTTTAATAAACCTTTTACAATTACAAAATCATAACAATGCAAAAGCTAACCGCTATCATTCCAACAGGAAACGAAATTCATAATATAGAAGCGGTTATTGCCTCTGTAGATTTTGCAGATGAAATATTAGTAGTTGATAGTTTGAGTACCGATGGCACCACAGAAAAAGCACAAGAATTAGGTGTCAAAGTTATTAAAAGAGCTTATGAATATTCAGCATCTCAAAAAAACTGGGCTATTCCGCAAGCAACACATGAATGGGTTTTACTTGTTGATGCCGACGAGCGCGTAACACTAGAACTAAAAACTGAAATTCTTGAAACTCTTAAAAATCCACCTGAAAATATTGTCGCTTTTTGGATAGGGCGTAACAATCATTTTATGGGCGAACGCGTAAATTATAGTGGCTGGAGACATGATGCTGTCATTAGATTATTTAAAAGAGACGCTTGTAAATATGAAGACAAACATGTGCATTCCGAAATAATTGCAAATGGTGATGTTGGCTACCTAAATAGTAAATTATATCATAACACCTATATTACCTTTGACCTATATATTGAGAAAATGAATCGCTACGCCTCTTGGCAAGCTAAAGATTACGATAAAAAAACAGGAACACTAACACCCTATCATTTTGTTATAAAACCCTTTTGGGGATTTTTTAAACATTATATATTACAAAGTGGTTTTCGTGATGGTGTTGTGGGTTTAACCATTGGCTACGTTCAAGGTTACGTGGTTTTTATGCGCTATGTAAAGCTTTGGCTATTGCGTAAAAACAGACACTAAATTAATTTTTCCAGAACTTTAGTTTATTTTTAAGTCGTTTCTTTCTATTGAATTTATATTGAAACTCTTGGGTAGCTTTCCACATTTGAGTAAAAACGTGATCGAAAGATTTGCCAGAAATTTTAGCATACTCATCACTCATAATTTCTACAATATGCTTATGAGGCGTTAAACGCTCAAAATTTTTAATTCTTTCATTAAAAGACAAAGGTTTAAAAATCATTCTGTTTAAATCAACCAAACTAAAATCATAACCATCACTTGTAATACTTATTAATGTATTTCCTGGAGAATGATCTAAAAACAAAACCTCTTTTTCATGAAGCTCATGTGTAAATCTAGTAAAGGCTCTTAAAAGATTTTCATGGTTTGGATAATCAGCATTATGAGACAGCTCTCTGAAGGTCAAATCATATTTTTGATGTTCACTCACATAATAACTACTTTTAAAAAAAAACACCGATGGAAATTCGTAAAAAGCGATAGGTTGTGGGGAACCTATTCCTAATTCCAAGAGTTTATTGGCATATTCAAAAGAGCGTTGCGCCTTGCTTTTTCTAAAAAAATTATATCCAATTTTATTCAGTAAATTAGGAACCTTAAAAGATTTGATATTAACTACAACGTCATTTAAGTTGAACAATTTGAGTTTGTTTCTTTTGTCTTTTATAGACTCACCCGATGTTCCAAACGATTCAATAAAACCATCAATTTCTGTTTCAAAATCCTTATATGACTTATGAAATACCTTTTTCATTTAGCAATATTACAAAGTTTTGAGCCATTCAAGAAAAACTAATACCAAATTTGTAAATAAAGTTCTCAACTTGTTATGAGAGTAACAATTCTGAAATAAAAAAAACACCATTTAAATAAAGTATAAATGTGATTATATGCAGATGAAAGCACATAAAATATTACGAAAAGCAAATACTTAAAACAACATTTAATATTATTGAAATAATTGATTAACCTACCTCAAAATCATTTAAATAAATAGCTCCAGCCATTTTAAAAGGTGTGGACTATGTTGTAAATTTGCAAAACGAAAAAGCATATGTAAAACCATCGTCAATAATTAAGTTAATTAACTATGGTAATGCTTAAATAATAAGAGCATAAAACCTCAAATATCATCAATGAACTACAAAGAAGCATTACAACATCCCCTATTCAAAATTATTTCAAAATCTGCTAAAGAGCTAGGTTTAGACAGTTATGTTATTGGCGGATTTGTACGTGATTTTATTTTGAAGCGTGGTGATGCTAAAGATATTGATATAGTTGCTATTGGAGATGGTATAAAACTAGCAAAACAAGTTGCAAAACAGCTTCCTAATAAACCTAAAGTCCAGGTATTTAAAACTTACGGCACCGCCATGTTAAGGTATGGTGATATTGAAATTGAATTTGTAGGAGCCAGAAAAGAATCTTACACACAAGATAGCAGAAATCCATCTGTTGAAAATGGCACTTTGGAAGATGACCAAAAACGTAGAGATTTTACTATTAACGCGCTTGCCTTAAACTTAAGCGAAGCTAACTTTGGTGATATTCTAGACCCTTTTAATGGTATTGAAGATTTACAGAATAAAATAATTAAAACACCATTAAATCCAGATATAACTTACAGTGACGACCCATTACGTATGTTACGCGCCATAAGATTTGCTTCACAACTAGATTTTACAATTGAAAAAAAATCTCTTGAAGCCATATCAAACAATAGCCACAGGATTAAGATAATTACAAACGAACGTATTGTAACGGAACTACACAAAATTCTTGAAAGTAAAAAACCATCTAAAGGTTTTTTGTTATTAGAAAAAACAGGTTTACTAGATTATATACTTCCCGAATTAACGGCTTTAAAAGGTATTGATGAGATTGAAGGACAACGCCATAAAGATAATTTTTACCATACACTTGAAGTGGTTGATAATATAGCCTTAAACACAAATAACCTCTGGCTTCGTTGGGCAGCTTTACTGCACGATATTGGGAAAGCACCAACGAAAAAATTTAGCAAAAAAGTAGGTTGGACATTTCATGGGCACGAATTTGAAGGCTCTAAAATGGTCTACAGACTATTTAAAAGATTAAAAATGCCATTAAATGACAAGATGAAGTTTGTTCAAAAAATGGTATTTATGAGCTCTCGCCCTATTGTTTTGGCTGATGATATGGCTACAGACTCTGCAGTAAGACGTTTAGTTTTTGATGCTGGAGATTATGTTGATGATTTAATGACTTTATGTGAAGCAGATATAACCACCAAGAATCCTAAAAAATTCAATAAGTACCATAATAACTTTAAAATTGTTAGAGATAAAATTATTGAAGTTGAAGAACGAGATCATATCAGAAATTTTCAACCTCCAATCTCTGGTGAAGAAATCATGACTGCTTTTAATTTAAAACCATCTCGTGAAATAGGTATTATAAAAGAGGCTATAAAAGAAGCTATTCTAGAAGGCGATATTCCAAATGAATATGAAGCCGCATATAAATTGATGTTAGAAAAAGGAAAAAAATTAGGCTTAAAAAATGAAAAAGGATAACAAAAAAGTAATTTACTGGCTTTTAACAGGGTGTTTTTTAATATTTATTATGGTAGTTGTTGGAGGTATAACCAGACTAACACATTCTGGTTTATCTATCTCCAATTACAAATTAATTTCAGGAACCATTCCTCCTATGAATGAAGTTGAATGGGAGAGCGCTTTTGATTTGTATAAAAAATACCCTGAATACCAAAAACTAAACAACCAATTTACACTTCAAGACTTTAAAGATATCTATTTCTGGGAGTGGTTCCATAGAGTTATTGGTCGGTTTATAGGTATTGTATTTTTACTCCCTTTTATTTACTTTTTAATTACAAAACAACTTACAAAACCTACCTTAAAAAAAGCAACATTACTCTTGTGCTTAGGCGCTTTTCAAGGTTTTTTAGGCTGGTATATGGTTAAAAGCGGTTTAGTTGATAATCCAGATGTTAGCCATTACAGGTTAGCCGCACATTTAACTACTGCATTTATAACTTTTGCCTATACCTTTTGGGTGGCTCTGGATTTAATATTCCCTAATAAGAAAGAAATCCATAAGCCCTTTAAGAATTTAATACTTTGGGGGCTCGCCGTATTACTAATTCAAATTATTTATGGGGCTTTTGTAGCAGGTTTAGATGCTGGATGGATTCACAATCATTGGCCAATGATGAACGAAGGTAAATTTATGCACGAAACGGTTTATACAGAACAAATTCCAACCTATAGAAACTTCATCGAAGGAAAAAGTGGTGTTCAATTTGTTCATAGAATTTTAGCTTTTATAGTTGTTGGTTTCATTATATCAATCTACATAAAATCTAAAAAATTAAAACTAACAACATATCAATCAAAAGGTATAAATGCGCTTTTAATTATAGTTGGTATTCAGTTTTTACTCGGCGTATTTACAATATTGCTTCAAGTTCCGGTATGGTTAGGAGTAGCCCATCAAGTAGGCGCATTTTTCTTATTGAGCGCTATGACATTTACCCTACATCGATTTTCAAAATAAATTAAAAAAAAGCTACCTTTGTAGCATAATTAATCACTAATGGTTTATAGGTTTAGAGTTATTTTAGATAATGATACAGAAGAAGATATCTTTCGCGATTTAGAAATTCGTGAAACAGATACTCTGGAAGATTTACATAATATTATTACACAATCTTTTGGGTTTGATGGTACAGAAATGGCATCATTTTATTTAAGTAATGATATCTGGGAGCAAGGTGAAGAAATTTCATTATTTGATTTAAGTGAAGATGCCTCTGCACGACTTATGAATGAAACATCTTTAGATAGTGTTGTTCATGAAGCTCAAACCAAACTTATATATGTTTATGACTTTATGAGCATGTGGACATTTTATGTTGAATTGGCTGAAATTGTTGATGAAACAGATGGTAATGATTACCCTAACCTCATGTTTGTTCAAGGTCAAGTTCCAGATACGGCTCCAGAAAAAGTGTTTCAAGCTGATGAAGACGAAGATTATAACGAATTTGAAGACGGAATAGACGTAGATGACTACGAAGACCTAGATTTTAACGAAAACTGGAATTAACCACAATTAGCCCCTTATATTTGCTAAGTTAACATTTTCATAATTTCGAGTTAAAAAATCTAAAGAATACTTTAAAATCTCTCCCATATTTTTGCTCTTTTTAAAATTAATATCATGGGTATAATCAAAAATGGTCATTTTCAAAGTTTCTATATTTTCCTTTGTTGAAATCTCATCTGATATCATACATTCAATCAGTTTTTTAGATCTAATATTAGAACTCTTCAATCGTTTTACTAATATTGAACGCTCTTCTGTTTTGTATTGATCAATGGACAGTTTTTGAATACTTTTTGCAACCAATTCAACCATTTCAAAATTCTCTTTAAAAAATTGTGGTCTGTAAATATTAAATTTACCTTCATAAGACTGCTGATCAAAATCTATAGCTCTTATTTTATAAACCACTTTATCAAAATCATGGGTGGGTACAATAACATAATTATAAGAACGCATATCTCCTAATAGTCTAATCATGCACCTTTCATTAAATTTAACAAACTCTTTGGCTATTTGAGATTTTTCAGACTTACTACAATTAGGTAATATGTTTTTAATAAATTCATCTCCCGGAATACCAACTATGTGCTCTTCTATTAAAGTGTTTTCATGTACTAAAAAATTTAAATTGTTTGGAGATAACATATGCTCTAATTCTAATCCGTAAACGCGAGAAGCATCTGCAGTTTTAACATAGAAATAAGTCGAGTTATCATTTAAAACATTTCTTATCTTTATTCTAAAGGGCTTTGAATTTCCAAAAGTGCAAAAATCAATATTATCAACATTTAAAAAGGGTAAAATATTTTCATTTCCATCAGAGTGAAATATAGTATATACTTTTTTTAAAGCGGATTCTATTTCCTGTCTTTCAAATTCATTATAATAAACTCGAATCCAAAGTGTATCAATATCATCTTTATCATAAACGACTATAGACCCTTGAAAACGTAGTAAATCATCGTAAAAAATAGGGATTTTCACATTTCTGTTATACTTTGAAAGATAACCGTGTAACTTTGGTGTAATTGGAAATGACGGCTTTTTTTTTGAAATTTTTAAATCTTGCATAAATAAAAGGAATTAATCAAATTTAAGGTTTTTATTATTAGTTTGTAACAAAAATTGATGCGTATCGTCATACTTAAACAACTAACCATTGCTAACATCTTCAGTTAGTATAAAAAATATGTAGTTTGGAATCTATTCTTACAATTAACAACCTTACAAAAAAATTTGGGTATTTAACAGCAGTTAAAAATTTATCCTTTACTATAAAAAAGGGTAATGTTTATGGTCTTTTAGGACCTAATGGCAGTGGAAAATCAACAACTTTAGGTATTGTTTTAAATGTTGTTAATAAAACCGAAGGAGATTTTCATTGGTTTGATGGGAATACTACAACTCATGATGCTTTAAAAAAAGTAGGTGCTATTATTGAGCGCCCAAACTTTTATCCGTACATGACAGCTTATCAAAATTTAAAGCTTGTTTGTAAGATTAAAGGTGTTGATTTTAGTAAAATTGATGAGAAGCTAGAGATTGTTGGACTTATAGAACGTAAAGACAGTAAATTTAAAACCTACTCGTTAGGCATGAAACAACGTCTGGCCATTGCTTCTGCCCTATTAAACGATCCGGAAATATTAATTCTTGATGAACCAACTAATGGATTAGATCCGCAGGGTATTCATCAAATTAGAAAAATAATAAAACAAATTGCAGCTAAAGGCACTACTATTCTATTAGCATCTCATTTACTTGATGAAGTTGAAAAGGTATGCTCTCATGTGGTTGTGCTTCGTAAAGGTGTAAAATTGTATTCCGGCAGAGTTGATGAAATGATTTCTAGTCATGGTTTTTTTGAACTTAAGTGTAATAATGAAACGGAGTTAGTTAACATTTTAGAGAACAATAAATCATTTGGAAAAATAAAAGTTCTAAATCATTTGGTGACTGCATTTTTAAATGAACCCATGAAATCTGAAGATTTCAATAAATATCTTTTTGAACAGGGCATTATTTTAACTCATTTAGTGCAACGGAAAGAAAGTCTAGAAGAACAATTTTTACAATTAACTGACAACAAGCAAAACTAATTAGAATGTTAAGACTTTTAAATTTAGAATTACAAAAACTATTACTTAATAAAACAAGTAAAATACTCATATTTGTATCGTTTGTTTTACCATTCTTCGTCATATTACTTTCATCTTTAAAAATTAATGTCTTTGGTTTTTTTACATTAGAATTGGGAGAACTTGGCGTTTTTAATTTTCCTGTTATATGGCATTTAACCACATTTTTTTCATCACAATTCAAATTCTTTTTTGCCATAGTAGTAGTAAGCATGATTGGTAATGAGTATAGTAATAAAACCATAAAACAAAATCTTATTGACGGTTTAAGCAAAAAAGAATTTATACTCTCTAAGTTTTACACCATTGTATTTTTCTCATTGATTTCAACCATTCTTATTGGACTAATTTCTTTATGCATTGGTTTATACTATTCTAGCTATAATGAAGCGTCTATAATATTTAGAGGCGTTGAATTTCTTATGGCCTACTTTATAAAATTAATTGGCTTTTTTAGTTTATGTTTATTTTTTGGTATGCTGGTAAAACGTTCTGCATTTGCATTAGCCTTTCTATTTATATTATATATTATAGAATGGATACTATTTGGTTTAATAGCATGGCAATCTGATTTAACTTTAGCTGAAAAAATTCAAAATTTCTTCCCACTTAAATCCATGTATAAATTGATTGACCAACCATTTCAACGAATTGCTATGACGAAATTCCCTGATACAGCAGAATTGGCTTATGATTATGGAGTGCATGGGTTTGAAATTCTTATTGTTTTATGTTGGACCACCCTATTCATCTTTTTATCGTTTAGATTATTAAGAAAGCGCGATTTATGATATCTTTGGTTGCTATTGCTACTGAAAAATGAAAAAGACAGTATTATTCGTAATTCTTAGCCTATATGGACTATTTATTTATGGCCAAAATGAAGCCTCAAATTGGTATTTTGGTTATAACGCTGCAATAGCATTTGATCTTAATGATAATTCAATCACTAAAAAAAATGATGGTCAATTAAATACTATTGAAGGTTGCTCGTCAATTTCTGATAATAATGGCGATTTGTTATTCTATACAGATGGCATAACCATATGGAACAGAAATCATGATGTGATGACAAACGGAAATGTCCTTTTTGGAGATCCATCAAGTTCACAATCTGCTATCATTGTTCCAAAACCTAATACACCAAATATCTACTACATATTTACAGCAGACGACCATAATCGTAATGAAATTCATTATGGATTAAACTATTCTGAAATAGATATGACATTAAGTGGCGGTTTAGGCGCTGTAACCAATAAGAATATAAATTTACTACCTGACTGTTCTGAAAAATTATCAGCAGTATTAAAAGATTGTTTCACAAAATCTATATGGGTATTAACATTTGCTTCAGAAAATGGAACATTAGAAGAGCATAATACCTTTCACGCTTTCGAGGTTAGTAATCTTGGAGTAAATCCTAATTCGGTAAAATCTGTATTTCCTATTAATATTACCGATTATAGAGGTTATTTAAAACTATCTCCTAATGGAAAAAAATTAGCTTCAGCAAACGCATCAGCAGGTACTAGACAAAATATTATTAATACCGAAGATCGCTTGTTTGTTTATGATTTTGATTCGGCATCTGGAGAAGTAAGCAATGCTACAAAATTAGTATTTAATGCCCCTAACAATACACCGTACGGTTTAGAATTTTCACCAAATAGTAACCTTTTATATGTGCATGCATCAAATGATTTTTTTGATTTTGAAAATCCAAGCAATTCTGAAAACCCTCAAAATCATACCTCAACACTTTCTCAATTTAATTTAACGGTTCCCGACATACAAAATTCTCAAGTAGTTTTAGATTCAAGAAACCTTTATAGAGGTGCTTTACAATTAGGACCTGACGGAAAAATTTACAGAGCATTAAGTGCTACTTATAATACAGGGTTACCTTATCTTGGTGTTATAGAAAACCCAAATATTGTTGGAACAGGAAGTAATTACAGACATAACGCCATAGACTTATCGCCATTTAATTCCTCTCAAGGACTCCCCCCTTTTTTAGTATCGTTTTTTGATACCACAATTGATATTATAAAAAACGATAAGAGTTCTGTTAATTTAACAATTTGTGATGGTAGCTCATACGTTTTAGCTTCTGAAGATATACCTGGAGCTAATTATGCTTGGACATTAGATGGCATGCCGTTAGCTGAATCTGATTTTGATTTAGAAGTTTTTGAAAGTGGCCATTATGAAGTGTTTATTGAACTAATTAGTGGAGATTGTCCCTTAGAAGGTCAGGCTTTTGTTAACTTCACACCAAACCCAGATGCTTTTGATTATACCCTAATTCAATGTGATGAAGACGGCGTATTTGATGGCTTAACAACTTTTAATCTCAACCAAGCTAATGAGGCGCTAACAGGAAGTATTCGAAACAGATTAACTAAATTTTATACAGATCCAGCAAGAACACTAGAAATTGATGGAAACGCTTTTACCAATAATATTAATCCACAAATTATTTACGTAGACGTTATAAATAATGAAACAGGTTGTATCAGTTTTTCTGAATTAACTCTTGATGTTACTTTAACAGATTCTAATAATGCATTTTTAAACACCTGTGATGATGATGGTATTGAAGATGGATTTCACACCTTTAACCTAAATGATGCTGAAGCTGATATTCTAGAGGGTCTCCCTTTAGGCTTAAATGTTGTTTATTATAAAAGTTATAATGATGCCCTTTTAGAAGAAAACAATTTAAATACAACATACACAAATAAGACACCTTACAGTGAGACACTATATGCCCGTGTTGAAAATATTAATATTTGCTATGGTATTAGTGAATTGTTTCTTAATGTATTCGAACTACCAGATGTAATTATTGAAGATGTAGAATATTACTGCTTAAATAGTTTCCCTACTACCATACCTATAGATGCTGGAGATTTAGATGGCTCTATTAGCGATTACTCCTATAGCTGGTCTACAGGTGAAAACACATACCAAATTAATATAAATACGCCGGGAGACTATAAAGTTACTGTTATAAATGCCAATGGTTGTTCTAAAGATAGAACCGTTACTGTTGAAACTTCAAATATTGCCACTTTTGAAATGCCTCCGTTTGATGTTAAGGATCTCTCGCAAAATAATTCCATAACCGTTTTCGTTACAGGAGAAGGCATCTATCAATACAGATTAGCTGATGAAAATAATAACACATTACAGCCGTATCAAGATAGTAATATATTCGAAAATATATTTCCTGGTATTTACACCGTTTATGTTCAAGATATAAAAAACAATTGTGGTGTAGTTGATAAAGCTGTTTCTGTTATTGGATTTCCTAAATTTTTTACGCCTAATGATGATGGGGTAAACGATACTTGGAAATTATATGGTGTGTCTAATATGTTTCAACCTAATACCAAAATTCAAATTTTCAACCGATTTGGTAAATTATTAAAACAAATATCACCCTTAGGTGAAGGTTTTAGTGGTATCATAAACGGAGCAAAATTACCTACAGATGATTATTGGTTTTCTGTTAAATTACAAGATGGAAGAGTTTTTAAAGGGCATTTTGCTTTAATTAACTAACTATATATACGAAAAAACTAATTTAAATGCATTTTATCCTGTTTTTTTTGCATTTCATCTGAAAAAAATCTACTTTTCGCCTTTAATTAGCCCCAACTAATTATTATTTTTAATAAATAAAAAAGAACTAGAAAACACCTACGAGTTATGAGACTTATATACCTCATCTTATTTATACTTTGCTTTAGTGGAAATTTTGTGTTTTCTCAACAAATTTCGGTTGATGACTCTGTTAGTTTACAATCTTTAGTGCAAGATAACTTAGTTAATGGCTGTGTAGATATTAGCAATATTAGTTCGTCTGTAAATGGTATTTCGAGTGGTTTATCGAGTTATGCCTATTTTGAAAGAGCAGGTTCAAATTTTCCTTTTGAGAATGGAATTATGCTTTCTACAGGAGCTTCGGCGTCTGGAGGAAACTCACAAATAACACCTACTCTTAGCGAAGGCTCAACAACTTGGGTTACTGATCCAGATTTAGAAACAGCATTAGGCATTACCAATACAGTTAACGCCACATCAATTGAATTTGATTTTGTATCCATTTCAAATCAATTTCAATTTAATTATCTGTTAGCATCAGAAGAGTACTTTGGTATTAACCCTTGTCAGTTTTCTGATGGTTTTGCCTTTCTTATTAAAGAAGCTGGTACCGCAGATCCTTACCAAAATATCGCACTAATTCCAGGAACCTCAACACCTGTAAATACAAGTACCATTCATAATGTTAATGCAAATACAATTAATTGTGAGCCCCAAAACGAAGAATATTTTGCTGGTTATACGCTCGGTGATACAAACTATAATGGTAGAACAACCGTTTTAACGGCTTTTGGTTCTATTCTCCCAAATGTTACTTATCGTATTAAATTAGTTATTGCAGATCAAACCGATGGCACCTTTGATTCAGCAGTATTTATTGAAGGTGATAGTTTTAGAATTTTAGACTTAGGAGAAGACATTATCACTTGTGATAGTTCTAGAACTTTAAATGCGGATTTACAAAACCCTCTTGCCTCGTATGCTTGGTATAGAAACGGCACTTTAATTACAGGCGCTATTAATGCTACATATAATGCAGTTCAAGACGGCACATATCTGGTTGAAGTTGCTGTTCCTGTTAATGGAACCTCTTGTGTAGAAACCGATGAAATTGTTGTGGTTTTAAATACCGAAGAACCCATGGATCCAATTACTGATTACGCATTGTGCGATGATTCTAGCGGTGATGAAACCGAGGTGTTTGACTTAACAACTAAGGATATCGAAATATCTAATAATTCACCGTTTACCAATTATACATTAAGTTATCATTATTCTGATAATGATGCAAGATTAAATATTGGTGCTATAACCACGCCTATCCCAAATACAGTAAACCCGCAACCTATTTTTGTAAGAGTTCAAGATTTAGATAGCAATTGCTTTTCATATACAACTTTTAACCTTATTGTAAACCCGCTTCCTAATATCTTAGCCCCTACTCCTTTGGAGGTCTGTGATGGTGATGATACTCCTGATGGTTATGCCATTATTGATTTAACCCAAAAAGATGATGAAATTACTTCCGGACAAACAAATTTATTGGTTTCTTATCATTACAACCCTTTAGATGCTAGTTCAGGAAATAACCCAATACCATCCCCTTATATAAATACAAATACCCCTAATGATCAGGTTTATGTTAGAATTGTAGATACCAATACTGGATGCGTAACAAATACGACATTAGATATTGTGGTTACACTAAGCCCCGTTGCTAATAGAGACACCCAATATATTGATGCTTGTGATAGAGACTTAGACGGTGAAGCCACTTTTGATTTAACAGAAGTTATTGCTAATATTTTAAACGGATTAACCGGAGTTTCAACGACCTTTCATGCTACTTTTGATCAAGCTGAAATGAATGTTAGCCCTATAGCAGATGAAACTAATTACCAATATACCAATGCCGTATTAGAACCTGGTTCGGCTACTATTTACTTAAGAATTGAAGATGACACTACAGGTTGTGCGACCATAGTCCCTTTTGAAATCCATACCAATTTATTACTTACTGGCACTGATGTAGGAGATTTTGCTCTTTGCGATACTAACGATGATAATACCGATACTTTAGATTTTGATTTAAACACGCTAGAGAATTTTATTGCTAATGATTTACCTAACTCAATAACAGTTAACTTTTTCGAGTCTGAAGACGATAGAGACAATGGCATTGCTATAGATAAAACAACACCATTTGCAGCTTTAAGCCCAAAAGTTTTATACATAACAATAGAAGATGGTGGTTGTGTTGAAAATTCTGAAATTACTTTATTGGTGAACCCAATCTTACTATTCGATAATGTAACTATACCCTATTGTGATGATGATGACGATGGTATAGCAAGTATAGATTTACAATCCATTGAACCCGGATCTGTAACCGATATTGTTACAAGAAGTAATACTGATTTTACGGTTACTTATTTTGAAACACAAGCGGATGCTGACACTAATAATGAAAACAATCAACTGCCGCCATTCTATAATAATTCCAATCCTGTTGAAACGCTGTATGCGCGTATTGTAAATATAGATTCTGGATGTTCAACCGTTAACCCTTTTCAAATTGAAGTGCTTGTTGCTCCAACAGCCATACAGCCAACAGACGAAATTATTTGTGATAATGATCAAGATGGCTTTTCAATAATTAACCTTGAAGATAAGATAGATGAAGCATTACCTAGCAGAACAGGTTTTACTATTGATGTTTTTACATCTTTTGATGATGCTAATAATAATGTTACTGCTAATGCTATTCCTGTTTCAGATAGAAATGCCTATAATACAAATACACAAACTATTTTTATAAGAATTGAAGATGCGGTAAGTGGTACAGGATGTTATTCTGTAGTTTCATTTGAAGCCATAATAAATACGTTACCCATTATTCCTACAGGTATCATATTCCAAGTTTGTGAAGATGATGGAGATAGTTTTGCTGATTTTATATTAGCAGAAACTGATGTTGAAATATTAAATGGACAAACCGGTAAAGAAGTCTATTATTTTGAAGATGAGACTGATGCTATTAGTGGAAATTTAGCAAATGCCATTCCTAAGAATGATCCATATAATTCAGACTCAAAAATTATATATATAAGAGTAGAAAATATTACAGATGCTACATGTTTTAGTATAGGTTCTATAAATATTCAAGTAGCACCAGATCCAATTTATGATACTATAATAGATTTTCTAGTTTGTGATGATGCCAGTAATGATGGTGTTAGCGCGTTTAATTTACAAGCAAAAGCTGATGAAATTCAAGCAACTTCTCCTGATGTTTTAACTATTTCATTTCATGAAACACCTGAGCTTGCTGAAAGCGCAACAGAACCATTACCTGCAAATTATACCAATATTAGAAACCCTCAGAGTATTTATATAAGAATTGAAAGTTCTGCATCCTTTTGTTTTGTTGTTGAAGAAATTGGAATAAACATTGTTGCAGCTCCAGATGTTTTTGTGGGCGCACCATCTTTAACAGCATGCGCACCAACATCTAATGGTGAAGCTTCTTTTGATTTAACTTTTTATAATCTAGATACTATAACTCCAGATTTTGAAGTTTTAGACCGTGTAAAAAGTAATCTTGAAATAAACTATTTTGAAAATGAAACAGATATTAATAGTAGCGACGGCTTAGATAATTCAAACGAAATTATTAATCCAGCCAATTTTAACTCGGTAGCCAAAACAATATATATTAAAATTGTTAATACTATAACAATGTGCTATACTGTTTCACCACTTGAACTTATTGTTAATTTACCGCCACAAATAAATACAATACCTATAATTACTATTTGTGATAATGATACAAATACATACGATTTATCTCAAGTTAACGAGATGGTTGTTGATGATACTTCATTGGTAAATATTTCATATCATGACAGTCAAAATAATGCCGATAATAATCTAGCTCCTTTAAATAATATATTTAATTACACAACTAGTAACCACGAAATTTTTGTCAGAGTTTCAGATGCAGTAACAGGCTGCCCGATTATAACGTCTTTTATTTTGCAGATAAATGAAAATCCTGTTGCTAACACGCCACCAGGTTTTGTAGATTGTGATGATGATTATGATGGCGAACAAATTTTCAATTTAACAGATAACAACAATACCATTTTAGGAGGATTAAATGCTTCTGATTATTCTATAACGTTTTATGAAAATTTAGGTAATGCTGAAAATAAAGTAGATGCTTTACCAAATATCTATTCAGCTATTGATGGAGACATCATATTTGTTAGACTCGAAAATAACAGTACTGGATGTTATAGTACAACACAATTTAATATTCGTGTACATCCATTACCAATTATCCCAATAGCACAAACTATTCCAATATGTAACGGCGACCCTGTTTTAATAGTCGCTGATACAGGCGTAGCTGGAGATCAATATTTATGGTCTACAGGCGAAACTACAAGTCAAATTATTGTTGCTCCTATAAACGTGGGCAGCTATTCTGTTACAGTAACAAGACCAAACGTTATAGGAAACGATTGTTCGTACACCCACAATTTTGAAGTTATTCCGTCTGATGAAGCTGTAATTAATTTTACTCCAACTGTTAATTTTGCAGATCCAAATCGTATAACAGTCGAAATTGACAATTCTAGAATTGGTGATTATATTTTTCTTTTAGATGGTGTTGAAAACACTCCAAATAATTCTAATATTTTTGAAGATGTTTCTTTTGGTTCTCATATTGTTACTGTAAGAGATTTAAATGGTTGTTTAGACGTTCAGAAACCTGTTTTCATTTTTGATATACCAAAATTTTTAACACCAAATAATGATAATGCCTATGACACATGGCATATTGTTGGAGCCAATCAACTACCCGGAACTATAGTCTATATTTATAACAGGCATGGTAAATTAATTAAAACACTTCCCTATTATTCTGAAGGATGGGATGGGACTTACAATGGACAAAATATGCCTTCAGATGATTATTGGTTTTCTGCTGATATTATTCAAGATGGAGAGTCTTTTAACATTAGAGGACATTTTGCTTTAAAACGATAATTTTTTCTTTCAATATTAAATAATTATTTAGCATTTTAACCTTCAAAATTAAACCTTGAAAGGTTTTATATGTCTTATAATACTAAAATAGTATATTTTAGTGTTTCGTTTTTAATTAGCACTTATATTTTGGAAATGCTTAAAAATTATCATTTAAAATGTTTTTCATTTATTCTCTTAATACTTTTAAGTTTTAAAGGCTATTCTCAATTAAGTAAAAAACATTATATCCCACCCTTAACAAGTGCTGCTTTTGGAAATGCTAATCCGGAAGATCAATATATTTATCTTTCTACTCCAAACAATAGTAATATACCATATACAATAATTCCAGTAGGTCAACCTGCTACAAGCTACATTACAGGTACTGTATCAAATACCATACCTCAACAAATAGCAATAGGCGTAGGTAATGGACAATTATTTATTCCTTCAGACCAAACAAGTGTAATTACAAATGATAAGGGCTATATTATAGAAGCCGAAGCACCAATATATGTTTCGGTAAGAATGAATGCAGGCAACGGCGCACAGGCTGGTGCCTTGGTAAGTAAAGGTATTTCTGCTTTGGGAACTACATTTAGAGTAGGTAGTTACACAAACGAAAGTCCTTCTAGCAATTACTTAAGCTTTGTTTCAGTAATGGCTACTGAAGAT
The DNA here is from genome assembly GCF_029245835.1 of Algibacter sp. GTDB lineage: Bacteria > Bacteroidota > Bacteroidia > Flavobacteriales > Flavobacteriaceae > Algibacter_B. Next base: position 35,199 of record NZ_JAQWOO010000067.1, on the reverse strand, counting down.
AATACTCAAGTTAACTTTAGTAATTTGCCAACTGGATTAATTATAAAAAACTATACAGGACCAACTCCAATTCCTGTAATATTAAACGAAGGAGAAAGTTACACCGTAGCAATTAATAGTGCTGATGCTGTAATGAATCAAGATGGTTTAATTGGTTGCCTAGTAAACTCTACCAAACCAATTGTTGTTAATTGTGGCTCTACAAATGGTAGTTTTGGTTCTGGTGGCGGAAGAGATTATGGTATAGACCAAATAGTAGACCTATCAAAAGTTGGAACAGAATACATTTTTGTAAAAGGCGACGGAAATGATGCATGGGAAAATGCTTTAATTATTGCACATTCTGATAATACAACCATTAGTATTAATGGAAACCCACCAATTACCACTATTAATGCAGGCGAATATTATGTTATTGAGGGTAACGAATATAGTGCTAATGGCAACATGTATGTAGAAACTTCCGAACCTGTTTTTGCCTATCAAGGTGTTGGAGGCTTAGGAAATAACGGCACGCCAAATGAAGCTAATCAAGGTATGTTTTTTGTACCGCCTTTAAGCTGTGAAACGCGAGGAAATCTTGACAATATTGCAAATATAAATAACATTGGTAGTATTAATTACCAAGGTGGTATTTCAATTGTTACTAAAGTTGGAGCCACAGTCACTATTAATAACAATCCTATTACCGTTGCGCCAAGTCCAGTTACTGGAAAACCTGACTATATAACATATAAAATAAAAGGGCTTAACGGGAATATATCTGTTCAAAGTGATGATGAATTATATTGTGCCTACTTTAACTACAATGGAGCAGCAACTTCTGGTAGTTTCTATTCAGGCTTCCCTTCTAACCCAGAAATTAATTTTGATGCACAATTTGCAACATTAGGAAACTGCATACCAAACATTACGCTAGAAGCTGCAAATGCGCAAAGTTTTGATAGTTTTAAATGGCTTTTTGATGATGGTTCTGGATCTGGTTTTATTGATTTAATGATAGCCACTTCAATTATCACTCCTTCGCAACCAGGAAAATATAAATTAATAGGTATTATAACCTGTACTGGCGAAGAATTAGAGTCTATTGAAATTCCAATAAGTATTTGTCCAGATGATAGAGATAATGATGGTATTATAGATAACATAGATATTGATAATGATAATGATGGTATTTTAAACTGTACCGAATCTAGAGGAGATGTTGTAATTGATATTGCTAACATCAATACACCCCAACTAATTTTTCAAGATGGCTCTATCAATTCCACTATACCAAGTAGTACGTATACGCAATCCAACAGTTCTGGGAATATCAATTCATTTACAGGAACGAGTACTGGAAATTTCTCAAGTAATGTATCTTCCGGAATAAATTCTGAAAATAATTATTCTATTTCCTTAACAGAACCTATAAACTTTAAACTTTCAGAAGACACCTCAATAATCCACACTTCTGTTGATGGTGAGTTTTTTATAGCTAGAATTTCGCCAGTAAATAAAAATATTACGCTTGTTGATCCAGATGATCGCTTGCTAATCGACTCTAACTTCGATGGTATTTTTGAAACCGGAATTACCATAATTTCAGGATCCGAAATACGTTTCAAAATCAACCCAACACCAACAGGAACCACGCCATATAAGTTTTTCGCAAATCAAATTGATGGCTTTTCGTTTATTCACAAACTAGAAAACATAACTACAGCTTCAAGTTTTACAGCAAATATATCCTTAACATGTTTCAAAAATGACAATGATTTAGATGGCATTCAAGATGCATTTGATTTAGATAGTGATAATGATGGTATTCCTGATAGTATTGAAAACCAGGGAGCATTAGTTACACTTTCGGGAATTGACGCCGATTTAAATGGTTTAGATGATGTTTTTAATATTTCAACTTTACCAATAGATACAGATAACGATACCGTTTTAGATTTTTATGACTTAGATAGTGATAATGACGGTATATTTGATTTGATTGAAACAGGACAATTAGGAACCTTATCAGATACCGATTTAAATGGTGTTGTAGATGGTCCAAATTATGGCATAAATGGTTGGTCAGATGCTGCGGAAACTTCTCCTGATAGTAATGAAATAGGGTATATTTTAAATGATTTAGACAATGATACCCTTTTTACATATTTAGATACTGATAGTGATGGTGACGAATGTAGCGATGTTATTGAAGCAGGCTTTTCTGATGTAAATCAAGACGATTTTCTTGGAGGTGCACCCCCTACTGTAAATACAAACGGATTGGTAAACAATGCTACTGATGGCTATACGTTACCTAATATAGATTATCTAACAACTGCTCCAATTAGTATTACTACACAACCCGAAAATACTATAGCTTGTGAGTTATCGACGGTAAGTATTAGCGTGGTTTCTCCTGAAACAGAAACATACCAGTGGGAATTAAGTACAGATGGTGTAAATTGGACAACCCTAACAGACAACGCAACGTATTCTGGAACACAAACAGCTGTTTTAACCATCAGTATGACACCAATAAGTTACAGTGGATACCTGTATAGGGTTAAGTTAGATAGAGCAGGAAATAGTTGTGGCATTTATTCAGATGAAATAGATTTAAAAGTTGATGAATTGCCTGTTGCAAATACTGCTCCTGTTATGCGTTTATGCGATGACGATAATAATGGCACCATGCCTTTCGATCTTACAACACAAAATAATTCTATTACTACTGTTTCTGGAATGACAATAACATATCATGAATCTCAATTGGATGCCGATGGAAATATTGATGCTATAACAAGTCCTTTTGAAAGTGGCAATACTACTATTTATGTAAGAGTTGAAAACGACAACAATCCCTCTTGTTTTGCTACTTCAAACTTTAATATTGAAGTATTTGAATCTGCTTTCCCTACCGATTCTGCAACAATGACAAGACTTCAAGAATGTGATGATAATTCTGTTGGTAATGATACCGATGGTTTTAAAACCTTAGATTTAACACAAAAAGAAGCTGAAATACTTAATGGCCAGTTGGCTACAGATTTTACAATAACCTATTTCACAGATGCTAGCTACGTAAACCAAATAATAACGCCAACCACATTTAATAATACCGTTTCTAGCTTACAAACAATTTACGTTAGAGTAACTAATAATCTATTTACAAATTGTTTTACAGATACTTCTTTTGAAATAGAAGTTTTAGAATTACCTCAAGTGAATAACCCAAACAGATATGCGCAGTGTGATGACGATTCTAATGACGGACAAGCATTTTTCAACTTAACGCTTGATAATATTAAGGAAGAAATAAATGCAAACTTTATAGCCCAAGGACTGGTATTTACTTACTATGAAACTCAACCTGAAGCAGAAAATGCAACTAATCCCATTATAAATCCAGAGACTTATCAAGATGCATTAGGCTTTACTCCTGAAACCGTTTGGATTCGTATTGAAAATCCAAATACTTGTTTTAGAGTTGTACCAATTATATTGGATGTAAATCCAAGCAGTGCCGCTTTAGCCTCATATACACCAACCCCAAAGTTTGAATGTGATGACGGTTTAGATAATAGAGATGGTGTTTCTGTTTTCGATATGACAGATATTAGAAACGATATTAGTACAAATGTATTTCCTACTTTTAATGTGAGTGTTCATTTTTATGAAAGTCAAAATGATGCAGAATTAGAAACGAACGAAATATTAGACATTTCAAGTCACGAAAACACAAATTCACCAAATATTCAAAGTATTTGGGTGAGAGTAAAAAGCGATCAAGGAAACGATTGTTTAGGTCTTGAAGAGTTTCCTAATCTTTTAAATGTTGAAGCTTTACCAACAGCAAATCCTGTAACAATTGCAAGGGTATGCGATTTTGATACCACAGATACTGTTTTAAGCTTTCCTTTTGATGTGTCTCAATTAGAAACAAACATTTTAAATGGACAAAATCCTTTGAATGTCACTATTACTTATTTTGATTCCAACGGAGCACCTTTATTATATAACGATGGTACACTTGTTGTAAGCCCAATACAACCTACTTTTTTAACCGAAAATCAAACCATAACTATTCGTGTAACAAATAACAATACACAAGCCCCTAATGGCGCATGTTATGATGAAACTACTTTAGAATTTATTATTGACGAACAACCTATTGTAAATCCAATTCCAAATCAAATTGTTTGTGATGGAGATGCTGGAGATATTGATGATGATGGATTTTATCCCTTTGATACCTCAACATTTAGTAGTACCATCTTAGGAACTCAAATTGGTATGGAAATTTATTATGATTATATAGCCGAAGACGGCAGTATATTAATTAACCAAACCAGTTTACCAAACCCTCTAACCTCTCAGAATCAAGTCATTAATATTAAAGTTGAAAATCCAATCAATCGAATATGTGTGGCTACAACAGTTATTAATTTGGTTGTAAACCCTTTACCCGATTTTACAGTTGAAACGCCAAGACTTGTTTGTTCATCAGATCCTACCTTTTCAATAGAATTAGAACCTTTCGAGGCTAATACTGCTGAGACTTTTAATTACGAATGGCTTTGGACTAGTTTGGATGGCGTGACTACAAATCAATTTGTATCAAACGATAGAATTATTTCTGTATCCATACCAGGTACGTATTCCATCACCTTAACCAAAACAGATGGTACAAATTGCTCTAGAACCGAAACAATATTTGTTGATGCTTCAGAACGAGCAACCATAATACAAGAAGATGTTACCATCATAGATCTATCTGATAATAATTCTGTAACTATTGACACAACTAATTTAGGTATGGGCAGTTATGAGTTCGCGCTTCAAGAAGAAAACTCTACTTTTATTAACTATCAAATAGAACCGGTTTTTAACAATATAAGACCTGGTTTTTATACCATTTATGTAAAAGATAATATTTGTGGTGTATCTACCTTAGACATCTCTGTTATTGGATATCCAAAATACTTTACACCTAACGGCGATGGAATAAACGATTTATGGAGAATTAATGGCGTTAATGAAACAGTTCAGCCTAATACTACCATTTTAATTTATGACCGTTATGGTAAATTAATAAAGCAATTATTAGCGCAATCAAATGGATGGGACGGAACCTTTAACGGCAATATATTACCAACCGATGATTATTGGTTTAGGGTTTCTTTGGAAGATGGCAGACAATTCTCAGGTCACTTTACTCTTAAACGTTAAAACATAAATTTATAATACTAAAATTCCAAATTCCAATCTACTTTAAGTAATTTAGACACTTAAATTACTTTAGGCACTTAAAGGCATATGAAGTTTAAAATTGAATCCGAATTCAATCCAACAGGAGATCAACCACAAGCCATAAAAAAATTAGCTGAGGGGCTCTCTTCAAATGAAAAATATCAAACTTTGCTTGGTGTAACAGGTTCTGGAAAAACCTTTACTATAGCCAATGTTATTCAAGAAGTTCAGAAACCAACATTAGTTTTAGCACACAACAAAACTTTAGCTGCTCAATTATATTCTGAATTCAAACAATTTTTTCCTAACAATGCTGTTGAGTATTTTGTATCCTATTATGATTACTACCAACCTGAAGCCTATATTCCTGTTTCTGGTGTTTATATAGAAAAAGATTTATCTATAAATGAAGAAATAGAAAAAATGCGATTGAGCGCCACGTCATCCCTCCTATCTGGTCGACGTGATGTACTCGTAATTGCATCTGTTTCTTGTATCTATGGTATTGGAAATCCCATTGAGTTTCAAAAAAATGTTATTAGTTTACAGAGAGACCAAGTTATTTCAAGAACCAAATTATTACATCAGTTAGTTCAGAGTTTATACTCAAGAACAGAAGCAGATTTTAAACACGGAAACTTCAGAATAAAGGGCGATACCGTTGATATTTTTCCAAGTTATGCTGATGATGCTTTTAGAATTCACTTTTTTGGTGATGAAATTGAGGACATGGAATCTTTTAATATTCAAACAAATCAGGTTATTGAAAAATACGACCAACTTACAATCTATCCTGCAAATATGTTTGTAACCTCTCCAGACGTGTTACAATCTGCTATTAAAGATATTCAAGATGACTTGGTAAAACAACATGACTATTTCAAAGACATTGGAAAACATCTAGAAGCAAAAAGACTAAAAGAACGCACGGAGTTTGATTTAGAGATGATTCGAGAATTAGGCTATTGTTCTGGTATTGAAAACTACTCACGCTATTTAGACCGTCGACTTCCAGGAACACGACCATTCTGTTTATTAGATTATTTTCCTGATGATTATTTAATGGTAGTAGATGAAAGCCACGTCACTATTTCACAAGTACATGCCATGTACGGAGGAGACCGAAGTAGGAAAGAAAACCTGGTAGATTATGGTTTTAGGTTACCTGCTGCGATGGACAATCGCCCATTAAAGTTTGAAGAGTTTGAAGCCATTCAGAATCAAGTTATCTATGTAAGTGCTACACCTGCAGATTACGAGTTGCAAAAAACAGACGGTGTATATGTTGAACAAGTTATTCGTCCTACTGGATTATTAGATCCCATTATTGAAGTGCGCCCAAGTTTAAACCAAATTGATGATTTAATTGAAGAAATACAAGTTCGTGTTGAAAAAGATGAGCGTACTTTGGTAACTACACTTACAAAACGTATGGCTGAAGAATTGACTAAATATTTAGACAGAATTCAAATTCGTTGTCGTTATATTCATAGTGATGTAGATACTTTAGAGCGTGTAGAGATTATGCAAGATTTGCGTAAAGGTCTTTTTGATGTTTTGGTTGGTGTAAATTTACTTCGTGAAGGTTTAGATTTACCTGAAGTATCTCTTGTAGCTATTTTAGATGCTGATAAAGAAGGTTTTTTACGATCCACACGTTCCTTAACTCAAACGGTTGGCAGAGCTGCTAGAAACCTAAACGGTAAAGCTATAATGTATGCTGATAAAATTACAAAAAGCATGCAAAAAACTATTGATGAAACTCAATACAGGCGGGAAAAACAAATTGCATATAATACAAAGCACAATCTTATTCCTAAAGCATTAAATAAAAGCTTGAATAATGTTTTATCAAAAAATTCGGTGAGTACATACAGTTATGAATTAGAAGCCTTAAAAGCTGCTGAACCAGAAAATGAGTACTTGAGTAAACCCGAACTAGAAAAGAAAATACGTGAAAAAAGAAAACTTATGGAACAAGCTGCAAAAGCACTGGACTTTATTGTAGCAGCAAAACTACGTGACGATATTAAAAGTTACCAGAATAAATTAGAAAAGCTAAAAGTATAAACTTTTAGCTTTTCAGTAATTTACTACTCGTAAATTATAATCAACACTAATATTTGTATTCTTCTAGAACAATCTAAATGAAATGAATTTTAATTGTATTGTGTTTTAAAAATATCTATTAAAACATCTGGCGGTACAATTTTATTTGGAAAACTTTCCATTAAATATAGTACCTTGGTAATAGACTCATGACTAAGTCCCATTCTCAATCCAAAATTATATAACTTTATAACTCCAGCTGAGTTGTTATCTTCATTATGCTCTTGCTCTATATTCATTAATAAAACCAATCTATGAAACTGAACAATACGCTCACTATGTGATTTTAAATGCGTGTATGTCACAGGGTTTTCTAACAAATACTCAAAGTCTTCACGAGAAATATCTAATTGCTTTGCAACACCAAGTAAGAAATTATACTCGATACGCATAATATCCTTATCATATTTAGCAAAAGCAATCATTTCTGACAAAAGGCTTAATTTTTCTACTCTATTTACCATTATCAAGGGTTTTCTTTAGGGATAAAATAATTACATCATAAAGTTACATAGAAGAGTCATTTAATAATCGTAGATATAAGGCATCTTATCGAAAAACAGCAGGTATTTAATCGTGCTTTTTATCAATTTCATCAATAATCCACTTTTGTTGAACCAAAATATTTGCATCTTATCATTTATCACCTCATGATCCAAGCTGAACAAAACCCTAATAAAACACTATTAATCAGGTAATTGAGTTGGTATTTTTAATAAAAAAAACTTATTCTTAAAACCAACATTTAAAGTACCTTTACAGAAAAAGGTTAAACGTTAGTTTTGATTACTTCAAAATTAAAAATCGATGAAATACATGTACCTTTAAACCTTTAAAAAAAAAACAATGACGAATAACGATATTTTAAAAAAATTAAGAGTAGCTCTAAAGCTTCGTGATGATGAAATAGTAAAGATTTTAGAGCTCGTAGATTTTAGAATTTCAAAAAGTGAACTTGGAGCTTTTTTTAGAAAAGAAGACCATCCTAAGTATATGGAATGTGGCGACCAAATTTTACGTAACTTTTTAAACGGACTTGTGATTCACCTTAGAGGACCCATGCCAAAAAAGGGACAAAAAACACAAAAAAAGAGCAACGATTAATAAAGTTGCTCTTTTTTTATATCAGAAGCTTAAACAAGTTAAGCATTACAAATTACATTACGATAATACTTGCTGTACTTTATCCGCAGCTTCTTGAAATTCAGTAGCACTCATTACGTCTAATCCTGAATTATCAATCAACTCTTTAGCTATATCTGCATTAGTTCCTTGTAAACGTACAATAATTGGTACGTTTATAGTTCCCATATTTTTATACGCATCAATAACACCTTGCGCAACACGATCACAACGAACAATACCTCCAAAAATATTTATAAGAATAGCTTTAACCGCTGGATCTTTTAAAATAATCTTAAATGCAGCTTCTACACGTGCCGCATCAGCAGTACCTCCAACATCTAAAAAGTTTGCTGGCTCTCCTCCTGCTTGTTTAATTAAATCCATGGTTGCCATAGCTAAACCTGCTCCATTCACCATACAACCAACGTTTCCGTCAAGATCAACATAGTTTAAACCAAGTTCTCCAGCTTCAACTTCAATAGCGCTTTCCTCACGCACATCACGTAAATCAACATAATTTTTATGTCTAAATAAAGCATTATCATCTATAGTCACTTTAGCATCAACAGCCATAATCTTATCATCACTAGTTTTTAAAACGGGATTTATTTCAAATAACGATGAGTCAGATTTTACATAAGCAGTATAAAGTGCTGTAACAAATTTTGTCATTTCTTTAAACGCTAATCCAGATAACCCTAAGTTAAAAGCGATACGCCTTGCTTGAAATGGCAATAAACCAACAGCAGGATCAATTTCTTCTGTAAAGATTAAATCAGGAGTTTCTTCTGCAACAGTTTCAATATCCATTCCGCCTTCGGTTGAATACATTATCATATTACGTCCTGTACCTCTATTTAATAAAACAGACATATAAAACTCATTTGTTTCGCTATCACCAGGGTAATAAACATCTTCAGCAACTAAAACTTGATGTACGCGCTTACCTTCAGCAGAAGTTTGAGGTGTAATCAAATCCATACCTATAATTTGTCCTGAAATCTCTTCAACTTCTTTTAGGTTTTTAGCAAGTTTAACGCCACCGCCTTTACCTCTTCCTCCTGCATGAACTTGGGCTTTTATAACGTGCCAACTCGTTCCTGTTTCGTTTGTCAATTGTTTTGCTGCAGCAACTGCTTCTTGAGCATTTTGAGCTACTATACCGCGTTGGATACGTACGCCGAAACTGTTTAATATTTCTTTACCTTGGTATTCGTGTAAATTCATAATATCGGTTCTTTTTTAAGATTCACAAATGTAAATAATAGCCTTTACTTACCCTAATAATTAAATGTGAAAACTTTGATAAATTATTCACTTCATATATTTGTTAAATAATTAACAAAATGTTTAATTTAATTTATTTTTTAGTTTTTTATTTTTTTATTGAAGCAAAGAAATATCTTTGACAAAAATTAGAAAAACCATGTTAGATAATCAGTTGCTAAAAATAGCAAAAGAATTTGGAAGTCCCGTTTATGTATATGATGCTAGCAAAATTGAAAGCCAGTACAAAAGACTTACTAATGCCTTTAAAGATGTTAAGAAATTAAAACTTAATTATGCTGTTAAGGCGTTATCTAATATTTCTATCCTAAAACTTTTTAAATCACTTGGATCTGGTATTGATACTGTTTCAATTCAAGAAGTACAACTAGGGTTAGCAGCAGGTTTTTCTCCAGAACAAATTATTTTTACACCAAATGGTGTATCGTTAAGTGAAATAGAAGAAGCCGCAAAATTAGGTGTTAAAATTAATATTGATAATTTATCCATTTTGGAACAGTTTGGTACAAAACATCCAAAAGTGCCTGTTTGTATTCGAATAAACCCCCATGTTATGGCTGGTGGGAATGCCAATATTTCAGTAGGTCATATAGATTCTAAATTTGGCATTTCAATTCATCAAATACCACATATATTAAGGATTGTGGAAAATACTAAAATGACTATTAACGGTATTCATATGCATACTGGTAGTGATATTTTAGATATTGAAGTGTTCTTATATGCGAGTGAAATTTTATTTGATACTGCTAAACAATTCAAAAATTTAGATTTTATAGATTTTGGTTCAGGTTTTAAAGTACCTTACAAACAAGGTGATATTGAAACTAATATTGAAGAATTAGGTAAAAAACTATCAAAAAGATTTAACGAATTTTGTAAAGATTATGGCAAGGATTTAACCTTAGCTTTTGAACCTGGCAAGTTTTTAGTAAGTGAATCTGGTAGTTTTTTAACTCAAGTAAATGCGGTAAAACAGACTACCTCAACGGTTTTTGCTCAAGTTGATTCTGGATTTAACCATTTAATACGTCCAATGCTTTACGGCTCGCATCATGATATAGTTAATATATCTAACCCAGAAGGTAGAGAACGATTTTATACCGTTGTTGGTTATATATGTGAAACCGATACTTTTGGAAATAATAGACGTATCAATGAAATTAATGAAGGTGATATTTTATGCTTCAAAAATGCTGGAGCATATTGTTTCTCTATGGCTAGCAATTACAATTCTAGATTTAGACCTGCTGAAGTATTGTGGTATAACAACAAAGCACATTTAATTAGGAAGCGCGAAACTTTTGAAGATATTTTAAACAATCAAATTGAAGTTGATTTTAATTCGGAAAAACAACCCGTATTAGCTAAATCATAATATTTGTTGACAAAATCATACGCCTCTTTAAACAAACTTGTTTTAAAGAGGCTTTTTTTTGAAATAAATGCACGTTATTTAAGTTTAATAATAAAATCGTCCTATTTTTGGAAAAACTCAATAATTAATGAATTTTACTAACCCCCTCGTTTACGGTGTTCCATGTTTTCTTGGATTAATTTTACTCGAATTATCATATAGTAAACATCGCAAAGATGAAAAAAGTAAAAAACTATATAATTGGAAAGATTTAACCGCAAGTCTTACAATGGGAATTGGTTCGGCTGTATTAGCGCCTGTTGCAAAAACAATAGCATTTATATTAGTTTTTAGTATTACTTATGAAATATTCAACCCAGAAATTGATGGTATTCGAACAAACATAATGGGATGGAAATCTTTTGGTTACGCTTGGTATGTTTGGATACTTTGTCAATTAGCTGATGATTTTAGCTATTATTGGTTCCACAGACAAAACCATAATGTACGTTTTTTATGGGCGGCACATATTGTACACCACTCTTCTGATAATTTTAATTTAGGTACCGCTGTTAGAAATGGTTGGTTTACCATTTTTTACAAACCTTTTTTCTATATGTGGATTCCTGCTATTGGGTTTCCTCCAGAAATGCTAGTGGTTTGTTTAGGTATAGAAGCCCTATGGCAATTTCAATTACACTCTGTGTACATTCCTAAAATGGGTTTCATAGAAAAGTTTATGAATACGCACACCATGCATCAAGTACACCACGCACAAAACCTTGAATACATGGACAAAAATCATGGTGGTTTCTTAAATATTTTTGATAAAATGTTTGGCACTTGGAAAGAGCTAGATGAAACTATTGATATAAAATATGGTGTATCCCACCCACCAAATTCTTATAATCCTTTAGTTATCTTAACTCATGAATATAGAGATATCTGGAACGATATGAAAAAATCCAAAAACTGGTACCATAAATTCATGTATGCTTTTGGTGCACCAGGTTGGAGTCATGATGGTAGCACACTTACTATAAAACAGCAACAAAAACTTGGATTAAAAACAAAAAAACCAGAGAAACAAAGTGCTCTGGTTTAATAATATTTTATTTCGTAAAATATACTTTACCTTAAAAAGTATTACAATCGGTTAATTAAAAAAAAATTAGTCTTTAGTAAATCTATGCGATAAAGCCCCTTTCTCTGTTGCAACATTGATTATATATAGTCCAGATTTTAATGCACTAACATCAACAAGCGTGGTGTTGGTTTTTGTTTTCATTACCTGTCTTCCTGAAATATCATAAACCTTAATAGATTTTATTCTAGCTTTTTGTTTTAAATTAATATTTAAATGATTTTTAACTGGATTCGGAAAAACACTTAAAGCATTTAAATTATTTTTATTAATATCTAAAGAATTTGTATCCAAACGCTCAATAAGTACTTCCTCAATAGGATCAAACAAAGTTCCCGTTGTAGATATAACCAACTCGGTATATCTAAGAAAAATATTCCCCGTGATATCGTCATAATAGTAATATGATAATTGACTTGCACTAGCGTTTAGTACATTAAAAATTATATTCTGTTCAATTTTAAGTCTGGTTACTTGACCGCTATATGAACCTGAGCCATTTCCAAGATCATTGGTGTTTAAAGTTCCATAAGCATCTACAGTAGTAGTTATTAATCCTTCAAACGTACCCGATAAGTTGCCAAATTCAGGGCTAAAAAAATCAAAACTTCCAGAAACATCATCAGAATTGGTACTTCCAAAAGCTAATGGGAATATACCAATTACAGCATTACCATTATCATCGTTGGGTGGAATTGGGTTAACTGGCTCGCCTATATTCCTAGTATTATCACCATCATAATTTAAACTAAGCCCCTCACGCTCAATACCAGTAAGTGACACTAAACCAGCAATATTTTCTGTAAAAACTTTATTTGTACCACCAACTAAAGGAGTAGATGTTGTAGTTTGTACAGATGTTGTATTTGGATATTCAATTAATTCTCCTGATGTAGGTACTGCGTAAGTATCTTCTGTTGTAGTTCCTGTTGTTGAAAATGAACTGAATGTCCATATTGCATTAGCGCCAGTTGGACTTTGGTCTATTGCAGAAGGTGTTGACACAACGTAGTAATTAGATAACGGATTACTATTATAATTCTGAATAGGTGTTTGTGCTTCTGAAAAGCTAAAAACAAAAGTAAATACAAATAATAAAAGTAATTTCATTTTCATTGGTATAAGATTTAGTAATTTATGAAAATATAAAATCTCAGGTCAACTGAGACTAATAATAGATGTAAGCGCATATTTATTAGTTGTTATGTTATTCAATTCTAATACATTAATTGTTATTAGATAAAAAGCCTTTATAGCAACTATTATATAACATAAATTATTTGGTATAACATGATGCTTTATCTACTTTTAAAAATCGTTACGTTTTTTATTTTAAAAACATTTAAAGGTTTATGGAAATTAAAACCAACCGTATTGAATCCATTGACATTTTAAGAGGTGTTGCTATGGTACTTATGGCTTTAGACCATGTTAGAGATTATTTTCATTATGGGTCTTTTTTTTCTGATCCAACAAATTTAGAAACCACCACCCCTTTTTTATTTTTTACACGTTTTATAACGCATTATTGTGCGCCTGTATTTGTTTTTCTTGCTGGAACGTCAGCATTTTTGTACGGTACAAAAAGAACAAAACCCAAACTTTTCAAATTTTTAATAACCCGTGGTTTTTGGCTTATACTTCTAGAAATAACCTTGAATAATTTGTTATGGAAGTTCGACATTACATTTAGTAGAATTATACTGCAAGTAATTTGGGCTATCGGTTTAAGTATGGTGTCGTTATCATTCTTGATTTATTTATCACGAAAAACCCTTTTAATAATTGGTGTTATTATTGTAGCTGGTCATAATCTATTAGATGGTATTGTTATGCAAGGCAATAGTTTTCAGTCTATTATCTGGTATATATTGCATCAAGCAAATATTGTAACTGTTAGTAATAATTTTGATATTGGTATATTTTACCCAATACTACCATGGATTGGACTTATGACATTAGGCTATTCCTTAGGCTATCTATATCAAAAGGGGTTTGACTCTGGTATTAGAAAAAAGTGGTTACTACATTTAGGGATTGGAGCAATACTTTTATTTTTTATTTTAAGAAGCATAAATATTTATGGAGATTTAGTGCCATGGACAGTTCAAGATACTAACACAAAAACAATACTGTCTTTCTTTAAAGTATCAAAATATCCGCCCTCTTTAGCTTATATTTTGGTTACCATTGGTCCCTCTTTATTATTCTTATATGTTTTTGAAAACATTAAAAATAAAGTAACTGACTTCTTTTTAATTTTTGGTCGTGTTCCTTTTTTTTATTATTTCTTACATATCCTAGTTATACATGTTTTCGCAATGATAGGTATGGCTATTTTTGGAGGAAATTGGCAAGACATGATTTTAACTAAAGATGTTTTTAGTAGTGGAAGACTAATTAATTACGGTTATTCGCTTTTTGTAGTTTATGCAGTTTGGGTAGGTATTATTTCACTACTCTACTTCCCGTGCAGAAAGTATATGATTTATAAAGCAAATAATAAAGACAAGTGGTGGCTGAGTTATTTATAGATAACTATCAATTTATTCAATGAATCAAAAAGAAGAAGGGTTAAAAAGACGTGTTGGTGTATTAGGTTTATCGGCTAACATTATCAACATTATTATAGGGTCTGGGATTTTTGTACTTCCAGCTATTGTAGCTAGTTATATGGGTGCATCAAGTATATTGGCATACTTGTTTTGCGGATTATTAATGGCTATGATAATGCTATGTTTTGCTGAAGCTGGAAGCAAAGTCACTACTACTGGTGGCCCTTATACTTATATTGAAACAGCTTTTGGAGACTACGCAGGGTTTATTGCTGGTTTTTTTGCTATTGGAAGTAATTTATTTGCTGATGCTGCAGTATCAAATGCTTTAGTAAATGTTATAGCATCTGCTTACCCCATATTTGCAGAGGGTTGGCCCCGTTTTATATTTTTATTTATTCTTTTTTACGGATTGGTTTATATCAATGTTATTGGATTAAAACAAGGTATTGGATTAGTGAAATTTAACACGTTAATAAAACTAATACCATTACTTCTGCTTATACTTATTGGTTTTAAAGATGTATCATTAAGTAATTTATATTTTGACAATATGCCAAGTATTAAAACCCTTGGACAAACATCGCTTATTTTATTTTTTGCTTTTCAAGGTTGTGAGACGGGTATTATTGTTGGGGGTGAAGTTATTAACCCTAAACGTACCATTCCTAGAGCCATTTTAATTAGTATAACCGTTGTTGTAGTTGTATATGTTTTAATACAATCCGTATCTCAAGGTGTATTGGGCAGTAACTTACCTAATTTTAAAGCGGCTCCACTTGCTGAAACCGCCAAAGTAGTTATGGGGTCTTTTGGATATACACTTTTAATTATAGGAGCTGTTATTTCTATGTTTGGATATATGAGCGGTACCATTTTAAATAGCCCAAGAATAGTTTACGCACTTTCAAGAGATGGTGTAATTCCTATAAAACCATTATCTAAAATTCATAAAACTTTTGCAACCCCATATTTAGCGATTATAATTTATGCTACAATTGGTTTTACGCTAGCAATTTCAGGTAGTTTCGAACAATTAGCAATTATTGCAAGTAGTGCTATGTTAATGCTTTATTTGGGAGTAGCATTATCCGTAATTAAGTTACGTAGATCTCATAAGGAAAATGATGGATTTAAAATCCCTGGAGGATTTGTAGTACCTATTTTATCTATTGGAATTATTATTTATTTTTTATCTAATCTTTCAGCAAAAGAAGCAATTGTTACAGGTATTATTATTGCGATTTTAAGTTTGATTTTCTTATTTCTTAGAGTTTTAAAAAAGAAGAAAGTATAATTTAAAGTACATCATTTTTTCAATTTCCCACTAAACACACTTACATTTGAATTGAAGGGATTACCTGAAGCACGTCTTAACATAACCACTTGTCCGCAATGCCAAATCGCATCAGCTATTGGTCCGTTAATAATATTCCAAAAGGGAACTTCTGATGCTTCAAGTTTAAAAGGTTTTTGAGTGTCTTTTAATACGTCTGAAACTATTTTGAAATTAAGTAACGTACGCTTACGTTTTTCCTTAAAACTAAGCGTTTCTTTATTTTCATCTTTATCACTATCTAAAATATTATTACGAATGAATTTTGAAAGACCGTAAAGATGCTCTATTGTTTCAGCTGAAGACCTACCAGACGCGCTTGCTTTATAACTCAAATCTTCTGGTTTTAATCCTTCTGTTGCCCAAAAATACCGAAACCCTAAACCATCAATCATTCTTGCAGCTACAGTAGTTGAAGTATAGGCTTCTGGATAATCAGGAATTTCGTAATATGGTAATTTATCTTCATTTTGCGCCATCATGACTGTTGTTAAAATTAAAGCTAATATTTAAGTTAATTTCTTCATATTTAAATGATAAGATATTTAGTTTTTTATTGGAGTTTTATTCGAAATTGGATTTACACCATATTTATCAAACAAATACACTAAAGCGGTCATGGTTGCAGCTCCTAATTCTAACTCACGTTTGTTAATGGCATCAAACGTATCATTACTAGCATGATGATGATCAAAATAACGTTGAGAATCTGGACGTAAACCTGCTAAAACATTGGAGTCTGTTTTAAGCGGACCAACATCGGCTCCACTTCCCCCCTTTTCAAAATAGTGAATAAGATAGGGTTTAAATAGTGGTTGCCAACTTAATACTTGATTAAATGCAGCATCGTTACAATCGAAACTAAAACCACGAGGAGTAAACCCACCTGAATCACTTTCTAGAGCAAATACATGGTTTTCTCCTTTTTGTTTGGCTACCTCAGCATACTTTCTTCCACCGCGTAATCCGTTTTCTTCATTCATAAATAACACCACTCTGATGCTTCGTTTTGGTTTAATACCTGACTCTTTTAATAGCCTTAAAACATCCATAGATTGCACAACACCTGCACCATCATCGTGAGAGCCATCACCTAAATCCCAAGAATCTAAATGACCGCCAACAATCATATATTCATTTGGATATTCACTTCCTGTGATTTCTCCAATAACATTATAAGATTGTACATCTTTAAGTTGCTTACAATTTTGCTTAAAGTAAAACTTAATAGACTTATCTAACTTTAACATCGTACTTAACAACTCAGCATCATTAGTACTAATGGCTGCAGAAGGAATACGTTTATCAACTGGTAAATCATCGTAAGTCATGCTTCCTGTATGTGGTAAATCGTCCATTCTTAAATTCATAGAACGTACAATAACACCAACGGCACCAAATTTTATGGCTTCTACGGCACCTTGGTAACGTTGATTCACACAACCTCCGTAAGCCTCAAATGTATTAATTAAATCGACTTGCATCGGGCGGTTATAGAATACTATTTTACCTTCAATATTTTCTGGACCAAGTGCTTCGAGTTCTTCAAAGTTTTTAACCTCAACAACTTCTGCTTTTAAACCCAATGCCGCTGTAGCTACTGAACCCCCTAATGCACAAATATTGACGTTAGTTGTTTTTCCTGGTGTGGTTTCGATAAACGCAAATTCTTTTGCACCACGAACCCATTTAGGGACCATTACGGTTTGCAACCAAACTTTATCTAGTCCAAGTTTTTCAAGTTCTTCTTTAGTATATGCTACTGCTCTTTCTGCTCCTAAAGATCCAGACAACCTGCTCCCTATTTGATTGGATAAATGATTTAACCAATTATAACTTTGTCCGTTGGTTAAGGATTGTTTATAGATGGTTTTCACGATCTCTTGATCGGTTTGTGCATTAATGCTTGACACGGCTATAACTAAAAAGAAAAGTAGAATTGATTTTAAAATTTTCATAGATTTTTTTATGCTTAAAGATAGTATTTATTAAAAGTTGAACACTAAACAGACTTTTAAATTTGTGTTAATACCATGAGGGAAGTGCGTTAACGATTGCAGCGGCATCCTTTTTGCGAAGATTTAAACTAGTGGCTTTCTTTTAAAACCTAAAGTTAATTTATGGTGCTATCCTGAAGTAAGTTAGGACTGCTTCGCAGAAAGATATAGCGAAAAGCGTGTTAAAACGCCCAAAAATTATTCGTTATTTAGTTCTTGTTTATATAATTCGATATTGGCTTTAATATCGTCATCCAACTCTGGTTCTTTTATATCGGTATAAGCGCTTATTGTATCGAACATGATTTTTGCCACTAGATATCTCGCAGACGGTTTATCATCAGCAGGTATGGTATACCAAGGCGCGTGAGGTTTTGATGTTCTGTTAATGGCGTCTTCGTAACAGGTTTGGTATTTATCCCAAAGTTTACGCTCTTTTAAATCGCCGGGTGAGAATTTCCAATTTTTTTCTTGCTTTCGTAAGCGGCGTAGCAATCTGTTTTTTTGTTCTTCTTTAGATAGGTTTAAAAAGAATTTAAAAATGATAGTTCCGTTTTCTGCAATATGTTTTTCAAAGTTGTTTATTTGCTCAAAACGTTGGTTCCAAAAGGACTCGTTAATATCGTCTACCGCATTAACTCCCGGAATATTTTCACTCATAATATAACCTGGATGCACGCGCGTTACCAACACATTTTCGTAGTGGGTTCTATTAAAAACGCCAAACTTTCCGCGTGCCGGAAGAGCAATGTAATGTCGCCATAAATAATCGTGTTTTAATTCCAGTTCTGTAGGCACTTTAAAACTATGAACTACAACTCCTCTGGCATTAAAATCTTTAAATACTTCGCGAATTAGACTGTCTTTCCCAGCAGTATCCATACCCTGCAGGCAAATTAAAACCGAATATTTACCATGTGCATATAAAGTATCTTGAAGTTTGCCTAGTTGTTTTCTGACTTTTTTAAGTTCTTTTTCTGCATCATCAATGACTACTTTAGTTTGTGATTTTGTAAGGGATATGTTTGCTGTTACTTTGTACTGATCTAATTGCATTTTTAATGGTTTAAAAAATTACTTTGACGCAAATAGTTTTACATCTTGCTCGCTTACTTCGCTGCCTCCTAAGATAATTAATCGTTCAATAACATTACGAAGTTCTCTAATATTTCCTGTCCAATCATATTCTTGAAGCAGCTTTATTGCTTTTTCTGAAAATGCTTTTTTAACCGTTCCTTGTTCGCTTGCTATTTTATTAGAGAAATGATTTACCAATAATGGAATATCCTCTCGTCTATCATTCAGAGCAGGAACTTTAATTAAAATTACCGCTAACCGGTGATATAAATCTTCACGGAATCTGCCCTCTTCAATTTCCTTTTTTAAATTTTTGTTTGTTGCTGCAACAACGCGAACATCTACTTTAATATCCTTATCACTACCAACACGTTGCACTTTACTTTCTTGTAAGGCACGTAACACTTTAGCTTGAGCTGAAAGACTCATATCTCCTATTTCATCCAGAAAAATAGTACCTCCATTGGCGGCTTCAAATTTCCCTGCCCTATCTTTATTAGCACTTGTAAAAGCGCCTTTTACATGACCAAATAATTCGCTTTCAATAAGCTCACTAGGTATGGCAGCACAATTCACTTCAATTAAATTACCTTGAGCACGATCGCTCTTTTGGTGTAACCAATGTGCTACTAATTCTTTACCTGTCCCATTTGGACCTGTAATTAACACACGTGCGTCAGTTGGAGCCACTTTATCAATAATATCTTTGATTTGTGAAATAGCATCACTATTACCAATCATTTCATATTTTTTACTAACCTTCTTTTTTAGAATTTTGTTTTCTACAACCAATTCTTTTCTATCTAAAGCATTTCTAACGGTATTTAGTAAACGGTTTAAATCAGGTGGTTTTGAGATATAATCAAAAGCTCCTAATCGCATCGTATTCACAGCTGTATCCAAATCACCATGACCAGAAATCATGACTATTGGAATTTCGGGTTTTATTTTTTTAACAGCTTCTAAAACTTCAACACCATCCATTTTTGGCATTTTAATATCGCAAAGTATTAAATCGAAATCTTCATTTTTTATCTTTTCAATACCTGATAAACCATCTTCTGCTTCATCTACTTTATAAGCTTCATTTTCTTCGGAAAGAATCTTAACAAGCACACGTCTAATCGCCGCTTCATCTTCTATTACTAATATTTTTGACATATTTATATTTTAAATTTAAGTCCGGTTCTTAAATAAAATGCGTTAACATCATTCAATTTAAAAACTTCATCTCTATTTTTGTTACGTAATACATTGTTTAGTCTAAATGTATAGCCTGTATACATATAAGCTACTAAATGTTTTGTAAAGCAATATTCGTACCCAAGTCCACCAACAGCTACAGATAATGAAATATGATCTATATTTTGTCCATTTATTTCAACAGTATCTTGTAGATGAGCTAAGTAACCGTCTAGCCCAACAAATGCCTGCACGATATTTTCTTTATTAAATGTATATTTTAAATTAGATTTTGGTACACCCGCATTAAAACTCCAGTCTTCATTAATTTTTCTATAATAACTTATGAAGGGTAACGGAAATGGTATCCCTGTAGTAGCATTATATGTTAGCCCTAAAATTAAACGGTAGGGCCGTTTTAAATTGTCGTCTTTAGTTCTATCATTTATTAAAAAGACGCCTCCATTCATAAAAAAATCATCTGCATTTAAAGATTTATTAAGTGTAGAGGCAATTCTTGGGTTAAACTTTGCTCCCAATCGCCATTTTTCATTCCATTTAAAGGTATAGCCAATGTTTAAATCTATGATATGAATTCTATCTAAAACTGATGTGTCAAATGGATAATTCTCTTCTAAATTAAGAAAAATACGGTTATACTCTGCTCCAACTATTAAATAACTACCTTCTTTAACTTCTATTGGATAATTTAAAATTGCCCTTAATCTTGTGTACTGATCTTCAGAATTACTTTGAGGAATAAATGAATACTCTAACCGTGCTAAATCTGTGAGTTGCGCTATTGAAAATTGAAAAACAAATAAGAAACATACCACCAATACACACCTAGTTTCTTTTATTATCCTTTGATTCATTCCCTGGTTGATTTTAAATTTACTGTGGTTTTTGAATAATATGGATATCTCTTTGAGGGAATGGTATGCTTATATTGTTTTCTCTAAAAAGCTTATCAATTTCAAAACGAATATCACTTTTAGGAAACTGGGCTTTGAAACTATCGTTAATAGTAAATATAATTTTAAAATTTAGAGAACTATCGCCAAAATCTGTAAATAGTACCATTGGCTCTGGCTCACTAAGCACATTTGGATGTGTACTTGCCGCTTGAATTAAAAGGTTTTTAACCAATTGTACATCGCTACCATAAGCGACACCAACATTTACTGACTCTCTAGTTATTGTGCCGTTTTGTGTCCAGTTATACAAACTATTTTCTAAATATAAATGGTTAGGAATAACTAAAACCTTATTATCTATAGTTACTGCTCTTGTTGTTCTTAATTTAATTTCCTCTACTCTTCCTACTTTACCCTCTATTTCTATAATATCGCCAACATGAACAGATTGATCTACTAAAATAAATATACCAGATAAAATATCTTGAAAAAGCGTTTGAAGTGCTAAACCAACACCAATAAGTAGTGCTGCTGAGGCTGCAAAAACAGCTGTAACATTTATTCCTATAGAATCAAAAACAACAAGAAGTACAATGATATAAATAATCCATCTAGCAAAAGAAAAAACAGTAGTAAATTTTGCTTTATCACTAGTTGGCATATTTTTAGTTACTAGGCGTTTTACCCATCTTAAAAAATATGTTGTAGCAAGTACAACTAAAATAACTAATAAAGCATACTTTACCTTTAATACTATATCGTGAGCGTTCTCTCCAGTTCCCGTAGTGAAATCTATGATTTTAAATTCTAGAAATTCTAGAAATTTTTCCCATAAAGAACTGTCTGTTATGACTTGCTCAACTTTGTTTACACGATCTTCAATATGTTCTTTTACGTTGTCTTGCATTTTAATATTTAATCCATTTAATCAACTCTTTATAGCTCGGTTTCTTGCCATACATTAAAATTCCAACGCGATATATTTTTGCTGCAAACCAAACTGTAAACATAAATGACCCTACCAATATTAATAAAGATAATACTTGTTGCCAAATTGGGACACCAAAAGGAATTCGCATGAGCATAACCACGGGTGATGTTAAGGGTATAAACGAAAACACCGTTGAAACCGTTCCGTGGGGGTCTTCAATAACTGTAAATATACCAATATAAACGGCTAAAACCAGTGGCATAATTATAGGCAGCATAAACTGCTGTGTATCGGTTTCATTATCAACAGCTGCTCCAATGGCTGCATATAATGAGCTGTACAATAAGTAACCGCCAATAAAGAACAAAAGAAATGCTACAACTAAATTAGCTAATGGTAAGTTATAAAAAGCTGTAATACTATTTTGAAGTTGAACATTTACTTCTGGGTTTTCCATAGCCTGCTCCATGATTTGTTGTTGTGGCGTTTGCATTTCCGACATGTCTATGCCTAGAATTAGTGAAGCCACAGTCATTAAAACACCTCCTAAAATAACCCAAATTACAAATTGTGTTATTCCAGCCAACGATGTTCCAATAATTTTTCCAAGCATTAATTGCACTGGTTTTACTGAAGAAATTATAACTTCTATAATTCTACTGGTTTTTTCTTCAATAACACTTCGCATAATCATGTTTCCATATATAATAATGAACATGAACAGTAAATACCCTGCTGCACCACCAAAAATAAGTTTTACAACACTATCTACTTTTGATGTTTTTTCACCTTCAAAACTCTCCTGATTAATTTCAATGTTTACTTTTGTAGCCTTTAATTTATCAATATCTATACCTTCTTTAATTCTATTTTGTAATGTTAATTCTGATTGAATTTTACCTTCTAAATTTGAAATTAAAGTTAATGATGGTGATTCTTCTGAATAAAATGTCAAGTTTTCCGAGGTAAGTTTTTCTTCTGAAATAGCATTAACATATAATAATCCGTAGCCCTCTGATTCTTGGACCAGTGCTTTTGCATCATCAAGAGACATACCTTCTAGAATATTATAAGACGTGTTCTCAGAATTTTTAAAAACATTACTTACCAATCCAGATTCATCTAGAATAGATACGACTCTAATTTTATTTTTGTTTAATTGTGTTAAATAAGCAACAACAGCAATTAGTGACATAAATATTAAAGGACTCAAAAAAGTCATGATAATAAACGATTTATTTTTAACCTTAGTTAAATATTCTCGTTTTATAATAAGCGGTAAATGGTTCATAAATCAATTATTATTAACAGCTTGAATAAAAATATCGTTTACACTTGGTATAAGCTCTACAAAATGAGACACTTCACCTTTTTGGGTTAGATAACTCAATAAATCATTTGGTTTTCCATTTTGTTGGAGCTTAATATTTAGTTTAAGTTCATCTTCTAAAGTTTTAAAATTAGCCTTAGAAACATTAAATTTTTCAGACAATTCCTGTTCTAAGAGCATTTGATTTTTAGCTCTTATACCAACTTCATAAGTATTGATTTTATATTGACGCTTGACATCTACCAAATTACCATCTAATATTTTATTTGATTTATGTATCAAAGCAATATCATCACATAACTCCTCAACAGATTCCATTCTATGAGTAGAAAAAATAACTGTAGCTCCGTTTTCGCGTAGTCGTAAAATTTCATCTTTAATTAAGTTAGCATTTATTGGATCGAAGCCCGAAAAGGGTTCGTCAAAAATCAACAACTTTGGTTCATGGAGCACCGTAACTACAAATTGTATTTTTTGTGCCATACCTTTTGAAAGTTCTTGAATTTTTTTATCCCACCAATCTCCAATCTCTAAACGTTCAAACCAATATTTTAATCGTTTTTTCGCTTCTGCCTTACTTAACCCTTTTAATTGCGCTAAGTATATAGCTTGTTCGCCTACTTTCATGGATTTATATAAACCACGTTCTTCTGGTAAATAACCAATATCCATAATATGCTTTTGACTAAGAGGCTCTCCATCTAAAATTACCGAACCTGAATCTGGCATAGTTATTTGGTTGATAACACGTATAAGCGTTGTTTTTCCTGCACCGTTAGGCCCTAGGAGTCCGAAAATACTTCCTCTTGGAATGCTAATCGATACATCATTTAAAGCTTTAAAATCTCCAAAATATTTAGAAACATTATTAACTTCAAGTAAGTTATTCATACTGATTTTTTTATTGACTAGTAATAACGTAAATATATTAAATGTTTAGTCTTGACACTTAACGCTTTTGGTAATAATTATGATTTAAATAATAGATGCTGTGAAAAATTATGGATTAGTTCAAACGTCTAACTTAATTTGATATTTCATACTTATCAAATTAGAGTTCCACTAAAAAACAAAACCCACCCTTAATAAAATTAAGGATGGGAAAAAAATTGCTATGAAAAAGAAAAATTATCACTAAAATAAATTAGTGATATTCAAATATAGTTTTTTTTTCAATACTAATAGCAAAACTATTAATTTTCTTCTTTTTTTAGATAAAAAAATCCGCTTAAAAAGCGGATTTTCATATAATATTACAATTAACTAAAAGATTGTTTCTTTAGGAAAACATATCTTTTACTTTTTCAAAGAAAGATTTATCAGAACTTTCGGGTTTTGGAACAAAATGTTCATCCTCTTGCATAGCTTCAAAAAAGTCTTTTTGCTGTTTATTTAGTGTTTTTGGAGTCCACACATTTACATGTACTAACAAATCTCCCTTACCGTAACCATTTATGCTTGGGATTCCTTTTCCGCGTAAGCGTAAAATTTTACCAGATTGCACACCAGATTCAACCTTTATACGTACTTTTCCTGTAACCGTATCAATTTCTTTTGAAGTTCCTAAAACAGCATCGGGAAAACTTACATATAAATCGTAATGTAAATTATCACCTTCACGCTGTAATTTATCGTGAGTTTCTTCTTCAATAACAACAATTAAATCTCCAGAAATTCCATTTCCAGGAGCTTCGTTACCTTTACCAGAAACCTTAAGCTGCATGCCATCAACAACACCTGCAGGTATTTTTATAGATACAGTTTCTTCAGTAACTTTTAAACCTTGTGCGTCTGCATCACTTGGTTTTTTATCAATAGTTTGTCCTGCACCGCCACATACATTACAAGGTGCCGAGGTTTGCATTCTGCCTAAAATAGTATTTGCTATTCGGGTTACTTGCCCTGCTCCATTACATGTAGAACAGGTTTTATAAGTAGTACCTGGTGCTTGAACTTTACGTTTTACTTTTACTTTCTTTTCAACACCTATTGCAATTTCTTCTAAAGTCAGTTTTACTCGAATACGGAGATTACTTCCCTTAACACGACGCTGGCCTCCACCACCGCCAAAACCAGAGAAACCGCCGCCAAAGCCTCCGCCTCCGCCAAAGATATCTCCAAACTGACTGAATATGTCATCCATATTCATACCGCCGCCGCCAAAACCACCGCCGCCATTCTCAAAGGCTTGGTGCCCATACTGGTCGTAACGTGCTTTTTTATTGTCGTCGCTTAATATTTCATAAGCTTCAGCAGCTTCTTTAAATTTAGCTTCTGCGTCTTTATCATCAGGGTTTTTATCAGGGTGAAATTCAATAGCCTTTTTTCTGTAAGCTTTTTTTATTTCAGCGGTACTTGCGCTTTTATTGATACCTAATATTTCGTAATAATCTCTTTTAGCCATATTCCTATTCTAAATCCTCTCTATCAAAAAGGACTTTTTAATTTATATTATTATTGCCCTATAACAACTTTTGGAAAACGAATTACTTTTTCTCCTAAAAGGTATCCTTTTTCAACGATATCGATAATTTTACCTTTCAAGTCATCAGTTGGTGCCGGTATTTGTGTAATAGCTTCGTGGTTATCAGCGTTAAATGTATCACCTTTATTAACCTCTATAAGCTTTAAGCCTTTTTGCTCTAAAGTTTTTACTAATTTTTGATAAATTAACAGAACACCTTTACGTAACTCTTCAGCTTCTTTATCATCTTCAATATGCGTTAATGCACGTTCAAAATCATCTAAAACTGGCAACAATGTTTTCATAACATCCTCACTAGCTGTTGAAAACAATTCAATACGCTCTTTTGCTGTGCGCCTTTTATAATTTTCAAACTCTGCAAACAAACGCAAAAACTTATCTTTTTCTTGCTTTAATTCTCCTTCAAGTTTTTCTTCCTTTGTTAGCTCCTCCACTACTTGCTCTTCAACTTCAACTGTTTCTGCTTGAGCAGATTCAACTTGATCGTTTTCTATATCGCTTTTATTTTTTTTACTCATGGTAAATTCAAATTTTTTCAATCTTAAATTTAAGTTGGCAAAAGTACTGCCAATATTATAAAAATGTCATAATGTCATTAAAATAATTTTAATTTTTTTTCTGATGATGAATACCTAATTTTGTATGATAACACTAAAATATTTTAAAATGAAAAAGAATTTTTTAAAAATCTTATTTATCACTGCTTTAATTATTTCTATTACTGGATGC
Organism: Algibacter sp.; assembly: GCF_029245835.1. Classification (GTDB taxonomy): domain Bacteria; phylum Bacteroidota; class Bacteroidia; order Flavobacteriales; family Flavobacteriaceae; genus Algibacter_B. The sequence continues at coordinate 8,403 of NZ_JAQWOO010000067.1, read as the reverse complement.
AAAGACAAAGCAAAAGAAGCTACAACTACTGCGGCTGAAGCAGTTGAAAAAACTGTTAACTCTGAAATTTACAACGTAAACAATGAAGCTTCAATTATTGAATGGAAAGGTTTTAAACCTACAGGATCTCATAACGGTACTATTAGTATTGAGCGCGGTGTATTAGATGTTACTGACGGAAAAATTGTTGGTGGGTCTTTCATCATTGATATGACATCCATAGTTGTTACAGATATTCCTGCAGATGATAAAGGAAATGCAAAACTTAAAGCGCATTTAACAAATCAAGACTTTTTTGATGTTGAAAAACACCCAAGTGCTGGTTTTACCATTACTGGCTTAGCGGAAGTTGAAGGTAAAATGATGCTTTCTGGCAATTTATCTCTTAAAGATGCTAAGAATAATGTAACATTTCCTGTAACTGTAAGCAATGAAAATGGCGTTATTACACTTACTAGTGAAACGTTTTCTATAGACAGAACTAAATGGAACGTAAAATATGGTTCTAAATCTATTTTTGATAATTTAGGTGATAAATTTATTAATGATGATATGGAATTGAAAGTTATGGTTACGGCTGTAAAGTCTTAATTTTAATTAATAAAAATAATTTTATTAAAAAACCATCTTGTGAAAATAAGGTGGTTTTTTGTTTGTATTGAATGTGTCTACCAAAAATTATTATTCCATAAAAAACGCCAACAATTAATGTTGGCGATTTTTTTTATGAACAAAACTGAATATAAACTAATTATATTTTAGCAGATTTTACAGTTTTTATAATTCTTCCTGCAATTTTGTATGGATCTCCATTAGAAGCAGGTCTTCTATCTTCTAACCAGCCTTTCCAACCTTTCTCTACTGCAATAATTGGAATACGAATAGATGCACCTCTATCTGAAACTCCCCAAGAAAAATCTGTAATAGCAGCTGTTTCATGTAAACCTGTTAAACGTTGGTCGTTAAACTCCCCATAAACAGCAATGTGTTCTTTTACAACAGGACGGAAAGCTTCACAAATTTTTGCGTAAACTTCTTTATCTCCACAAGTTCTTAAAGTTGTGTTTGAGAAATTAGCGTGCATACCTGAACCATTCCAATCCATATCTTTACCTAATGGTTTTGGGTGGTAATCAATATAGTATCCATACTTTTCTGTTAAACGGTCTAGTAAATATCTAGCAATCCAAATTTCGTCACCAGCTTTTTTAGCCCCTTTTGCAAACAATTGGAATTCCCATTGTCCAGAAGCAACTTCTTGATTAATACCCTCAAAGTTTAAACCAGCATCAATACATAAATCTGCATGCTCTTCAACTAAATCTCTACCGTGTGTATTTTTTCCACCTACAGAACAGTAATACATACCTTGTGGTGCAGGATATCCACCTACAGGGAATCCTAGTGGTAATTGTGTTTTAGTATCCATAATGAAATACTCTTGCTCGAAACCAAACCAGAAATCATTATCATCATCATCAATTGTAGCTCTACCGTTAGACACGTGTGGAGTTCCATCTGCATTCATAACTTCAGTCATTACTAAATAACCATTGATTCTGTCTGGATCTGGGTAAATTGCAACAGGTACTAGTAAACAGTCTGAAGATCCACCTTCAGCTTGTCTAGTTGAAGATCCATCAAAAGACCAGTTTCCTAATTCTTCTAACGTTCCTTTAAAGTCTTCGTGCTCTTCTACCTTAGTTTTACTTCTTAAGTTTTGAGTTGGGAAGTACCCATCTAACCAAAGGTATTCTAATTTAATTTTTGCCATAGTGAATATTTTATTAATGTAATATTGATAATAATATCACAAATATAGATTTTTATGCTTTTACTTTGAATTTATAGGGGGTGTTTTCACAAATGTGTGTGTTATTTTTATTTATACCCTATTTTTTTAAGGTTTATTTTAAAAAAAGTTGATTATTTTATGAAAAAACTGAAAAAAGCTTAAAAGATTTTTTCAGTTTTAAGGTTTTATTATTAAACCTAGTTATTTTTGCTAATAATATAAGAATCAAATGTTTTAAAAAATATAAGAATGTCTACACTAAGATTTCATGCTATAAAAGAGTCGCTTAAATTCAAACCTGTTTTGGTTGAAGAAAAAGAGCGTCGTTCAGATTTATTTGGTAAAAATGTATTTAACGAAAATGCCATGCGCCATTATTTAACAAAAGATGCTTTTGTTAGTGTTATGAATGCCATTCAATTTGGAAAAAAAATAGATAGAAATATAGCAGATCAAGTAGCTTCTTCCATGAAAGATTGGGCACTATCTAAAGGAGTTACACATTATACGCATTGGTTTCAACCATTAACAGGTACTACTGCTGAAAAACATGATGCTTTTTTTGAAACTATAGGAGGTGGCATAGCTGTTGAAAAATTTGGAGGAGACCAATTGGTACAACAAGAACCAGATGCATCTAGTTTCCCAAGTGGTGGTATTAGAAATACGTTTGAAGCTAGGGGTTATACTGCTTGGGACCCTACATCTCCGGCATTTATCTATGGCACAACACTTTGTATTCCAACTATATTTGTGGCTTATACAGGCGAGGCTTTAGATTATAAAACCCCGCTTTTAAGAGCACTTCATGCAGTTGATGATGCAGCCACTGCCATTTGTAAATATTTTGATAAAAATGTAAAAAAAGTGACTTCTTCTTTAGGTTGGGAGCAAGAATATTTTTTAATAGACAAGCTCATGGCTGAAAGTCGTCCAGACATCGCTTTAACTGGTCGAACATTATTAGGGCATTCCGCCGCAAAAGGGCAACAATTAGATGATCATTATTTTGGGTCTATTCCTAATAGAGCATTAAATTTCATGCGGGAGTTAGAAACCGAATGTTTGCTTTTAGGGATTCCTGTAAAAACAAGACATAACGAGGTAGCACCAAATCAATTTGAATTAGCGCCTATATACGAGGAGGCCAACTTAGCAGTAGATCATAATGCGTTGTTAATGGATATTATGGGTCGTGTAGCGTCCCGTCACAACTTTAAAGTACTATTACACGAAAAACCTTTTGCAGGCGTAAATGGATCTGGCAAGCATAATAATTGGTCGCTTTCAACAGATACTGGTGTTAATTTATTAGCTCCAGGAAAAACACCAATGAGCAACCTGCAATTTCTAACCTTCTTTATTAATACGATAAAAGCCGTACATACACACGAAGCACTTTTAAGAGCAGCTATAGCATCTGCAAGTAATGACCATAGATTAGGTGCAAACGAGGCACCTCCAGCAATTATCTCTGTGTTTATTGGCGAGCAATTAACAAAAGTATTAGAGGAGTTGGCAGGTGTTACCAAAGGAAAATTATCCCCTAAAGAAAAAACAGAATTAAAACTTAATGTTGTTGGAAAAATTCCAGATGTTTTATTGGATAATACCGATAGGAACAGAACATCGCCTTTCGCTTTCACAGGTAATAAATTTGAATTCAGAGCCGTAGGATCTCTAGCAAATTGCGGAAACCCAATGACGGTTTTAAACACGATAGTAGCAAAACAACTTAAAGATTTCAAAAAAGAAGTAGACAACTTAATAGATAAAAAAGATTTAAAGAAAGACGAAGCCGTTTTTAATGTATTAAGAGAATACATCAAATCCTCTAAACCTATTTTATTTGAAGGTAATGGTTATGGTGCTGAATGGGAAAAGGAGGCAAAAAAACGTGGTTTAAGCAATAACAAAACCACACCAGAAGCCTTAAAAGCAAGAGTCTCCAAAGCCTCTATTGCCCTATTTGAAGAAATGAAAGTGATGAGCAAAATTGAAACTGAGGCCCGTTACGAAATCGAGGTTGAAGCTTACATCATGCACATTCAAATAGAAAGTCGTGTTTTAGGCGATATAGCGCGTAATCATATTGTACCCACTGCAGTTAAATATCAAAATATTTTGGTTGAAAACGTTCGAGGTTTAAAAGAAATTTTTGAAGAAAAATACACTAGCGTTTCAAGAGAACAAATCAATTTAATCGAAGATATTTCAAACCATATAGAAGGCATAAATGCCAATGTTACCAAAATGATTGATGCCCGAAAAACAGCAAACAACATTAAAGATATTGAAAAGAAAGCCCATGCATATTGTAACCATGTAAAGCCGTTGTTTAATGACATTCGTTATCATTGCGATAAACTAGAGCTCTTGGTAGATGATGAAATCTGGCCACTAACCAAGTACAGAGAACTATTATTTACAAGATAATATTATTATTTGGGTACCTACCCACAAGAGTTGAGCAAGAAGATTATCCTGAGTGGAGTCGAAGAGCTAAAAGCTTTCACTCTCAACTCGCTATAAGCTTCCAATACAATCCCTAATGCATTATGTTTACAAGATTATGTTTTTAGAAAGAAAGTTTTTGTTTTTTTTGATAAATTGAATTGATACGGAATATTACCAATTTACAAAAGGTTAAAGAGAAATAGAATTATTAAAGCTTCCCATGGGTAAATACCAAAAACATAAAAACGCCATAACCAACCACTAAAAAAAAGCCTTTAATTCTGCTAATTTGAAAACGTTTTGGCAAGAATATTAAAGGTATTAAAACTGCTGAAAAACCAAGCATCCAAAAGATATCGCTCGATAATATTTGTGGTTCAGTAACAGATATAGGTTTTACAAGAGCTGTTAAACCTAAAACAGAGGCTATATTAAAGATGTTACTACCTATTAAGTTCCCCAAAGAAATGGCTTTTTCTTGTTTTGCTGCTGCAATAACTGATGCTGCTAATTCTGGAACACTAGTCCCTATTGCTATTAATGATACTCCTATAACTGCTTCACTAACCCCTACAGAAGTCGCTATATTTTTTGCTCCCAAAACAAGCCATTCACTTCCAAAATAAAGTGATGTTGCACCAATCAATAACCACAACCCTATTTTAAAGTTTGAAACTGTTGATAAAGCATCATCAACATCCTCTACAACAACGTCCTTTTTAGCATTTCTGATAAGAAATATTAAAAAGGCAATAAGTCCAGCAAATAAAATACCACCCTCAATAGCAGTTAAAACACTATCGTTTTTTAAAAAAAAATATAATAAAATTGAAAACACCATCATAACGGGCCAATTCACTTTATAAAATGATTTATCTACAGCAATTGTACCAACCATTGCAGTTATACCAAGAACTAATCCAATGTTGGCAATATTAGACCCTATGACGTTGTTAATAGCAATTGCCGGAGATCCTGAAAATGCAGCTTGTAAACTTACAAGTAATTCTGGTGCAGAAGTGGCAAACGATACCACCGTCATACCAATTACCATTTTAGATATATTAAATTTAAATGATAATGCTACTGATGAGCGCACCAAAAACTCTCCACCAACTACTAATAAAACAAAACCAAGGATAACCCAAAGGATACTCATAAACTTTTTTTTTTGCGAAGATAAATGAAAGTAAAAAGTGAATAACTAAAAGTGAATATTTTTTTTGACACTATAAACTTTATAAGGTTAGTCTATTTAGATTTTTTTTTATTTTCAATTTGGAAAATAATGAAAATCATAAAAAAGAGCATTTTTGAAACAAAATAACCCTAGAGTTTTAAAAGACATTCAAAATATAGCCTATAATTGTTATAAATTATAATCATTATTACTCCTTATTATTTTAATTTATCACTTAAGTAAAGAAGTTTATAGAAAAAACGAAATTAATTTCATCTTTTTAATTACAAATCCGTATTTAAATTCATCGATTTCAATAAAATTACTTGGTAGTCATATTGGTAAATATATATCTTCCAAAAACATTGATATAAATAACTTTATTTACTAACCTTTTAAAACTAAAATATGATAACACTTGCCAAAATTGCAATTGATTTAATACTCTTTATTATTTCAATTATTTAAAAAAACCATGTAAAACTTAGTCTAGAATAAGTTTTACTATTTTTACACTATAAATTTTAAAAGTGAAAAAGCAAGTTTTCAAAATTTTAGCTAAGGTTAATAAGTTAATCTTCCCAAGTTATTCTAAAAAGCAATTAGATTTAGCTCAAGCTAGTAAATTACAAATGCTAATTATTGGTTGGAGATGGTATGTAACAAGAAATGCATTAGATTGATAGATAAAAATAAGCATTTCGGCTTTTTTTTTGCATTTTGAATATTTCTAATAGTACATTTACACCCAATAGAAATAAATGCCCCTATAAATCTCAAAACCTATGGTTAAACATATTTATCCATTAATAGTATTTTTAAGCTTCACCACAAATCTATTTGCACAAGAAGCAAGTATTTCTACAAAGTTTTCTCAAGACGGTAATCTTTATGAAACTCCGACTAAGTCCTCAGAGATTATTGCTGAATTTAAAGAAAACCAAAAATGCATAGTAACTAGTTATTTAGGCAACTACACCTATAAAATAAAATATAAAGATTTCGTTGGCTTTGTAAAAGATCAATACTTATTTGTAAATGAACAAATGATGGATTTATATTTTGACCATGAAGAAAAGCAAAGAGATATTGCTATTGCAGAGCGAAAAGAAAAAGAAAAAAAAGAAGAAGAAATTTCAAATAAAGCTAAAAGAGCCAAAGAATTAATAGAACAGAATAGAATAGATTCAATAGCAAAAATTGAATTAGAAGCAAAAAAAAGCTCACTAGAATTAAAGCGAAATGATTCTATCGTTAAAGCTAAAGAACAACAAAGAATACAACGTGTTGCGCAAGCAAAACAAGATTCTATTGCTAAGGTTATTAATGAGCAGAAAAAGATTTTAGCTGAACAACGAAAAAAAGATTCTATTAATAAAGTTGAAGCACAAAAACAATTAGTAATACAAAGACGAAACGACTCTATTGCCAAAGCTAAAGAGAACCAAAAAATTCAACTCGCTGCTCAAAGAAAAAAAGATTCTATTAATCAAGTTATTAAAGACAAGAATAGAATTTTAGCTGAACAACGAAAAAATGATTCTATTAATCAAGTTGAAGCACAAAAACAATTAGTAATACAAAGACGAAACGACTCTATTGCCAAAGTTAAAGAGAACCAAAAAATTCAACTCGCTGCTCAAAGAAAAAAAGATTCTATTAATCAAGCTATTGAAGAGAAGAATAGAATTTTAGCTGAACAACGGAAAAATGATTCTATTACTCAAGTTGAAGCTAAAAACAAAAGAGTATTAGAATTATTAAGGAAAAGAAACGATTCAGTTTTAAAAGCCAGAGAACAAGCAAAAGTTGTTTTAGAAACAAAAAGAAACGATTCTATTTTAAAAGCTAAAGCTGAAGAAAAAATAGTATTAGAAAAATTACGAAAAAGAAATGAATCTTTTGCTAAAGCCGAAGCTCAAAAAAAGGAAAAAGCCAAAAAACTTCAAGAAACAGCAATTAATAAAGCAAAATTAGAAGAAAACAAGAACTTTATTCAAAAGCGACAATATGATTCCATTTTAAAAGTTAGAGAGCAAGAAAGAAAGCAATTAGTTGAGTTAAGAAGACAAAATGATTCTATCGCAAGAATTATTGAGCAAGAAAGAAGTGCTCTAGAAAAATTAAGAAATGATGCTTCGCTTTCTCAAGAAAGTAAAACATCTAAAACAGCTTCAAGAACAGAGGAAAATAAAAGATTAGAACTACTAAAACGCATGAAGTTTAGAGATTCTTGCCATTATCAGATTAATGAATATGATAGATTTTATAATATTACTACAATTAGAACAGAAGCTTATCCACTAAGCAAAAATCTAACAGTTGAATTATACAAGCAAGGTAGAAAGACAAATGTGTTTTTTAATTACACTGGAGATTTAGGTTGTGCTTCATATCTTCCAAGAGAACGATCTAGTGTGAAAGTTAGTCTAGAAAACAACCAAACCATTGTTTTTTATCATTCTTGGGATATTGAATGTGGCGTATTTTTGTTTAAATCCATTTTAACCAGTGCTCAAATGAATATCTTGAAAAATTCACCAATAAAATCTATAACTCTTAAAGGAACCGAAGACTCAAAAGAAGTTAATTTTATAGATTATAAAGAGTTTTTTATAGATAAGCTTAAGTGTATTGATTAGATTGTGTGTACTTCAAAAAAAATAATAAGTCACTTCTTCCTTCTTTTTTAGTGTAAGGCACCTAAACTGTTTCATATACCGCTGGCACATAAACCAATTTCTTAGATGCTTCTTTAACTATAACACGATCTTCTACAGTTTTATATGCAGCAGGAACAATTTCTAATGTTAATACTAATTATTAGATTTTTTATCAATAGCGTCCTAAACGTTTAATAAAAGAGAAAGGGAAATTTGTTCCGCAAAGTTATCTTTGTGGTGCAACACAAAAAACACCTTTCTCCTATGACAAATATAACTTTGTTTTCTCAGATAATTTCAAAATTAGA
>NZ_JAQWOO010000047.1 GCF_029245835.1 Algibacter sp. | reverse complement strand
AAAATAAATCTGTAATTTTAGAGTAACAAAACATAGATAGGTTTTTAGATTAATAAATTGAATTTCAGTACTTTAATTTACTAAAAATCTATCTTTTTTACTATTAAAACTTATCTAAATATTAATCGAACTCAGGTTAATAAACCCTTTTTGCTAATAGAAAAGTGAAAGCCTACGGCCTTCTTTTTTAATTTCTGTGAGTGGGTAGAATAAATTCTACCCACTCACAGAAACAAAAAAAGCAATTTGCAAGGGCAAATCACTTTTTTTCTAAGTCGGGATGACAGGATTTGAACCTGCGACCACACGACCCCCAGCCGTGTACGCTAACCGGACTGCGCCACATCCCGAATATTTTAGATTTCAAAGAAAATCTTTTGCCGCATATTTATAAAACGGGAAAAAAACCAAAACATATGCTTTGGTTTTTAGTAATATTAAATTATCCTATTCTAATTATATGTTGGTGTTGACACTTCGAATGTTGAATCTTTAGCTGCCAAATAACGTTCTGCATCCAAGGCTGCCATACAACCTGTTCCTGCTGCTGTTACGGCTTGTCTGTATACATGATCTGCTGCATCACCAGACACAAAAACACCCTCAATATTAGTTTTGGATGTTCCAGGTGTGTTAATAATATAACCTGTTTCATCTAATTTTAAAAACCCTTTAAAGATATCTGTGTTAGGTTTATGTCCAATAGCTACAAAAAATCCAGTTGCAGGAATATCATGCTTTTTATTGGTTTGATTGTTAAAAACTCGAACACCAGTTACTACTTGCCCATCTCCTAAAACCTCATCAGTTTCAGTATTGAAAAGTATTTCAATATTTTCAGTATTCTTGACTCTAGAAGCCATTATTTTTGAAGCTCTAAACTCATCTCTACGAACCAACATGGTTACTTTTTTACAAAGCTTTGATAAGTAATGTGCCTCTTCACAAGCTGAATCTCCTGCTCCTACAATAACAACTTCTTGGTTTCTGTAAAAGAATCCGTCACATACAGCACATGCAGAAACACCTCCGCCTAATTTTAAATATTTTTGTTCAGAATCTAAGCCTAAATATTTCGCAGAAGCTCCTGTTGAAATGATAATAGTATCGCAGTGAATTTCTTTTTCTTCATTAACCCAAACTTTATGCACATCTCCAGAAAAATCGACTTTAGTTATCCAACCATCTCGAATATCTGCCTCAAAACGTTCTGCTTGTGCTTGCAATTGCATCATCATTTCTGGCCCTGTAACCCCCTCAGGATAACCCGGAAAGTTCTCAACCTCATTCGTTGTTGTTAACTGCCCCCCTGGTTGCGTACCTTGATACAACACAGGTTTCATGTTAGCTCTAGCTGCATAAATAGCGGCAGTATAACCTGCTGGTCCAGAACCTATAATTAGGCATTTAACTTTTTCTATATTTTCAGACATAGTTTCTATAAATTTTATCTTAACAAAAGTAGAATTTTTGACTATAACCTAACAGAGAAGTTATCAACAGTTTTTATAGTTTAATAATTCTAAATTATATAAATAAATATGTGTTCGTTTTTTATGTAACTTATAGAATACTAACCTTTTAATTTACGTAGTCATGAAAAATTTATTATTAATTGTTTGTATTGTTTTATTTTATTCTTGTAAAGACAATTCAAACTCAGATACGGTAAACAAAAAAGCTTCTAAAACTGATAGTGAAATTAATACTTTAGAAGGTGCTTGGAAGTTAGTAAGTTAACCCGTTGTGCATTTTAAATAATGCTAGTTTTAATATTGTTAATGTTTCTGTCAAATATAAATTTGTTAATATACTGAATCGTTGTTAGGGCGATTATTTTAGATAATATTCTCGTTTTAAATCCTTCAAAAGTCTTTGCTTAGTTGCGTCTTATCATAAACTGGTCTCACAGTTGAGAAAATAATGTTTCTATTATTTTTCTTTTTTACCGAAACAAATAAGGTTGTTTCTTATAATCTTTTTGATTATTTCTCATAGGTGTATTGAGTTTTATATTGCAGGATTCAAACAGATTAAGTTGGATTTTAGCTGATAAGCAACCGCTATCTCCAATTAATGTGCAGTCACGTATTTGCATCTTAATATCTTTTAGATAATTGATGTCGCGTACAGAAGCTAGACTTAAATCTACACTTTGAAAAACGCCATTTACAGAGCAAGCAGAGTGTAATTTATAATCATAGTAAGTAGATTTTTCGCAGCACAAAAAACCCTTGTCAGGGAACGCATAAGCTTCTTCTTTACAGATTTTTGAGCGTGAGATTCGTGATAATTTACATACTTCTAAAGGCATACTATCTACAACGAAATAATTTTCAAACTCATTAAAAAACAGAAGCTAATTTTAATCGAATATCATTGTGCTCATTAGCTAGTTTTCTTCGTCGCCTGTTGTAAACACTGCGCTCAATTCTTGCTAACATATGCTTTAGAAGTTTTCTAAACAAGTTATTCTTACTATCTATTCCCATAAATTCAGCAGTTAGACTCAAACTAATAAGTTCTAAATCGCTAAGCTTTGGTTAACGCCTTTGATGAGTTAAAAGCTGTTCTTTTGATATTTTTCTTAACACTTCTATTCTTTCGTAATTTTCATTTAAGTTGTTTATTATTAATGATTTGTGGTTAAATCAGTTTGCTGATTTTCAGCAATATGGATAACTTTTTTCTTTTAAATCATAATGCACAACGGGTTTCTTTAAATTAGTTATATTCGGCTATTGAATTATCAGTTAGTGACTTTATAAAAGCAATAATAGCCTGAATTTCATTTTTAGTTAAACCTAGACTGCTTGATGGCAAGGTTTGATACGGAACATCCAGACCCATGCCTTGTCCACCACCAAAATTATAAAATTCAAGTACCTGCTCTAAAGTTTCAAAAGCACCATTATGCATGTAAGGAGCTGTCAATTCAATATTTCTAACAGTTGATGTTTTAAAAAAACCTCGTCTTTCTTCGACTTTATAAGGGTAGTACAAGCCAGGGTCTTCATCTAAAAGAGGGTTTTTAAAATCTGTAGTTTTGGTGAGTCCTAAATTTTCGAATTCGGTTTCATCAAATTTTGGTGGTACAGTTCCGTAAAATGCTGGTGGAAAATGACAGGTAGCACATGCTGCTTTTCCCATAAATAAGTTAAAACCTAAAACCTCTTCATTATTTAAAGTATTTTCTAAACCTTGCATATTTCTATCAAATTTAGAATCAAAAGGCGTTAAACTACGTATGTATGTAGCTATCGCATGTCTTATATTCCGATTATTTATTTTCCCTTCGTATAAAGAGTCAAATTGTTGTTTGTAAGCTGGGTTGTTTTGTATTCTTTTCTCTAGTGTATTTAAATCGATATGGAATTCATTTTTATTATTAGCTACACTAACTATCTGCCCTTCAATACCATCTCCGCGTCCATCATAAAAAAAAGTTTTTTGATATACAGCGTAAGAAAGTGAAGGCGTATTACGCAGAAGTGCTTCTCCGTTTAATCCTAAGGCTGTTTTAAGACCATCGGTAAATGCTTTTTCCTTTATATGGCACGTAGCACAGCTTATTGTATTAGAACCAGACAGGCTTTCATCATTAAATAATACCTCGCCTAAAGCAATTCTTTCATCTGAAATTTCTGGAGAATGTGGAGGAGCAAACATTTTTTTATTAAAAAATGATGCTGAAAATATATTGGTACTTGTTGGGTCTAAAGGTCTAGATTTACTTAACTCAATTTTCCAATCTTCAGTTATATTGTTAATTAACTCTAATTGTTTATTTGTATGGTTTTTAATAAATGAATATCTATCGAAAGTATCAAAATCGCTTGTGTCCAAGGTCTTAATAGAGTTATTAATCTCACTCATCCAATTATTATATAGAATAGTGTTAAGCGTATTTTTATAAGTAGAGATAACATATTTTATTGATTCGTAGTTGTATACCGCCTCTCTTAATGAGTTTGCAAGTATAGGTGAATCAAATCCTGTAATCCCTTTAGTAGCAATATTTACAATGGCATCTCTAATCATTTTTAAATGATGTCTGTCGCTTTGGTTATAAATATTGTGATTTTTTCTGATATAGGGAATTCTTGCTTGCAGATAATTGTATATGCTAAATAACTCTTTATGTGAAACATCATCCACTCCAAACAAATATTCTTCAAGTACTTGATAACTTTTAGGTTTAATTTTTTTGATATCTGTATGGTCATCTATTTCTACCTTTAAAAGGTTTGGAGCATTCATAGATAAATAATTTTGATAGTCGTAAGCAATCATTAGCGGTTCTGCTTTCTTATACCATTTTCTACTAAGCAAGAAGTTACTCCTATTTTTTTCTATTGGTTGAAGTGTATCTATCCGGTGGACGTAAAAGGAAGCACTATCTAAGGTTTGAAAATAATACTGTCTAATATTTTCATTAAATATCGACTCTTCGGTAGCAGATATTGTTTTAATAGTTGATATAGTATTTTCTTTTTTACATGATACTATAATTGATGAAGTTAAAAGAACTAATACTAGAATTTTTAGAAATTTCATTTATTAAATATTCAGGTGTTGTTTTAAATATGAAAAGGCTCTCCTTAAGAAAACCTTTTCGATTTATTATTATTATTATTATTATTATTATTATTATTATTATGCTAGACTATCTAGGTAAACCAGTAATTTTAAATAAAAAAGAACCTTCCTTCGCTGCCTCAGATTCAAATATGGCAGTTGGATCGAAGAAGAAACTTCCATCAGCTCTTTGAGCATTATCTGGATTAACATCTGGTCTCCAACCATGTACTTGAGCACCACCTATAAACGTAGATTCTGATGATCCAATAATATCAGTAACATCAATTAAACCGGTAATTTCCCACATAGAACTTGTGTTCCCAATATTCAACCCACTAGCAGTAGTTTGATCACACTCCATGACTTCTTGTAAAGTTCCAGCTGTAATATCATATTGCCATAACTTCGCATAACCAGTAATATCAGAGTTTAATGAAGCATAACCATTTGGATCTTCTTGGATGTAAGCATAGTTTTCTGTAACCATAATATTATCTGGCGAGTGCATACCATCACCAATACCATTTTCTTTATCACCATCAACCACAACAGTTAATTTAGCATCTGCAGTTGGGTTATCTGGGTTTAATTGTAATTTATATACTCTCCCAAAAGTAGTTCCTCTGTTTGCTAAATCTGGGTTATTCGATCTGTACCTTCCAGTAGCATTAAAAAATACATTTCTGTTAGCTGAAGCAGAACCTTTTTGCCAATCTATGTCTTCAATTCTCTGGAAACCTATAGCTTTTAAATCTATAGCTTCTTGATTCAATTCATCAATAGTTCGTTCGTTAACTTTTACCCACTCAACATCGTAATCGGTACCTTCTGACATACCCATTTCAAATAACTGACCTCCAGCTCCTGGTGCAGTTTCTATTGGGTTTTTTCCTTTTAATACGTATAGGTCTCCACCATTTAAATCACCTCTAGATCCAACATACATGGCAAAATGGGCTTCAGGATAAGAATTATTACTATCATCATCTCCCATAAAAACTACAGTTTGACCTGGGTAAGCATCTTTGCCAATTACAACAGCATTTTCAGTAGACCACTCACCAAGAGCAGGTAATCTATCTGCTTCAACACGGTCTTCTTTAGAGCGGAAAGGATTTATTCTATAAACACCTTTAGCATTGCCTCCCCATTCACCACCAGATAGGTATAACGGTCCAAAACCATGCTCCTCAACAGTAATTGAAGAGCCAGAACACATAGCCGTAAAAGCGGTGGCTGTAGAATTTACGATGTAATCCCCTTCAAGTGCTTGTAAATCTGAGTTTAATCTAATTCTTGCAATTGAATAATCTACCTCTAAATTGTTTATGAGTGCATATGTACCATCTCCGTAAGGAAAAAGTGCAGCGCCATCCATATATCCTCCATAGACAAAAGTAGAATCCGTTGGCAGGATATCTTGAGAAGTCATAATCATTGATAAATTTGCGGAAGTAAATTGACCTTTCAATGCAAAGACTGAATTGGGAATTACTGAGGAGATTAACGGCTCCATTTCAGCAACAGTTAAATCTTCACCATCAGCACCATCCATTCCGTCAGCACCATCAACACCATCAGCACCATCAACGCCATCTATACCATTAATTCCATCTTCGCCTTCACAACTAACAAATGTTGTAGTAGTTATAACACTAATTAAAAGTAATAGTACGAGTCTAAATAATTTGTTCATAATCTAAAATTTTTTTGGTTAATTTTTATGCACCAAATTTATAATTAGACTTTGTAAAACTTGTTAAGCTAAGAATGTGGTTTGATTAACTTATGGTTAGTTATAAGTTAAGAAGTTTAACTGAGTATTAATTAAGACATTTTTAAGTTTAATATCATTTGTATTAAAAATGAATGACTATATTTTTTAGATTTATTGAAGTAGAATAACTGTCAATTTACATGTATTTTTAAGCAAACATGCCCTTAAAAAGAAAGTGATTTTAAAAAACCACAGAATTATCAGTACTTGCGATGCAAGATTCATCTGTAAACAGTTGAATAAAGGGATTTAAATTTCTAAAATAAAAAAAAATAAAACCAAAAAGCGAAAATAAATATAGCCTTATTAACATTTAAAGTATTGTGTTCAAGTTGGAACTAATTAAGTTTTAAAAGAATTGGTTTTAAAGGTGTTCTGAAAGGGTGAAAATTTAACTGACACTAAAATAGCTTCTTTATGTAAAAAGGTTAACAATTGAGATTATACTTGATAGTATTTGGTCTGTTTTTTTTAATAATCTCATAACTCGAAGGTCAATGATTCTGGGCCAGTTCTCACCAAATGTAGAACATTTAAGTTTTTTATAGAATTAAATAAAATGTAACCTTAAGTTTTATTTATTGTTAAGCGCGTTTAAAATCTAAGAATTTTTACATCATAGATAACCATAATTTAAAGCGTACTTAAAACGCTTCATTTACTCATTTTGTTATTTAGCGGAAAATTAATTAATCAATAAATTAACAATGAAAAAACACTACGTAATTTTATTCTTTATCTTAATCTTTTCATCTTTTGGATTCGCACAAAATTCTAATATACAAGGTGTTATAACTGATGACAACGGTATTACTGTTCCTGGAGCATCCATTTTAATTGAACAACTAAAAAAAGGCGCAATATCAGATTTTGATGGAAAATTCACTATGGTTGATATTCCTGAAGGCACTTATACATTATTAATTAAGTATTTAGGATATGTGGATTATAAAGAAGAGATTGCTTTAGCAAGCAATGCAACAACAGCAGTTAATATTACTTTAACTTCTAAAAGCACCGAATTAAATGAAGTTCAAATAACTGGTTACTCAATAGGCGGGCAAGCAAGAGCTTTAAACACACAAAAAAATAAAACGAACATTACCAATATTGTTTCAACTGATCAAATTGGTAAATTCCCTGATGCTAATATTGGAGATGCTGTAAAACGTATTCCTGGAATTACAATGCAAGTAGATCAAGGAGAGGCCAGAAATATTATTGTTCGTGGATTATCACCAGAATTAAATTCTGTAACCTTAAATGGTAGTAGGATTCCGTCGGCGGAGGGAGATAACAGAAACATACAAATGGATTTAATTCCGTCTGATATGATTCAAACTATCGAAGTGAATAAAGCAGTAACTCCCGATATGGATGCAGATGCACTTGGTGGTTCTGTTAATTTAATAACCAGAACTTCGCCACAAGGTTTTAGATTGTCTGCAACTGGAGGCTCTGGAGTTAATTATATTACCAATAAAAGAATAATTAATGGCTCTTTTTTATTGGGAGATAGATCTAAAGACGAAAAATTTGGTTGGATGGTTTCTACATCTTTTAATGATAATGATTTTGGTAGTGATAATTTTGAAGCGGAATGGACAGACGAGTTTGATTATAATGCTTTTGATGATGAAGATAATTTAGAAGAATTAGATGTCAATCCTTATGCAAACGTATTCGAAATTCGAGAATATTTGGTTCAACGTATTCGTCGTAGTTTTTCAGCAAATTTTGACTACAAAATAAATGATAATAATAACATTTATTTTAAATCTATTTATAATTGGCGAGACGACCGTGAAAACAGATTCCGTTTAGAACACGAAATTTTAGATGGTGAAGACATTGAACCTGGAGATTTTACAATTGATGGAAATGGTAATTTAACATCATTTCCTGTAGAAGTCAAAAGACAATCAAAAGGAGGTATTGACAATCAACGCAGTAAAAACAGACGTTTAGAAGACCAACGGATGTTCAATTTCAGTTTAGGTGGTGAGCACTTAGCGAATACATTACAAATAGACTGGATGGCATCATTTGCAAAAGCTTCAGAAGAACGTTTAAACGAACGTTATTTGGAGTATGAAAGTGAGTATACTATTAATTTTAACAACGATTCTGAGTTTCCTTTATCCACACCTGTAATTGCTGCTGCTAATTATAATGATTTTGAATTCGGGGAATTAACAGAGGAAAACCAATATACCGAGGAAGAGGATTTTAACATGTTTGTAAATTTTCAATTACCTCTAAAATTATTTAATCAAGAAAACGGTTTTTTAAAATTTGGTGTAAGAGGTAGATTTAAAAATAAAAACAGAGATAATAATTTTATGGAATACAGTCCACTGAATGGTGGTTTTGATGAATTAGGATTTGTTCCTACTCGCGATTATTCTGATTCTAATTATCTAGCAGGAAGTCAATACGCAGTTGGTACTTTTGCTACACCTGAATTTTTAGGCGGATTAAATTTAAATGATACATCTCTTTTTGAAAGTGAAGATGTGCCAGACGAATATTTACGCGCAAATTTTGATGTGGAAGAAAATGTATTTGCAGGTTATGCAATGGCAAGTCAAAAACTTTCTGAAAAATTAAATGTACTTTTTGGCCTAAGAATAGAAACTACAAAAATTAGAGCAACTGGAAATCAAATTGAAGACGAAGAGAGTGTAATTGATCAAATAACCGATGAGAGTTCTTATACGAATGTGCTTCCTGGGATTCATTTTAAATACAATTTAACGGATGCAACTATTTTTAGATTTGCTTGGACTAATACTTTAGCAAGACCAAATTATGCAGATTTAGTACCAACACTAGATGTTGTATTAAGTGACGAAGAGGTTTTTGTAGGAAATTCAGAATTAAACCCTACAACATCTATGAATTTTGATGTTATGGCTGAACATTATTTTAAAAGTGTAGGAATTATTTCAGGAGGTGTATTTTATAAAAAGATAAATGATTTTATTTACACCTTCCAGACAGAAACTACTGATGATTCTTTTGGCACAGGTACTACTGGGTTTGATGTATTCCAACCTTTAAATGGTGATGACGCCTCTGTTTTTGGTTTTGAATTTGCATTTCAAAGAAAGCTAGATTTTTTACCAGGATTTGCTAAAAACTTTAGTGTTTATTTAAATTATACACACTTAACATCTGACGCCAATGGTATTAGAAATGAAGATGGTGATGAACGAACTGATTTAGATTTGCCAAATACGGCACCTAACATGTTTAATGCTTCTTTAGCTTATGATAGCAAAAGGTTAAGTTTACGTTTATCTGCTAACTATTCTGATTCTTATGTAGATGAAATTGGTGGGAATACTTTTGAAGATAGGTATTATGATGAACAATTCTTTCTAGACTTTAATGCTAATTTTTCAATAAATCAAAACTTAAGCTTATACGCTGGATTAAATAATATTACAGATCAACCGTTACGTTATTTTCAAGGTGTAAAACAAAGAACCATGCAAGCAGAATATTACGGAAGACGCTTCACTCTTGGTTTAAAGTATGATTTATTTAAAAGTAAAAACAAGTAGTTTTTATGAGGTATATATTTATAATAATAGGATTACTGGTGGTTTCATGCGGAAAAAAGTTGCCTGTAATAGCACCAGATGTAATTACAGAAAAGACCTTGCATGACACCGATGATCCTTCTATTTGGATTAACAAAACAAATCCAGAAGAAAGCATCGTTTTTGGAACAGATAAAGATGAATTTAATGGTGGCGTTTATGCCTTTAATTTAGACGGAAAGATCATTAAAGAAAAAAGCATCATAGGAATAAGATACCCAAATAATGTGGATGTGGAATATGGTTTTGCTTTAACAGATTCTACTTCGACGGATATTATGGTGTTTTCAGAAAGAGAAAAGCATCAAATACGACTGTTTTCTATTCCAGATATGAAACCATTGGATAATGGAGGCTTTAAAGTTTTTGAGGACGAAACAGCTATTGAAATGAAACGACCCATGGGAGTTTCAATTTATAAAAACCCTAAAACAGGACAAGTTTCAGTTTTTGTAAGTAGAAAAAACGGTCCAAAAAAAGGATATTTATACCAATACGAATTGGTTTCAGATTCTTTAGGAGTTAAAGCTAATTTAATCAGAAAGTTAGGAGCATTTAGTGGAAAAAAGGAAATAGAAGCTATTGCGGTTGATGACGAAAAGGGTATTCTTTATTATTCTGATGAAGGCTATGGAATCCATAAATATTACGCAAACCCATTAAAAGGAGACAAAGAAATATATTGCTTTGGTGTAGAGTATTTTAAAGAGGATATTGAAGGTATAGCTATTGCGAAATATGATAATAAATCTTTTTTAATAATTTCAAATCAGCAAGCAAACACGTTTAATATTTTTGATGCTGATACAACCGTTTTTATAAAAGAGATTAATTTAGGCACTATTGAAACTGATGGTTGTGATTTAACTATGTCAGCTTTAGGAAACAAATTTCCTAATGGACTATTTGTAAGTATGAATGATGAAAAGAACTTCTTTTTCCATGATTTAACAAAGCTTAAACTGCTAGATTAGATTTTTTTTATTGTTACATCTATGATATGGACTTACTATATTAGACTGGACATTCCTTATTTGGTATTACACCGCTGGAGAAAAGAATCAAAAAAATATGTTAAGAACAGTTTTTCAAGGTCGAGGCAAACCAAAATTAACATTATAACAAAAAGAAATAGTTCTATTAAAGAAACAGTTAAAAGATATTTCAGAAGAACATGAGATATTAAAAAAGGTGGTGAGCAAAATACCCAAAAACAGTGTTTTCTCCTCTTAATATCAAATCTCCAAGAGCGACAAGTGAAATTTAGGTTTATAAAACATCAAAAATTTAAGTTTATAGTCGAGAAGGTGTGTAACGTTTTAAAAGTTAGCACTAGTGGCTATTATAGTTGGTTAAAGGCTAAGGTTTCAAAACTTTGTTTATACAATAAGAAACTATCAGAATTAATTACCAGTATTTTTAAAAATAGTTTTGAGAGTTATGGCCCACCAAGAATAAAAACAGCATTAGAAAAGTTAGGACATTATATTTACAGACCTAGAGCAGCTAAATTAATTAAAGTCAATGGTTTATTTGCTAGAAGAAAACGTAAATTTAAGACAGCAACAAATAGTAATCATAAATACCCTATTGCTGCTAATATTCTAAATCAAAACTTTAAAGTATCCAGAATAAATCAAGTATAGGTATCAGAAATCACTTTCATATAAAACAATAATGGATTATGATTCTTCATATGTTAAACTTAAAATGAAAAAAACCTGAAAATCATACGATTAACAGGTTTTTAACATAGATTGATATACTATTTGTCGGGGTGGCAGGATTCGAACCTGCGGCCTCCACGTCCCAAACGTGGCGCGATAACCGGGCTACGCTACACCCCGAATAGTTATCTAGTAACAGGGTGCAAATATAGTTTATTTATTCATTTACCTATAACTATTTTAAAAAAAAATCTTGTTTAAAAACAATATCTTAGCCACTTTAATTTATTCGATTTTAACTGTGCTCCATATAAAAAAAAGTATTTTCATTTTTGCCATTTTAGGATTAGTTTTAACTAGTAATAGTCAATCAAAGATAGTAGGGAAAATAATTGAAAGTGATAATAATATCCCCTTAGAAGGTGTCGAAATAATTAATATAGACACAAAAAAAAGTATAACTTCAAAAATAGATGGTGGTTTTGAAATTTTTAATGAAGGTATATACTCATTCAATAAAAAAGGGTACGTCATTAAAAGTTTAAATTTAATTTTTAACCAATATTACATTATCCAACTAGAACTAAAGCCCTCGGAATTAAACGAAGTTATTGTACACTCAAATCATATTCCTAAAGCACTAAAAAAAGCAACAGCTTCTATCACTGTCATTACTTCAAAAGACATTAAACGTTCAAACAATATAAATTTTGCACCAATTTTGAATAGAGTTCCTGGTGTCTTTATGCAGAGTGGAGCACTTAACACCAACAGAATTACTATAAGAGGTATAGGGGCCAGAAACCTTTTTGGTACTTCAAAAATTAGAGCCTATTTTAAAGATATTCCTTTAACAAATGGTAGTGGAGAAACTAATATTGAAGATTTTGAATTGGCTTCAATGTCTCAATTCGAAATTATTAAAGGTCCTGCTTCAAGTATTTATGGCGCAGGTCTTGGTGGCGTTATTCAATTAAAACCTAAAAATGCATTGTTAAATCAAACTCATTTAAATACGGAATTTTCTTTTGGTTCTTTCGGCCTTAATAAAGGTATTATTAACGTAAATCATGGTTCAAAAAAAAACAGTTTAAGAGCTGTATACAGCAATACCCAAAGCAATGGTTATCGTGAAAATAATGAATATAATAGGCAAACCTTTACTCTTCATACGAACCATTTTTTAAGTAAAAAAAGCGAACTATCATTTTTAACAAGCTATGTTGATTTAAAAGCGTTTATACCCAGTTCTATTAATGAAACCGATTATCTAAACAATCCTGAATCGGCAGCATTCACCTGGAAACAAGCTCAAGGTTTTGAAGACTCCAAACGAGGAGTTTTTGGCATATCTTTAAATCAGGATTACAGTAGCAATTTAAAACACACATCGAGCATATTTACATCATTTAACAATGCTTACGAACCGAGACCTTTCAATATCTTAAAAGAAAACACATTTGCAATTGGTATTAGAAGTCGTTTATTAGGAAAGTCTAGATTGTTTAGTAAAAATATGAATTGGACTTTAGGTGGAGAACTTTTTAGAGACACATACAACTATAAAACTTTTGAAAATTTATATAACGATTTTCCAACTGGCACCGGAAGTGTTATGGGGAATCAATTATCAAACTTTAAAGAAAAAAGAAACTATTACAATATTTTTGCTGAAACTAATTTTGAAACTTCAAACAGAACAACAATAACATTAGGTGTAAATCTAAACAAAACAGCATATAATTTAGAAGATAATTTTATAACTTCAGCTGAAAACCCAGATCAGTCAGGTGCATTCAAATTCAAAAATATAGCCTCTCCAAAACTCGGCGTATCTCATTTAATCTCAAAAAACTTTAGTATTCATTCAAGTATAAGCCATGGTTTCTCTCCTATCACTCTAAATGAGACACTATTACCAAACGGACAAATAAACACAAACTTAAAGCCCGAAACTGGTTGGAACTATGAAATAGGGACACGTGGTACAACTTTAAAAAACAAGTTACAATATAGTGCGTCAATATATCGGTTAGATATAAAAAATCTATTGGTTTCAAGAAGAACAGCACAAGACGAGTTTATAAGTGTTAATGCCGGAAGTACACAACATGATGGATTAGAATTGGCATTAAATTATAATTGGTTTCAAAAAGAAAGTCTATCTATTAATTCGTTTATGAATTACACACACAATAATTTCATATTTAAAAAATTTATTGAAAATACCAATGATTTCTCTGGAAATAATTTAACTGGAGTTCCGAAAAATATTCTTAATGCTGGAATTGACTTTGATTTAGCTTTTGGTATTTACGGGAATATCAATTATCAATATGTTGGAAGCATGCCAATAACGGATAGTAATAGCTTATATTCAGACAACTACAGTTTAACTAATTTAAAATTCGGGTATCAAGCAAATTTAAATAAAACGCTAAAATTAAATATTTTCTTTGGAGTAAATAATATCTTTAACGAGCAATATGCCTCACAAATATTAATAAATGCATCTGGCTTTGGCGGTAATGCTCCAAGGTACTTTTACCCTGGAAATCCCGTAAATTATTTTTCAGGATTACATGTAAATTATGTATTTTAATGTAACTTTAAATCAAAATTACTTCTAATGAAAAAGATGTATTCCATAATCACTTTAGTATTCATCACCTGTTTTGGATGTGCGCAACAAACCGAATCGGAAATAAATGCAGAAGAACCAACAGATTTAAAATATACCACAGAATTAGTTGTACCAGAATTAAACATTCCGTGGGGCATGACCTTTTTACCAGATAACAGCATGGTTATTACTGAAAAATCAGGAGAATTAATTCATTTTAAAAATGGTACAAAAACTAATATTGAAGGTGTCCCTGAAATATATGTACGTGGTCAAGGCGGTTTTTTAGATATTAAAACACACCCAAATTATAAAAATAACGGTTGGATTTATATGACATACAGTTCTGCGGAAGGCGAAGGTGATGGTGGTAATACTGCCTTGGCAAGAGCAAAGTTAAATGACATTACTTTAGTAGATTTTGAAGTACTTTACAAAGCTGAATTAAATACTAAAAAAGGACAACATTGGGGTTCTAGGATTGAATTTGATGATGATGGTTATTTATATTTCTCCATTGGAGACCGAGGTAATAGAGATGTTAATCCCCAAGATATCACCAGAGATTGTGGTAAAATATATAGGTTAAATGATGACGGATCCGTCCCTCAAGACAATCCTTTTGTAAATGAATCAGGGGCAAAAACCGCTATTTTCAGTTACGGGCATCGCAATCCACAAGGCATGGTAAAAAATCCATTCACAGGAGCTATTTGGATAAACGAACATGGACCAAAAGGAGGTGACGAAATTAATATTATTCAAAAAGGAAAAAACTATGGTTGGCCAGTAATATCTTACGGAATTAATTATAGCGGCACATCATTTACCGAGATTACCGAAAAAGAAGGTATGGAACAACCCCTGTTCTATTGGGTACCTTCCATTGCTCCTAGTGGAATGGCTATTGTTTCTTCAGATAAATACCCAAATTGGAAAGGAAACCTATTAGTTGGCTCTTTAAAATTTAGCTACCTAGAGCGCTTGATTTTAGAAAATGAAAAAGTAGTGAAACGAGAAAAATTATTTGAAGGTATTGGTCGTGTTAGGAATGTTTTGCAAGCTCCCGATGGTAATATTTATATAGCCTTTGAAGGAAAAGGTATTTACAAAATAGTCTCAAAATAATTAGAACAAAAAAAATGAACAGATGAAATTATTTATTACTTACTTTTTAGCAATCATATCATTATTCATATTAAACTCAAACACATACACATACAGCTGTCAAACAGATCCTCTAAAAGAAAGCATCGCACGAGGAAGTGAAATCTACACTGATTTTTGCGTCTCATGCCACTTACCCAGCGGCGAAGGTGTTGCAAACATTTATCCGCCATTAGCAAAGTCGGATTTCCTCATTCAAAAACGAGAAGAAAGTATTAGAGGGATTAAATATGGGCAAGAAGGGGAAATTATTGTAAACGGAAAAACTTATAACAGTAATATGGCCGCTTTAGGTTTAAGTGATGATGAAGTTGCGGATGTCATGAATTATATTACAAATAGCTGGGGAAACAAAAACAACAAAATAGTTACTGAAGAAGAAGTTTCAAGGATTAAAAAATAAGAGCAATTCTCTACAAATGATTTTACATTAACTAACTTTGTAAAAAGCCAATTAAACAACAAATCATGCTAATTTTAGGAATCGCAGGTGGCACAGGTTGCGGAAAAACTACTGTTGTAAACCAAATACTAAATGAACTTCCAGAAGGAGAAGTTGGCGTAATATCACAAGATTCTTATTATAAGGATACATCGCATTTATTATATGATGAGCGCGTTAAAATTAATTTTGACCATCCAAGATCTATAGATTTTGATTTATTAGTATTACAATTAAAAGCACTAAAAAAAGGCAAGCCTATTCATCAACCAGTGTATTCTTTTGTAAAACATAATCGAACTGGAGATACCATTTTAACACATCCTAGAAAAGTAATGATTGTTGAAGGTATTTTGATACTTACAAATCCAGAATTAAGGGACATGTTTGATATTAAAATATTTGTTCATGCCGATAGCGATGAACGCCTAATAAGACGCTTAAAACGTGATATTTCTGAAAGAGGAAGAGATTTAAATGAAGTTTTAAACAGATACCAAACCACCCTAAAACCCATGCATAATCAGTTTATAGAACCTATGAAAGAGTATGCAGATATCATAATTCCTAACAACAAACACAATACAGTTGCTATAGATATAGTTAGAACTATAATAACCGAAAAATTATAATATGGCACTTCCTAGCAACAAATACCTAAAACCTTTTAAAAATATATTCGTACTTATTTTAGTAGTATTTGTGATTTGGATGCTGTTTTTTGATGCCAATTCATGGCTCATCCACCACGAGTTAAATACCGAAGTTGACGATTTAGAAAACGAAAAAGAGTATTATAGAAAGGAAATTGAAAAAGACAAAAAAGACTTAAAAAAGATAAGTACAGAGGACGGTTTAGAGAAATTTGCAAGAGAGGAGTATTACATGAAACGGGAGAATGAAGAAATTTACATTATTGAATATGAAGATAGCTTAAAAACCAAAAATGATGAGTAACAATTTGTTTGATACTTTTAATGCCGTGTCTTCAAAACAATGGAAACAAAAAATACAGTTCGATTTAAAAGGAGCTGACTACAACGATACGCTTATTTGGAAAAACAATGAAGATATTGATGTAAAGCCGTTTTATCATGCTGACGACTTTAAGACATTACCAAACATACCAAAAACAAAAGCAACGCAATGGAAAGTTTGTCAATCTATTTTTGTTGCAGATGTTAATAAATCAAATTTAAAAGCTATTGATATCATTGAAAGAGGCGCTGAAAGTATTGATTTTATTATACCTACTGAAGATATATCAATCAAAAATTTAATTAAAAATATTGATTCAGAAACCGTACTTCTACATTTTAATTTACTATTTCTTTCTGAAGCATTCACAAATAATTTGAATACATTATTACCTCATGCTAAAATAAATATAGATTGTATTAGCCAATTAGCTAAAACCGGAAATTGGTTTAAAAGTTTGAATGATGATTTTAAAACATTCAAAAATATCACAAAAAAAACGTCATCTATAAGTGTTAACTGTTCTCTATATCAAAATGCAGGTGCGACAATGGTACAGCAATTGGCATATGCCTTAGCGCATGCCAATGAGTATTTAAATTTTCTAGAAAGTTCTGAAATAAAATCACCATCACTAAAAGTCATATTTCATATTTCGGTTGGAACAAATTACTTTTTTGAAATCGCCAAATTAAGAGCCTTAAGAACGTTATGGAAATCACTAGCCTCTGAATATGAAATAAATACAGTTTGTGAAATCATGACAACCCCAACAACACGTAACAAAACACTTTACGATTATAACACAAATATGTTGCGTACAACTACGGAGTGTATGAGTGCTATTCTTGGAGGCGCGAATACAATTTGCAACTTACCGTATGATTCTATCTATCATAAAAGCAACGAATTTGGCGAACGCATTTCAAGGAATCAATTATTAATTTTGAAACACGAAAGTTATTTTAATAAAGTTAACAATCCTTCTGATGGTTCTTATTACATTGAGAGTTTAACAAGTCAACTTTCAGAAAAAGCACTAGAATTATTTAAAAATATTGAATCAAACGGAGGCTTTTTAAAACAGTTAAAACAAGGCACAATTCAAAGAAAAATAAAAGAAAGTGCAACTAAAGAGCAAAACCAATTTAATAAAGGTGAAACGGTTTTAATTGGAACAAATAAACACCCAAATACTAATGACAAAATTAAAGATGACCAAGACCTCTATCCTTTCGTTAAAACCAACAAAAGAAAAACATTAATTGAACCTATTATAGAACAAAGATTATCAGAACATTTAGAACAAAACCGATTAAAAAATGAAGATTAAAATGAAAACAAAAACAATCCTAATTACATTTTTATTAGTTGCCACCTTATTAAGTTGTAAAAAAGAAAATACATTTTCAAATTACAAATATGCAGATAAACCCCAAGCATTTACCTGTGAAGGCATAAACTCCAAATTATATAATGAAGCGCTATATAGTTTTGAAGATGACATATTAAATTATTACAAAAAAGGAAATGAAAATTATCGTTTAGACCTAGCCTACTCGCAAGCTATTCGAAATTCTGTTTTTGGTAGATTAAAGATGGAAGAAATCGTTTCAAAACACACCGTTGAAATATTTGAAGCCTTAAAAAAGCAAAATAATTTATGGGCGATTAGCCCCTCAAAAACTCAATTAAATTATAACAACGTTTTAACAGGGTGTATTTCAAGCAATATAAAAGATAATGCCCTTAAAACAACTTTTGACGCACTAATATCAACAAATAGTATGAGTCCAAAATTATTTGGACCAGCATTAGTAACTAAATATAGAAATACGTTAAACGATAAAAATTTAGCCCTTTACGTAGCGTTAGACTTGTATTATGCTAAAATGTTTAATATCGATTTCAGTAAAGTAAATTTAGATAAACCTGAGCAAAAAGTTGATTTTAATGTACTCCCTCCAAAAACAGAAGTTGATCCTCATGCAGGACACAATCACTAATTTTTATGTATAGAAAAAACCTTCAACATATCAAAATAAATCCAGAAGATAGAAATCAGGAGCTAGAAGCTTCAACGTTTCTGACTGCTGAAGATATTGATATTAAATCAACGTACTCAAAAGATGATACTGAAGGTTTAGAACATCTAGATTTCGTAGCAGGTATTGCCCCATATCTTAGAGGACCATATAGCACCATGTATGTTCGCAGACCTTGGACAATCCGTCAATATGCAGGATTTTCAACTGCAGAAGAAAGCAATGCCTTTTACAGAAAAAACCTAGAAGCTGGCCAAAAAGGGCTATCTGTAGCTTTTGATTTGGCAACACATCGTGGTTATGATTCTGATCATGAACGGGTTGTTGGCGATGTTGGAAAAGCTGGGGTAGCAATCGATTCCGTCGAAGACATGAAAATACTCTTCGACCAAATTCCGTTAGATAAAATGTCGGTTTCTATGACTATGAATGGTGCCGTTTTACCTATTCTAGCATTTTATATTATCGCAGCAGAAGAACAAGGTGTAAAACCAGAGCAATTGGCCGGTACGATTCAAAATGATATTTTAAAGGAATTTATGGTGCGTAATACTTATATATATCCGCCAATACCTTCCATGAAGATAATTTCAGATATTTTTGAATATACCAGTAAAAACATGCCAAAATTCAATAGTATTAGCATCTCCGGGTACCACATGCAAGAAGCCGGTGCCACTTGCGATATTGAATTGGCTTACACCCTAGCAGATGGATTAGAATACATTAGAAAAGGATTAGCAGCAGGTATGGATATTGACACCTTCGCCCCTCGCCTATCTTTTTTCTGGGGCATAGGGATGAACCATTTTATGGAAATTGCTAAAATGAGAGCAGCAAGAATGCTTTGGGCTAAATTGGTTAAAGAGTTCCATCCAAAAAACGAAAAATCTTTAGCATTAAGAACCCATTGTCAGACTTCTGGTTGGAGTTTAACGGAACAAGATCCGTTTAATAATGTTGCAAGAACAACTATTGAAGCTGCTGCAGCCGTTTTTGGAGGCACACAAAGTTTACACACCAATGCTCTGGATGAGGCTATAGCGCTACCAACAGAATTTTCGGCAAGAATTGCTAGAAACACCCAAATATTCCTTCAAGAAGAAACTTATATTACTAAAACAGTTGATCCTTGGGCAGGAAGTTATTATGTAGAAAAACTAACACATGATATCGCTCAAAAAGCCTGGACTTTAATTGAAGAAGTTGAAGCATTGGGTGGTATGACAAAAGCTATTGAAGCTGGCATACCAAAAATAAGAATAGAAGAAGCTGCAGCAAGAAAGCAAGCTAGAATAGATTCCGGGCAAGATATTATAGTTGGTGTTAATAAGTTTAGACTTAAAGAAGAAGATCCTATTTCAACACTGGAAGTAGATAATCAAACCGTTAGAAACTCTCAAATAGAACGATTAAATACAATTAGAGCTGAGAGAAATTCAGAAAATGTAAAAGTGACTTTATCAAAATTAACTAAAGCTGCTAATTATTCATTAAATTCGATACGTAGAAACGCTGAAGAAGGTCAACAAATAGAATCGAAAGATCCCCACCTACGTGAGGATTATAATTTATTAGCTTTAGCTGTTGAAGCTGCCCGCGAACGCGCTACTCTAGGAGAGATTAGTGATGCCCTCGAAGTAGTATTTGGAAGACATAAAGCACAAATAAAATCATTTTCTGGTGTGTATAGTAAAGAAATAAAAGACGATAAATCCTTTAAGAAAGCTCAGGAACTTGCAGATGTTTTTGCAGAACAAGATGGGAGAAGACCACGTATAATGATTGCAAAAATGGGACAAGATGGACATGATCGCGGCGCCAAAGTAGTAGCTACTGCTTATGCTGATGTAGGTTTTGATGTCGATATTGGTCCTTTATTCCAAACGCCAAAAGAAGCTGCAAAACAAGCTATTGAGAATGATGTGCATATCTTAGGCGTTTCATCATTAGCTGCAGGTCATAAAACTTTAGTTCCACAAGTTATAGAGGCATTAAAAGCATATGGTCGTGAT
The DNA here is from genome assembly GCF_029245835.1 of Algibacter sp. Classification (GTDB taxonomy): domain Bacteria; phylum Bacteroidota; class Bacteroidia; order Flavobacteriales; family Flavobacteriaceae; genus Algibacter_B. The sequence goes on along the minus strand of NZ_JAQWOO010000047.1, from coordinate 20,016 downwards.
GATATTATGGTTATTGTTGGGGGCGTAATTCCAAAACAAGATTATAAATATTTATTTGACGCAGGTGCAGTTGCTGTTTTTGGGCCTGGAACAAAAATTAGCGAAGCTGCTATAAAGATTTTAGAAATCTTAATAGACTAACCAAATAACTACCAATAAACTAATAGATTTCCATTTACCTATTTGTTAACAAGTTCCGTTTTTATTCCTCGTAAATAATCGTATTTTTGCGCCTAATAAAACCAAATCATTTAATGGGTAAAATCATTGCAATTGCTAATCAAAAAGGGGGTGTTGGGAAAACTACAACAGCTATTAATCTAGCCGCCTCACTAGGTGTTCTAGAGAAAAAAGTGCTACTTATAGATGCTGACCCTCAAGCAAATGCAACTTCTGGAATTGGAATTGAAGTAGAATCTGTTGACATAGGAACCTATCAACTTTTAGAGCATTCTAATTCTGCAATAGAAGCTATTGTTAAAACTGAAACCCCTAATCTAGATATTATTCCTGCCCATATCGACTTAGTGGCTATTGAAATAGAACTTGTTGATAAAGATGAACGGGAATACATGATGAAAAAGGCATTAAAAACCATTAAAAATGATTATGATTATATCATTATTGATTGCGCTCCATCATTAGGTTTATTAACCTTGAATGCATTAACAGCTGCAGATGCAGTAATGATTCCTATTCAATGTGAATATTTTGCATTGGAGGGTTTAGGAAAACTACTAAACACCATAAAAAGTGTACAAAAAATTCATAATCCAGAATTAGATATAGAAGGCTTATTACTAACCATGTACGATTCGCGCTTACGCTTATCAAATCAAGTGGTTGAAGAGGTTCAAAAACATTTTAACGATATGGTGTTTAAAACCATCATTCAAAGAAATGTAAGACTCAGTGAAGCTCCAAGTTACGGCGAGAGCATAATTAATTACGATGCAAGTAGTAAAGGTGCCAACAATTACTTAAGTTTGGCAAAAGAAGTCATCAATAAAAACGCTTAATTATGGCTAAGGCAACTAAAAAACAGGCTTTAGGTAGAGGTTTATCAGCACTATTAAAAGACCCAAGTAACGATATTCAATCGGCTCAAGACACAAATGCCGATAAAGTTATAGGTAATATTGTTGAATTAGATTTAGACTTTATTGAAGTTAACCCATTTCAACCACGTACAAATTTTAGCGAAGAATCGCTTCGTGAACTGGCTTCATCTATAAAAGAATTAGGTATTATTCAGCCTATTACCGTTAGAAAATTAGGATTAAATAAATATCAACTCGTTTCTGGAGAGCGTCGTTATAGAGCTTCAATATTACTGGATTTAGAAACTATTCCAGCTTATGTAAGAATTGCAAACGACCAAGAATCTCTTGAAATGGCGTTGGTTGAAAATATTCAACGTCAAGATTTAGATCCTATTGAAATAGCTTTATCCTATCAACGTTTAATTGACGAAATTAACCTAACACAAGAGCAAATGAGCGAACGTGTAGGTAAAAAACGTTCTACCATAGCTAACTATTTACGTTTATTAAAACTAGACCCAATTATTCAAACGGGAATGCGTGATGGTTTTATTTCCATGGGGCATGGTCGCGCTTTAATAGCTATTGATAATCAAAACGAACAGTTGGATATTTACGAAAGCATTTTATCCAACAAACTATCGGTTAGAGAAACTGAAAATCTTGTTCGTAATTTTAATACTTCTGAAAATACTGAAAACATATCAAAAAAATTAGAAGAAGAACAGATGCCAAAGTTTGTTAAAAAAGGCATAACAGCTTTTTCTGAATACTTTGGACATAAAATAGACGTTAAAGTCTCTAAAAACGGAAAAGGAAAAATTACGATTCCTTTTCACTCTGAAGAAGATTTTAATCGTATTAAAAAATTAGTTCAAGGTGATTCCAAATAAAGTCCTTATTACAGGAATAATAGCATGTTTACTTTGTATCTCTTCTTTTGGCCAAGACAAGAAGGAAAAACAAAAAAAAGAGCTTCCTAAAGAAGTTCTTATTGATTCTATAATTAAACCCAGTAAACCTATTAACGCTCTTTCTCCAGCAAAAGCGGCATTCTATTCTGCTATTTTACCTGGTTTAGGACAAGCCTACAATAAAAAATATTGGAAAATCCCCATTGTTTATGGTGCCATAGGAACAGGCGTGTATTTTTATATAAACAATAACAAAGAATACAATAGGTTTAGAGACGCCTACAAAAGAAGACTTGCTGGTTTTACTGATGATGAGTTTTATATAGACTCTAATGGCAATCAATTAACCACACCAAGAGTATCGACTGACAGACTAGAAGACGCCCAAAAATTCTACCGTAGAAATAAAGAAATTTCTTTATTAGTAACCATTGGTCTTTATGCTCTAAATATTATTGATGCTAATGTTGGTGCACATTTATTACAATATAATGTTGATGAAAATTTATCTTTAGCACCACATTACGAACTGAATCAAATTGACGCTACAAGCAATCTTGGTTTAACTTTAAATTTTAAATTTTAAGCCCATAATAGGCATTAAACATATATACTTAAAACATATGAATATAGCATTACTAGGATACGGGAGAATGGGTAAAACCATTGAGCAAATCGCCATTAAACGCGGGCATAATGTAGTATTGACTATTGATAAAGGTGATCATGATTATGATATTACCAAAGCTGATGTTGCGATAGATTTTAGCATCCCTTCAGTCGCTTTTAATAATATTTCGAATTGCATTAATAACCATGTTCCTGTGATATCCGGAACCACAGGATGGTTAGATAATTATGATGATGCAGTGGCTTTATGTAAAGAAAAAAAGGGAGCATTTATCTATGCTTCAAACTATAGTTTAGGTGTTAATATCTTTTTTGAACTCAACAAAACACTTGCTAAAATGATGAGTGCATTGAAACAATATAACGTTTCTATGGAAGAAATTCATCACACTCAAAAACTGGATGCTCCAAGTGGCACTGCAATATCTTTGGCTAAAGGGGTTATTGAGCAACATGAAGGCTACCATAACTGGAAGCTTGACGAGCATGGAGAAAGCACCATTCCAATTGTTGCAAAACGTATTGAAGATGTTCCAGGAACACATACAGTAACTTACGAAAGCGAAGTAGATACTATAAATATTGAGCATATTGCCCACACCAGACAGGGGTTTGCCTTGGGAGCTGTTGTTGCAGCTGAATGGATTGTTGGAAAAAAAGGAGTTTTCACGATGAATGATGTGTTAAACATTGGTTAACGCTTAACAATACTTGTAACATAGAAGACTTTGTTACTACTAATAAAAAAATAAAATTTTGAAATTATGACTTGGACACAATGGTTTATTTTCATCTTGATAATTCAAGTAATTCATGGTTTAGGGACATGGAAATTATATATTAAAGCAGGGAGACAAGCATGGGAAGCCTTTATTCCTGTTTACAATGGTGTTGTTTTAATGAAAATAATCAACCGCCCTTGGTGGTGGATTATTCTGTTATTTTTACCTATTGTAAACCTTATTATGCTCCCTGTTGTTTGGGTTGAAACAGCTAGAAGTTTTGGCAAAAACATGCTTATTGATACTGTATTAGCAGTTGTTACACTTGGGTTTTACAACTATTATCTCATTTATATAGCGGATGTCAGCTATATTGAAAATAGAAGCTTACAACCCAATACATCTGGTGGAGACTGGGTAAGTTCTATTTTATTTGCCATAGTTGCAGCTACCATAGTCCACACCTACTTTATGCAACCGTTTACGATTCCTTCTTCATCACTAGAAAAATCTTTACTTGTTGGCGATTTTCTTTTTGTCAGCAAATTTCATTACGGTGCAAGAGTGCCTATGACAACGGTTGGAGCACCAATGGTTCATGATACGATTCCTGTTTTAAACAAAAAATCCTATGTATTTGACGATAATTTTGAAACACGTAAAACATCTTGGAAGAATAAACTACAGCTCCCATATTTAAGATTTCCAGGTTTTGAAAAAATTGACAGAAATGAAATTGTAGTGTTTAATCAACCAGCAGATACGTTGTTGGATATGAATGATTTTACACCAAAAAGAAACTACTACAAACCTATTGACAAAAAGACAAACCTTGTTAAACGATGTGTTGGAGTTGCAGGAGATTCTCTCGAAGTTAGGGATGGTTATGTTTACATTAATGGTAAGAAAAACGAATTACCAGATAGAGCACATTTACAGTTTAGCTATTTTGTACAACCAAAAACAAACCAGTTTAACCCCAAGTTTGTCAAAGACCGTTATGATATTACTGATGGTTTTGGGATTATGAATAGTCAAAATACTTACTATTTTTCAGCTATTTCAGATGAAGCGTTATCCAAATTTAAAAACCACCCTAACGTAACAAGCATTACACCAAATATCCAAGAAAAAGGTGTTAGAGATGCAGATATTTTTCCTCATGACCCAAATTACAATTGGAATGTCGATCAATTTGGACCGTTATACATTCCTGAAGCAGGAAAAACCATTGCTATTAATTTAGATGTTTTACCATTATATAAACGTGTTATTACAGAATACGAGAACAATACACTTCAAGTTAAAGGGAATCAAATTCTGATTAATGGTGAAATAACAGACACCTATACATTCAAACAAAATTACTACTGGATGATGGGAGATAATCGTCACAATTCGATTGATGCTAGACGATGGGGCTTTGTTCCTTTCAACCATGTTATTGGTAAACCCGTATTTATTTGGATGAGTTGGGATGGCATTAAGAATCCACGTTTGGAACGTTTCTTTACAACAGTTAGCGGTGAGGGAAAAGCAACATCTTATTTTATTCCATTTTTAGTGTTATTATTCGGTTGGATAGGTTTTAACAAATGGAGAAACCGCAAAAAAGAAAGCAAATAAGCTTTAGTATATTTTAGCTTAAAAGGATTTTTTTAAAGACTAAGCATATTTATGAGTATTAGAGCGTTTCTCATTATTATTTTTATGTCGTCCGTTACTTTTGGTCAGGATAAGACGGATACTAAAATGATTCCTGAGACTTTAGATGCATCGCAAAAACATTCGCTAACAAAAGATTTTATTGCAGGAAAGTTTGAGTATCGAAACCATGAACTATTCACAGAAGTAAATCTTAATCATGCTTCAAAAGTCATTTATTTAAATAAAGAAGTCTATCATGCGTTTGTAAACATGTTTAATCACGCTAAAGCAAATGGCATATCTCTAAAGATTATTTCAGGCACTAGAAATTTTGATGAACAAAAAACCATTTGGCAAAGAAAATGGAATACTTATAAAAATCTAAAACCCACTAATAGAGCAAAAAAAATATTGAATTACAGCGCTATGCCATCTGCATCGAGACATCATTGGGGAACGGATATAGATTTAAATAGTCTAAACAATGCTTATTTTGAAAAAGGTCAGGGTAAAAAAGTATACGAATGGCTCTTAAAAAATGCTAACAACTATGGCTTTTACCAAGTATACTCAGACAAAAAAGATGGCAGAAGGGGTTATAATCTTGAACGCTGGCATTGGTCTTACATGCCTTTAGCAAGTATATATCTTAGTTTTTACAACAAACATATGGACTACCAAGACATACTAGGTTTTGATGGGTCTGAACTAGCAAAAAAATTAAACATCATTACTAATTATGTTAATGGTATTTCTAAAAAGTCTAAGCTTATACCATCTTCACAAAAATGAAAATTGTTATACATCCAACCTATTTCCCTAACATTGCTCACTTTGTAGCTATTGCAAAAGCTGATGAAGTTATTTTTGAAATGGATGATAATTTTTTGAAGCAAACCTATAGAAACCGAACTTATATTTATGGCGCTAATGGAAAACTAGGATTGAATATTCCTGTGATTCATTCCCAAAAAAATCGTCAGAAATACAAAGATGTAAAAATCTTTAATGAAGATAATTGGCAAAACCTACATTGGAAATCATTACTTTCAGCCTATAGAACATCGCCTTTTTTTGAATATTATGAAGATGAACTTGAGCATTTATTTACTGAAAAAGCAACATATCTTTTTGATTTTAATTTGAAATGTTTTGAAGTATTTTGTGACTGTTTGCAATTAGAAATAAAGACATCTAAAACCGAAACTTATAAAAAAATCATAGAAGACAAAACAGATTTTAGACACCTTGTAAATGCTAAAAAAGAGGCCCCATATAATTTTAAAACCTATACTCAGGTTTTTAACAACAAGCATGGTTTTATACCCAATTTAAGTATTTTAGATTTACTTTTTAATGAAGGGCCTAATGCTTTAAATTATTTAGAATCTCAAAACATAGCTCCATTATAATGATACAAACTTTTGCTCATTATGGGTGTCATTTTTTATTACCACTTCTTGTAGCTTTTCTGTTTTTTAAATCGAATTGGAAATACGCATACCTAGTTATGATTGCAGGCATGTTAATTGACTTAGACCACTTATTGGCAACCCCTATTTTTGACCCCAATAGATGTAGCATTGGCTTTCACCCGTTACACTCTAGTTTTGCTATTTTATTTTATATATTTCTGTGTGTTCCTAAAAAATCGCGATTAGTTGGATTGGGATTGGTAATTCATATTATTGCTGATACTGTAGATTGTTCTTTGATGTAGAATTTGTTACACAGAGATTCATGAAGTTTTCACGGAGATTCGCAGAGAAAAAAAACTTGATATTATAAAAAGTAATGTTGCGTATAGTGGCTAAGACACAAAGATTTGAAATACTGAAAAAAGACTATAAATTTCAAATTAATATTAAACTCTGAAAACTGCGACTGCGAATGAAACTGTAAACTATTTTTCTAAACTCAAAGTCGTCATAATGGGAAAATGGTCGGAATAATGTTCGTTATAGGCCTTAAAACCATTTACATTAAAAGCGTCGTCTGCAAAAATAAAATCTATGCGAACCGGAAAGAATTTAAAATCATAAGTACGCCCAAAACCATTCCCTGCCTCCTTAAAAGTATCATTTAAATCGCCTCTAATTTGTCTATATACATACGAAAAAGCAGTATTATTAAAATCGCCACAAATCACCATTTTATAATTACATTGTTTCTTATGCATTAAAAATAATTCTGTCTGAAGTTGTTGCATTTTAAATGTGGTACTTATCTTTTTAAAAACACGTTCCGAGTCTTCTTTTTTAAGGTTTTCGACATTGGTATCAATACGCAAAGATTCTAAGTGAATATTATAAATTCTTATAGTATCCTTCCCTTTTACAACGTCGGCAAATATGGCATTATTAGCTGTGTTAGGAAATTCTACAGAACCTGAATTCAGAATAGGAAATTTCGAAAAAATAGCTTGTCCGTATTTTGTTTTATTTCCAGAAAGCTTTTCAAATTTATACTTAAAAAAAGATAAATCAATATGCTTATGCGGATGATATTCTTGGATACTGAGAACATCAGGGGATTCCATTTTTATAAAATCAACAATTTTAGTTTCAATACCCTGTTCTGGAATCCACTCATAAAGATTAAAGAGCCTAACATTATAATTCATCACTTTAAAATTTTGCGGATTTTCAATTTTAGTTGAAGCTGAAAATTTATATAAGGACCCAAAAGAAAAATAGCCTATTAATAAAGAAATAAGCGACAACATAAACTGTTTTTTCAATTGAAATACCCAATACAAAAAGAAAAGAACATTGATTATTATTAAAAATGAAACGCCCAAATTAACTACGGATAGTAAAGAAAATGTTTTAGGAGGCAAAAATGGCAAAATAAATGAGAGCAAAAGCAAAGTAGCAACAACACCATTTATAAAATAAATGATTTTATTTATAAAGCTTAGTTTTTTCATAGAATTAACTGCTAGAAGACTGTTGACCGATGACCGTTGATTACTTTAAGTTTCTTTTTAATGCTATCATCATATTCATCAATGAAAGGATTCATCATTATAATTTTGAAATTGTTCTTTGGAAATATAATTCCTTCTGATTGCTTTATGAAAACAAGTTACAACCTCAGCCAAAAAACGAATTGGATATCCTAAAAATTTATTTTGTTCAGGATTTGATTGACCAATTGAACCTTCAGAAATATTTAAAGCTCCAGAATCTACAACTATTAATAATTGAGAAGATAGATTATCATATTCTTTTTTTGGAAAACCATCAATAAGTAAATTAATTTCCTCTCCTAAATCCATTGCTTTACGCCAAATAAGCAATTTTCCAAACTTAAATTTACTCATAATTTTGAAATTTCATGCAAGTTTTTGGTTTTCCATCTTCTGCCATCAGTCTTCTGTCATTAGAATCACTTCCCTGCTCTAAATAAGAATTCTTTTTCTTCAGATGTTAAACTGTCATAACCACTTTTACTAATCTTGTCTAAAATAACATCAATTTTCTTTTGATCATTAAACTCATTAAAGTCGCTTTTAGTATAACCACCAACTTTACTTTTATTTTTATGAACAGTCTTTAAAGGGCCCTTTTTTGAAGCTTTAAATACATTTGTAACACCATCCATTAATTTTTCAAAGCCCTTACCAATATCTTGTCCTTTAGTCAATTGTTTCGCATAAAAATAACCTAATAAAGCACCACCAATATGGGCCAAATTTCCGCCTGCATTTCCTATACCTGGGTTACTTATGCCAGAAAAAACACCTATTACATCTAAAACAACAATAGCAGCTCCAACATACCAAAGTTTTAAATTAAAAGTAAAAAAACGAATGCCTTGATTGGGCATATACGCACAAAGAAAAATTAACAACGCTCTAACCGCTGCAGAAGCGCCTAACAACCTTGTGTTACCTAAAAAAACACTAGGAAATAAGGTATAGAAAAGCATGAATAATAAACCTCCAGAAATAGCTCCTAGAACATAGATATTAAGTGCCATTTTAGGGCTAAATAAGTTTAAAAACATACGCCCTAAAAAGTACAACCAAAGCATATTGAATAAAATATGAAAAAAATCGTAGTGTAAAAAAGCATAGGTAATTATTGCCCAGGGCTTAACAATGAATTTTGAAAAACTACTAGGTAGCTCAAACCAAATAAAATCCATCCTTAAAATTAATGCCAATAGAAAAACAATAACGTTAATGGCTATTATTTTTTCTAGCACATTAAGGTTAGAAAGCTTGTTTTTTATATCTTGATTAAGTGTTGTCATTAATTCCAACGGTTACTATTAAACTGATTTTTTTTCCAATACCACATAATTAAAAACCCTGTTAATGCGCCACCAACATGAGCCATATAGGCGGTATTACTTGGACTAAAAAATGATTGACCCGTGATACCAGAAATCAAATCTAAAATTATAATTCCAGGGATAAAATATTTAGCTTTTATAGGAATTGGTAAAAATATCATCATCAATTTAGCCTCAGGATTCATCATGCCAAAAGCAGCCATTACACCCATTATACAACCAGATGCTCCAACCATAGAAGCATTATAAGCAGGAAAAATATCTTTTAACAAAGTAACTTGAGATTTAGATACACCCGCAAGAACCTCATTAGAAGAAAGCATTTGTTTTATACTCTCTGAAGACAGTCCAGATTCTAATAATGTATTATAACCAGGCATGAATTGAAAATAGTAGAATCCTACTTGAAGTAGAACTGCCCCTAAACCTGCAGAAATGTATAAAAACAAAAACCGTTTAGAACCTAAAACTTGCTCTACGGGAGAACCAAACATCCAAAGCGCAAACATGTTAAACAAAATATGCATAGCACCACCATGCATAAACATATGTGTAATAATTTGCCAGGGTTTAAATACATCATTCTGTGGAAAATACATGGCAAACCACTCGTAAAATGAATTACCGTTTCCAATGGTCAATGTGCCGACAAACATAATCGCATTAATGATTATTAAATGTTTAACGGTATCTGAAATTCGCATCATATTTTAAATAAATTTTTTATCTAACTCGTCAACACTCATGGTTACAAATGTTGTTCTGTTAGTTGGAGACACATTAGGTTCTTTACAAGCAAATAGCTTATTTACTAAGTGCTCTTGTTCATCTTTCTGTAAAGACTGGCCTGTTTTAATTGCTAAACTCTTAGCCATAGATTTTGCTAATAAATCAGAAGCGCTAAAATGACTCTCTGGTACTTCATTTTCAACATCACTTATCAACTGTTCCAAAATAATAGACACTTCACTTTCTGGAACGCCCACTGGAACACCTGTAATATCAACCGACTCCCCTTTAACGTTTGAAAACACAAAACCGGTATGTTCTAAGCCGTCTTTTAACTGATTTATAATAACCATATCTTGAGGCGAAAAATGAAGTTGAAGCGGAAATAATAATTGTTGACTTGCAGCTTCTTTAATCGTCAAATTCTTGAGGAAATCTTCATATAAAACACGTTGATGTGCGCGATGTTGATCAATTACCAACATACCTGATTTTATGGTGCTTACAATATATTTATTGTGAAGTTGATAGGTTGTATGGGTTTGCTCTACTTGAGTATCATCATCAAACATAGATGCTGTATGCTCCTCACTTTCAAACTGAACTTCCGTGAAATTTGGTTTCGAGTCATTTCCCTTAGATTCTAAGCCCACATACAAACTTTCCCAGCTTGTTGTTGGCTCCTTTTTATAAGCTACAGCTCTAGCTTTTGAAGCACTTTCTTCTTGAAATGGATTGAAACTTCTATCTACCTCAACTTTTGGAACATTCGTATTTTGATCTTTAAAACTATAGGGTGTATCTAAATTGGGGTCGCGCTCAAAGTCAAGGACTGGTGCTATATTAAATTGCCCCAAACTATGTTTTACAGCAGAACGCAACAAAGCATAAAGTGTATGCTCATCATCAAACTTAATTTCTGTTTTTGTTGGATGAATATTAATATCGATAGTTTGTGGGTTAACCGTTAAGTTTAAAAAGTAACTAGCGTGTGTTCCGTTTTTAAGTAAGCCTTCAAATGCTGAAGCTATGGCATGATTTAAATAGGCACTTTTAATAAAGCGATCATTCACAAAAAAGTACTGCTCGCCTCTTGTTTTTTTAGCAAACTCAGGCTTACACACAAACCCCGAAATTTTAAGCACTTCCGTATCTTCTTCAACTGGGACTAATTTTTCATTAGTTTTATTCCCGAAAATATTAACAATACGTTGTCTGTAATTACTAATTGGCAAGTTAAAGGTTTCACCTCCATTGTTATATAAAGCAAAACTTATACTAGGGTGTGCTAATGCTACACGATGAAACTCATCAATAACATGACGTAGCTCTACAGTGTCAGATTTTAAAAAATTACGTCTGGCAGGAATATTAAAAAACAGATTTTTCACAGCAACTGAAGTTCCTGTTGGCGTTACCACCACTTCTTGAGAAACCACAGTACTGCCTTCTATTACTAAACAATTACCAACATCATCATTGTCTTGTTTGGTTTTTAACTCCACATGAGCAATGGCTGCAATACTTGCTAAAGCTTCGCCTCTGAAACCTTTGGTATGTAATTGAAATAAATCTTCGGCACTCTTAATTTTTGATGTAGCATGACGCTCAAAACTTAATCTAGCATCCGTATGGCTCATCCCCTTTCCATTATCAATAACTTGAACAAGGGTTTTTCCTGCGTCTTTTATAATAAGTTTTATAGTATCTGCTCCTGCATCAATAGCATTTTCAAGAAGTTCTTTAACTACAGAAGCTGGACGTTGTACAACTTCTCCAGCGGCAATTTGGTTTGCTACATGATCGGGTAAAAGCTGAATAATGTCTGCCATATATTATTTAGGTAAAAAAATAGATAAGTCGAAATCGATAATAAATAGAAATACTAAAATAAGGACTACAATAATAATTAAAATACGTTTGTTTGCTTGGGCATCTGGATTGTTTTTTAAATCGTCAAAAGCATCATTAAACTTTCCTTTTATGCCTTTATTGGGTCCAACCGTTTTTCTATATTCATCAAACTTATGCTTAATTTCGTATGGATTTCCCTCTCCTTTATCATCAAAATAGCGAGGTGTGTAACTAAATTTCTTGTTTTTACGCGTTTTTAAAAGTCCCATGATTTCTAAATTTTCAGTTTGTTATTACATGTATTTCTTTTCTAATACATACATACAAATCAATAATAATACCAAAACAACTATTAAAACATACATGGATATAGATCCACGTGGTTTAACTTTTGAAGCTTTACTTTGCTTCCATTTTGAAACAAAATCTTTGGTATTATTATCCTCTAAACTAGAGTCTGTTTGACTTTCTTTTGAAAATCTAGGTTGATAATTAAACCTTTTATGTTTGCGTTTTTTAAACAAAATCTAGTATTACTCGTCTTTTCAAAAATACTTAAAAGTAGGCAGAAATAGTAGGTTTAATTGCCAAAAAATGTTAAGATAAACGCTTTACGTCACTGCGATTTTTACGTTTTGTAAAACGTGGCAGTCTGTATATCGAGGAGCAGACTACCACAGTTGTACCTCTTTCGCAATGAGAAATGAGATTTAACTGTTTTTTCGTAACTCTGCCATTTTAATAGCAGCAATTGCAGCTTCCGTCCCTTTGTTTCCGTGTTTACCACCAGAGCGCTCTATACCTTGTTGCATATTGTTATCTGTAAGCACGCAGAAAATAACTGGTGTTTCGTGCAATACATTTAGGTCTTTAATACCTTGAGCAACACCTTCGCAAACAAAATCAAAATGTTTTGTTTCGCCTTGAATAACACTTCCAATGGCTATTACAGCATTAATCATTTGCTCTTGCATTTTTTTACAACCGTAAATTAACTCAAAACTTCCAGGAACATTCCAACGGACAATGTTGTTTGGCAACACACCATTTTCAATTAGCGTATCGAAAGCACCTTTGTAGAGTCCTTCTGTAATATTATCATTCCATTCAGAAACAACAATCCCAAACCGAAATTTACTCGCGTCTGGGATTGATGCTTTATCGTAATCTGATAAATTTTTATTTGCCGTAGCCATAAATTTCGGAGCTCTAATATTTGTTTGCTAGCACTTGTGCTTTACCTATAAAAACATCCACTTTTGTAGCCTCAGTGGAGTTCGCATAATCATCTTTTATTCTTTTAAAATAAGCTAATGCTTTATCTGCTTTACCTAAATCTAAAGCAATTGCTCCAGCTTTAAACAAATACATTGGTGTTGTAAATTCGTTATCGCGCATTTCAGCAGCTTGTTCATAGTAACCTAAAGCATCTTCTGTTTGGTTTAATTGCACAAAGGCATCACCAATATTCCCTTTAGCTAAAGGTGCTAGAACCTCATCATCACTTTTAAAATCACTTAAATACTCAACTGCATTTTTATAATCTTTTAGTCTTAGATAAGCTGTACCCGCATAATAACTTGCTAAATTAGCAGAAGGTGTTCCGCTATATTCTTGAATAATATCTAGCATACCAAATTTACCTTCACCACCATTCAATGCCAAGTTATAAAGAGAATCTTTTGCTGTTCCTGTAACGGCTTCATCAAAATATTTTTGAGCTTGAAACATATCATTCATAGCTGCCTGCTGTTTTGGCTTAGCCACATATTCTTTATATGCTAAAGAGCCTAAAACGATTACTGCAACAAGACCAATTATGATAAAAATATATTTTTGATTTTTTGCTACAAAATCTTCTGTTTTAGAAGCTGTTTCGTCAAGTGTATTAAAAACCTCAGCAGTTGTAGAACCATCTTCTATATTCTGTTGCTTCTCTACGTTCGTTTTTGGTTTATATCCTCTTTTCTTGTAAGTTGCCATGATATGCTGTGTAAAATTATTGTCGCGCAAAAATATAATTTTTCTTCATAACTAAACACCTATTTATTTGATATTTTTCAATAATTTGCAGTTCTTTTTATGAGTTTAACCTCAAAATGCTCTCAAAATTGCTTTTTGTATGATTTTAAAATCACTCTCTTTACTTAATTATAAAAATTTCGATAGTAAATCGTTCATTTTCAATGATAAAATAAATTGTATTGTTGGAAATAATGGTATCGGGAAAACGAATGTGCTTGATGCTATTTATCATTTATCCTTCGGAAAAAGTTATTTTAATCCAGTTGCAACCCAAAACATTAAACACGACGAAGACTTTTTTGTCGTTAATGGTGATTATGAGAAGGCTAAAAAAACTGAAAAAGTTGCGGTTAGCCTAAAGCGTGGGCAAAAAAAAGTAATTAAGCGTAACGGGAAAGCTTATGAAAAATTTAGTGAACATATTGGATTTTTGCCTTTAGTTATTATCTCGCCTGCCGATAGAGATTTAATTATTGAAGGCAGCACCACACGTAGAAAATTTATTGATTCTGTGATTTCGCAAAGTGATAAAAGCTACCTAAACCACTTAATAAATTACAATAAAATATTAGCGCAACGGAATGCTTTGTTGAAATATTTTGCACTTAATCATACATTTAACAATGACACTTTAGATGTTTACAACAATCAACTTTCAGATTATGGCAGCAAGATTTTTAAAAAACGTGATGTGTTTCTAAAAGCTTTTATCCCTATTTTTAAATTGCGATATGAGGCTATTAGTAATGGTAATGAATCTGTAGATTTGGTTTATAGTAGTGATTTATTCGAAGGAGATTTAAATACGCTTTTAAGAGCATCGGTAAACAAAGACAAGGCTTTACAATATACAAGTGTTGGTATACATAAGGATGATTTACATTTTAATATTGAAGGACACCCTATTAAGAAGTTTGGAAGTCAGGGACAGCAAAAATCATTTTTAATAGCTTTGAAATTGGCACAGTTCGATTTTATAAAAGCCCAAAGTGGTGTAAATCCTATTTTACTTCTTGATGATATTTTTGATAAGTTAGATGAACAGCGCGTAGCGCAAATTATTAAATTAGTAGACGATGAGAATTTCGGACAACTATTTATAAGTGATACACATGCTGAACGTACTGAAGAAGCAGTGAAGCAAGTGCATCAAAGTTATGAGGTTTTTAGGTTGTGATGGGCTTTTTTAGCCACGAAATCACGACTGTTTTCAATCAATACGACTTGACTTTGTATAAAATTCAGGCTACTTTCATTTAACGCCTAGTATATAATACAAAAACGATTTTATATCCTCGAAAGATTGTAGCTAATTTGAAAAACTACAATCCAAAAAAAATCACAAGAACGGAAACCCTTGTGATTTTAAAAAGTGAACTAAAAATTTTATGATGATGACGAAATGCCACCAAGCACATTTTCTAATTGCATTTCTTTAAGTACTCGGTCTTGAATCGGTTGTGTCAATTCGTTAATTTCATCAACACCCCAAGTTATTCCTACAACAGTTCGAGTTGGACGACTGCCAAAAGGCATTTCTGCCAATTTTAAATAAGCATCTACCACCCATTGTGGGTCAGGAGCATCTTGGCTTTGTAACATTTGAGCAAAATTCTCGCCCATTGCAGTTGGAACAACCGCTAATTCACCATAAGAATCAAGAACTTCAGAATGTAAAGGGGCTTGTCCAGAAGCCAACAATCCTGTTCCAAACGGTCCTGGTTCTACCATTACGATATCTACGCCAAAAGGCGAAACCTCATAACGTAAGGCTTGCGAATAACCTTCCAAAGCGTGTTTTGTGGCAGTATAGGTTCCGAAAAATGGTGGTGACATACGACCAACAAGCGAAGATGTATTGATAATTAAACCCGTACTCGATTTTCTCATTGTAGGTAAAACGGCTTGCATTGTTCTAATAGCACCATAATAATTGGTTTCCATTTGCCACTTTGCCTGCTCAACGCTGTAGGCTTCTGTAATACCGATATACATAATACCTGCATTGTTAATTAGAATATCAATATGTTCTGCTTGTGAAAGGATACTATTCATAGCCTCTTTTACAGAAGCTTCTTTGGTTACATCCATATCCACCACTTTTATATGGTTAGAATAACCTTCTAAATCTGCCTTTTTTTCTGCGTTTTTCCCTTCTGGATTTCTCATTGTTGCAAAAACTTGATAGCCTTTATCTGCAAAATCTTTAGCGGCTTTTAGTCCAAAACCACTACTACTTCCTGTTATTATTATGTTTTTCATTATTTGTAAATATTTATAATTAATTGAATTAAAATCCATCAAACATTCCGTTGTCATTCACCAAACCTTCGGTAGGCACGGGTTGGATTACGTCCCAATGCTCTACAGCTTTACCATTTTCCATTCTGAATAAATCATAAAACGCATTGGAGGTGCCATTCCAAGTTCCTTCGCTTACAGTTAAAACAAAATTTCCTTCCCCAATTACTTTGTGAATGGTATTGTATTGGAACATGTTATTTATAGACGTAAGAAAAGCCACGGCATCCTGAATCCCTTGTAAGCCATTATCGATTTGAGGGTTGTGTTGGATGTAATCTTCGGCAATGTAGTTGGTAATGTTATTTGGATTTTGCCCCATCAATACATCTTGGATTATATTCACAGCTAAAGCTTTATTTGCTTCCGTTTCGTCTAAGTTAGTGATGGTGGTTGGTCCATCAGTCATTGTGTTACCATTAACAGTGGGAAATTCCCAAGCTTGCAAGGCATCCCAATGTTCGGCTATTTTACCATTTGCATCAAAACGTAATATATCGAAAGAAACTGTAGTATCTCCATATCCAAAAACTCCAGCGTTAGTCCATACATTATGAGCTACTACAAAGCTTCCATCTTCAATCAAACGAATATTTTCTAACTGTGTTCCGTTTTGTTCTAATACAGGAAGAAGCGATATAAATGCATCTCTGCCTGTTGGGATAAATGGATTATGTTGAATATAATCCTCATTAACTAAGCTTTCTAAGGTAGCAACATCACGTTCATTAACAGCCTTAAAAAACTGAACTACTTTTTCTTTTTGAGTAGGCTCTGTTACTGTGCCATCATCGTCATCACTACATGCCACTAAACTAAATAGTACACCAAGCACTAAAATTAATTTAAAAAATAAATTTTTCATTTTTTATAAATATTTAAGAGTTAAAAATTAAATTGAATTAAAACCCAAACATACCGTTATTGTGTGCCAATCCTTCGGTAGGTATTTCTTGAATCACATCCCAATGCTCTACAATTTTGCCATTTTCTACACGAAATAAATCATAAAAAACCTGTTCCTTTCCCATCAATTCGCCCTCACTTACTGTGAGTACAAAATTCCCTTCACCTAAAACTTTGTGGAGTTTGTTATATTTAAAAGTGATGTTTTGTGAAGCTAGATATTGAAAAAATTCTCCCAAACCATTTAAACCATCCTTGATTTGTGGATTATGTTGGTTGTATTGTTCCGAACTAATATACTCACCAATTTTACCTTGATTTTTACCCATTGGCACATCGTTGATAAATGAAGTCACCAGTTTTTTATTCGCTTCGGTTTTATCCAAATCTGTCACAGTTGTAGAACCATCAGTTTGTGTTCTTCCGCTTGCAGTTTCTTTAACCAAAACAGTCATTGCATCCCAATGCTCGGCTACTTTTCCGTTTTGATCGACACGTATAATATCAAATGCTACCATTTCATCTGCACCAAATGGTTTTGCATTTTTCCAAATGTTGTGCATAAATACATAGTTACCATCTTGAAATAGTCGAACGTTTTCAGCGTATGTTCCGTTTTCTTTTAAGACTGGTAATAGTCCTATAAACGGTTCAAGTCCTGTTGGCACGAATGGATTATGCTGAATATAATCTGCATTGGCAAATTTTCGCATTGTCTCTGCATCTTGTTTGGCTACAGCACCCAAGAAAGTGCCTACAATTTCTTTGTTGTTCATTGTTTTTTCTTTTGACTGATTATTCTTGCTTTTTGTATTTGTTTTAGATGTGTTGCAGGAAGCAAGAATGCCTGCTAACACAAATACTGTGATTACTTTTTTCATTGATTTAATTTTTATTAATATCTATTACTTGTATTTCGCAAGCAAAAATACAATATTACTTTTAAAAAGCAAGTAATTATAAAAATTAATTTCATTTTACAAGTAAAAAATATAATTTGTTACCTTTGTAGCCTACAAAAGGAACAAAAGAGAATGGAAACAAAATTTAGATGCAATTGCCCTTTTACTTCGGCTTTAGATATTTTAGGCGATAAATGGATGTTGGTTATCGTGAAACAGATGCTTATAGAAAACAAGCAAACTTTTAAAGACTTTACAGAAAGTGATGAAAAAATTGCAACCAATATATTGACCACGAAATTGAAACAACTTGAAGAAGTAGGAATTGTTATTAAAACCAAGCTCCCGAATAATAAAAAGTCAAATATTTATCTTTTAACAGAGAAAGGTCTTGCAATGACACCAATAATTATCGAGTTAGGAATTTGGAGCGACAATCATTTAAGGGATTTGAATCCGACTATCGTTAATGGTAAGGGAATGGAATTATTAAGAACTGATAAAGCCGAATTTGCAAAAGGAATTGAACAGCAGTATAGAAAAAAACTGGCTACAATACCCGTAATCGTTGCAAAAGGCTCTATAAGAGAATAATTTTTTTAACTCAATAACTCTTTTCAAGGTGGCTTTTGTTTTTAGAGTAACCTATTTCTTTTTAAAATTTGGAGTCTGCTAAAGGTCTATTTTGAGTACTAAATAGCCTTTTTAACTGTAAAACAACCTGCTGCTTTAGCATTACTTTTCAACTTTTTTATTATACATTTAAGGTGTTTCTTAATGTTATAAGCAATAGGATGCAGTATTGATGTTATCCAAATTAATGATTGTTTGGATTTTAAAAAAAACATTAGCTATGAAAGACCAATATAATGTATGGGAAGATTAATTAAGAAATAAAAGTAGATAACGATACATTACTAAATAACGAATATTTTTTTAGGATGAAAAGTAAATACTACCCACAACATTTTTTATGGTGAATGTTTACTAATTGGTAAAGTAAAGTGCTTTTTTTTTAAAGTATCCCTTAACCGAAAAAGATTTTAGCATTTTAACAAGCTATTAACCATACAGGAACCCTTTAACGAGCCTCTCCAAAAACAAAACAGCTTTAAATTTAAAAAATTAATATAGCAAATACCCATGCGCTAGGGATAGCAATGAAAAGCCCACAGCCCGACGTAGGAGGTGCGAGGACTTGCAATGAATAGCCCGACCCTTGGGTAGCGCCCAAAAATTTTAATACATTTACAAAACATATTTTTTTCTAATCCATTTAATAGAGCTATGGCAAAACGCAACAACGAAAATTTGAGTATTAGTGACGCTTTAAAAGAGTTTGTTGAAACAAATAAACTTGAAAAAGGATTAAACAAAGTTAATGTTGCTGATGCATGGGCAAAACTTATGGGGAATGGCGTTAACAACTACACTACTGCGGTGAGTTTAGAGCGCGAAACACTGTATGTGCAATTGAGTTCAAGTGTTTTAAGAGAGGAATTAAGCTATGGAAAAGAAAAAATAATTAATATGCTTAATGAAGAGTTAGGAAAAGTGATAATTAAAAAACTGGTTTTAAGGTAATTAGATATTCCTTTTTAGTGCAAAAATTTTATAAAAAATTTCACACTTACTGTTTTTTATATTATATTTGCCACTTAATTTATTATAATACAAATACAATGAGTAAAGGTACAGTAAAATTTTTCAATGATTCTAAAGGATTTGGTTTCATCGTTGAAGAAGACAACAACAAAGAACATTTCGTACACATTTCAGGATTAATCGATGAAATTCGTGAAGGTGATGTTGTAGAATTCGATCTACAAGAAGGCAGAAAAGGATTAAACGCCGTAAACGTAAAAGTAGTCTAACGATATACTATTTAACAATTACAAGGTAAAGAGGTCGTCTAAAAACAATTTAGGCGATCTTTTTATTTTTGGTCATTTAGGTTTTATTTTGACGCTCTTTGTTTTAATAGTAAATAATAATGTTGTTAAAATAGAGCAAAGCGATTTCTATATCGCCAAACTCACTT
>NZ_JAQWOO010000016.1 GCF_029245835.1 Algibacter sp. | reverse complement strand
ACAGAAGCTTTGGGAACTTTCTTAGCAACCTGATTTCAGGGCTTATCGCATATAGCTTCTTGCCTAAAAAACCGTCTATTAAATTTCAAACTATAAATTCCAATCAAGTTTGCCTGTTTTAATAATCGAACTCAGGTTATTTGGTTGATAAATTTTACGGAAAACTTAATATTTAATGAGGTATTAGGTCATGAAACGTAATGTATTTAATGATTGTTATGTTTTTTAAAAAGATATTATTTGTTATTATTAGCGTTTAAAAAAGAAAAGCAACAATCATCTTATAATAAGATTCATGTTGCTTTTCAACTAACCAACCAACTAATAGACTACTTGTAAGCTAAATTGTTACAAATTAAGGTCTATTATATTTTTATAATGCTTCAGTTACTAAGTTGCCTTGATTTCTAAATACTAACTTATCATCAAACGCATCCAATAGTATCACACTATCTGTAGTTACTTTTCCTGCTAGTATTTCTTTACTTAAAGCATTCAATACTTCTTTTTGAATCACACGTTTTACAGGTCTAGCTCCATATTCTGGATTATATCCTTTTTCGGCTAAATAGGCTATGGCTTCTGGTGTAGCATCAAACGTAATACCTTGTTGAGCTATCATTTTAGTGACGCTTTTTAGTTGTAAACCAACAATATCAACAATGTTTTCTTTACTTAAAGGTGTAAACATAACTGTGTCATCAATTCGGTTTAAAAACTCAGGGCGCACGGTTTGTTTTAACAGGGCTAGCACATCTACTTTTGCGGCTGCAATGGCCGAATCTATATCTTTAGTAGCCTCAAAACGTTCTTGGATTATCGTGCTTCCCATATTTGAGGTCATGATTATTATGGTGTTTTTAAAATCTGCTACACGTCCTTTATTATCTGTTAAATGACCTTCATCTAAAACTTGCAGTAGAATATTAAACGTATCAGGGTGTGCCTTTTCAATTTCATCTAACAGCACTACAGAATACGGTTTACGTCTAACCGCTTCGGTAAGTTGTCCGCCTTCATCATAACCTACATAACCAGGAGGTGCTCCAACTAATCTACTAACTGCATGACGTTCTTGATATTCGCTCATGTCGATACGAGTCATTGCATTTTCATCGTCAAATAGATATTCTGCTAAGGCTTTTGCAAGCTCTGTTTTACCAACCCCGGTGGTTCCTAAAAAAAGAAATGTTCCAATAGGTTTTTTAGGGTTTTGTAAACCAGCACGACTTCGTCTAACGGCATCACTAACAGCTTCAATGGCTTCTTCTTGCCCAACCACACGTTTATGTAATTGATCTTCTAATTTTAGAAGTTTTTCACGTTCGCTTTGTAGCATTTTGGTAACAGGAATTCCAGTCCATTTTGCCACGACTTCAGCTATATCATCATAAGTTACTTCTTCTTTGATTAAAGAGGTTTCAGAGTGTTCATCTAGTTTCTTTTGAAAGTCTTCAAGCTGCTCTTGGGCTTCTTTAATTTTTCCGTAACGAAGTTCCGCTACTTTCCCGTAATCACCTTCTCGTTCTGCTTTTTCAGCTTCTAATTTGAAGTTTTCAATAGCTTGTTTTGTATTTTGGATATTATCTACCACTTCTTTTTCAGACTTCCATTTCGCATTGATTTCGTTGCGTTGCTCTTTAATATTTGCTAAGTCTGAGCGTAGGGATTTTAATTTACTTTCATCTTTTTCACGCTTAATAGCTTCAATTTCAATTTCTAACTGCATGATTTTACGATCTAGAACATCTAATTCTTCAGGTTTAGAATTGATTTCCATACGCAATTTCGCAGCCGCTTCATCCATTAAATCAATCGCTTTATCTGGCAAAAATCGATTTGTAATATATCTTGTAGACAATTCTACAGCACCAATAATAGCTTCATCTTTTATACGAACTTTATGATGTGTTTCGTACTTTTCTTTAATCCCTCTAAGGATTGAAATAGCACTTTCTGTATCAGGCTCATTCACCATTACTTTTTGAAAACGACGCTCTAAGGCTTTATCTTTTTCAAAGTATTTTTGATATTCATCTAAAGTGGTTGCACCAATAGCACGAAGTTCTCCTCGGGCAAGGGCAGGTTTTAAAATATTTGCAGCATCCATGGCCCCCTGTCCGCCACCTGCGCCAACAAGTGTGTGTATTTCATCAATAAATAAAACGATGTCTCCATCACTAGTTGTAACCTCTTTAATTACGGCTTTAAGACGTTCTTCAAACTCACCTTTATATTTTGCACCTGCAATAAGTGCCCCCATATCCAAAGCAAAAATTTGTTTGTCTTTTAGGTTTTCAGGAATGTCACCATCAATAATTCTATGCGCTAAACCTTCAGCAATAGCGGTTTTACCAGTTCCAGGCTCTCCAACTAAAATTGGGTTATTCTTAGTTCTACGTGATAAAATTTGAAGAATTCTTCTTATTTCCTCATCGCGACCAATTACAGGGTCTAGTTTACCGTCTTTTGCTAATTGATTTAAGTTTTTAGCGTATTTATTTAAAGAATTGTAAGTCTCCTCTTGACTTTGAGAGGTTACATTTTCGCCTTTACGCAATTCATCAATGGCCGCTTTTAAGCCTTTTTCAGTAACGCCTTGGTCTTTTAGCATTTGAGCTATTTTACTGTTCGATTTAAAAACAGCTAGAATCAAATGTTCTATAGAAACATAATCATCCTTCATTTTTTTTGCAATAATTGATGCTTCGTTTAAAGTTTTACCAGCTTCACGAGATAACATCAATTCACTACCCGTAACTTTAGAAAAACTTTCTAGTTGCTTCTCTAAGGCTTGTTCTAATATAGAAACGTTTACATTTAATTTCTTTAAAAGAAACGGTAACACGTTTTCGTCAACTTCGAAAATGCCTTTAAAAATATGTTCATTTTCGATTTGTTGATGTCCAAAGCTTTGAGCAATTTGTTGTGCTTGCTGTATGGCTTCTTGCGATTTAATTGTATAATTATTTAAGTTCATAATTTTATATGTTTTTCATTTCCGCGAAAGCGGAAATCTTATTTAACCTTTATTTTTCTTTTTAATTCTTTTACCTCTACATTGAGATTAAGTCAATAATCTTACCAATTGATTTTGATAGACAAAATGTCTGCTCATGTCTTTGTTTTAATGACTTTTTGTCGTTTTTTTCATTTTTTTTGATAAAAATATTTAGGGTTGTATAGGTCATGTATTGGTTGAATTTTAGTTAAGTAAAGCTTCTAATATTATTTTTGATAAATAAAAAAAGATTCTATGCGTTCTATTTTTACTTCTTTGTTTTTCCTTTGTTTACCTCTATGTTTATTAGCTCAAAATGTTCAAGATGATTTTGAGGGAAATGGAACAATTATTTGGGAAGCAGATCCAACTCAAGTTATCGATTTTGAAGTTGCCCATCTTAATCAATTTCAAGAAGGTATTAATACGTCATCCACTGTTTTGAAATACAATGATAATGGAACAGCGTCATATGCCAATATAAGATTTAACATTCAAAGCAATTTTGATCTGTCCACAAATAATACTTTTAGCTTAAAAATTTATATTCCAGAAGGCAGTCTTTCAGGAACTCAGCCTAATAAAATTTCTTTAAAGTTACAAGATGGTGGATTAGGAGAGCCTTGGGTTACTCAAAGTGAAATTATTAAGCCTGTTCTATTAAATCAATGGCAAGAAATTACATTTGATTTTGAATCTGATACATATTTACCAGCTTCGCCAGATCCAACTACCAGAACAGATTTTAACAGAGTTGTATTACAAGTAAATGGTGAAAATAACAATGATGCTGTAATTGCATATATTGATGACTTTCTATACGACGGTACAATTGATGAATCAGAAAATTCTGAATTTGATGAGTTGGTTTGGTTTGATGAATTTGATGACAGTGGTGCAATAAATACAATGAACTGGCATCATCAAACAGAATTAATTGCAGGAGATAGTTGGGCAAATAATGAAGAACAACATTACACTGCTTTACAGCAAAATTCTTATGTAGATAATGGAACTCTAAAAATTAAAGCTATTAGAGAGTCTTATACAGATCAAGAACAGGAAAAACAATTCACTTCCGCAAGATTAAATTCTAAATATGCTTTTAAATATGGAAGGGTAGAAGTTCGTGCTAAATTGCCTTCAGTAGCTGGAACATGGCCAGCTATTTGGTTATTGGGGAAAAATATTAATGAAGATGGCGCATATTGGGACGAAGATTTTGGTACTACAAGTTGGCCTTGGTGTGGTGAAATTGATATCATGGAACCTAATATCGCTAAAACAGAAATGCTAGCAACTTGGCATTGGAATAATGGAGGAGGTTATTTTTACAACAGTAAAGGGATTGCTACGAATAACGCAGATACCTCTCAAAATTTTCATGTCTATAGTTTAGAATGGAATGCAGACAACATGAAAATTTATATGGATAACATATTAATAAACGAAATGGAAACAATAAATCCATTTAACCAAGAATTTTTTATTCTACTAAATCTAGCGATGGGAGGTAATTTAGGAGGTCCTATTGCGGATAGTTTTACTAATGATACCATGGAAATTGATTATGTAAGAGTGTATCAAAAAAGTAATTTATCTGTTTCTGAAGCGGAAACAAATGAGTTAAAATACTACCCAAACCCAGTTGAACATAAATTGAACATCAAATTTGAGCAGATTAATAATCAAATAATTGATATGCATGTTATTGATGTTTTTGGGCGCGTTATTTCTAAACGACAATACGTTATTAATAATTTCATGGTAAGCTATGATACAGACTCTTTAAACTCTGGAATATATTTTGTTAGTTTACATGATAAGGACGGAACCAAAAGTATATTTAAGTTTATAAAGAAGTAATACTATTTCTTTGTAAGTTTTTGCTAAAAATGCGACATTTACTTCATGGGATTAATAAATAAAATGAATATCCGTAATATATCACAATTAAAAATTTATTCATAAATTAGCTAAAAATTCCACCATATGAATATCTTCAGTTTTACAGCAAATTTTGATAGTGAAGCTTCTTGTATCGCTCACTTTAAAGCACATCGTGATAAACTAGGCGTAGTTTGTAA
>NZ_JAQWOO010000010.1 GCF_029245835.1 Algibacter sp. | reverse complement strand
AAAGGGTATAAACCTTTGTTAGATTACATTAATAATACGCAAACTTCAATTTGGTGAACCGCCGTATACGAGACCCGTACGTACGGTGGTGTGAGAGGCGCACTCTCCTCAATTATGGGGAGAGCCGTCTACTCGATTGTGCGTAGGGTTTATTTTTCATCAACTGTTTCTTCTTTTACAAATTCAGTTTGAGTCGAATTAGTGTAAAATATCTTATCAAATGTCTGTTTTGTATTCCCTAACATTGGATTTTTTAAAGAATAATTTGCTTTATATTTTGACGAAAGTATAGAGTCTGGTTTTTCAGAAAGCTTGTTAAAATATTTTTCAAGTGTCTCAACTCCAGAGAGTGTTTTTTTGTATGAAAACATTTCATCCATAGCATCATCCCTTTTTCTTTTAGATTCCAATTCGTATGAAAAATCATCAATTCGGATTGCTGTTAAAACAGCTTCCTGATATAGTTTATATAATGTGTCTTTTTGAGTAATGGTTTCATTTAACACACTTTTTACGTATTTAAAACTCAATGTATCCACAAGTGACTGTTCAGGATTTTTTGTCCAATATTCGGCAAGTTCTTGTTTTAAATGTTTTATACTGTCTGCCGCAGTTATATGCGCAACTTTTTCAATGTTTTGAACTTTATAATCAAGGTCTTTTAAATCAAAGTTTAAAGCCTTAACGTTTTTCTGTTGGTAATCATACAGCATTTGTTCTTCCTTATTGTTTCCACAAGAAAACATTAGAATTGTCAGTAATAGTAAAGTGATTTTTTTCATAATTGATTTTGGTTTATAGTTCTAAATTTTAATTTAATTCACAAGGTTTAATTTTTGGTCAACTTACACACAACACATATATATGTGCAGTTAATACGAAGATAAAAAAAAAGATGAAACTGTAGTACTTTGAGTATATATAATGTGTTATAAAGTTTTCAGTACTGTACGTTTTGTATATCAAAATTATGTATATTTCAATTTTGATATACAAAATACACTACTTATGGAACTTGCTAATTATAACTTTAAATTAGGGAAGCATAAAAATAAAAATGTAATTTGGATTGCATTTCCTTATAATAAGGACATGCAAAAACAATTGCAAAAACAATTTCCATCTGTATCATATAGTGCTTCAAATGCATGTTGGTACCTCCCAGATCTTCCAGTTGTAAGAAGAGAGTTAAAAATTAAAGAAGAGTTACCAGGTAAAAAACTCTTAGATACCATACACCATATTAATAAACAAGCATTTATAGATTACAGAAACCAATTGCAAATTAAATCTTATAGTATTAATACCCAGCGTATGTACCTAGCTGAGTTTGCTGAGTTATTATATCTGATAAACGATTATCCTATAGAGGATTTGAACCCTAAAAGACTTAAAGATTATTTTTTGTATTGTGTCCAGCATCTTAAAATGAAAGAACGTAAAATGAACGGAAAAATAAATGCTGTTAAGTTTTATTTTGAGCAAGTGATTCATAGACCCAAAATGTTTTTTGATATCCCGAGGCCAAAGACACCAAGTACTTTGCCTAAGTTATTGAGTAAATACGAAATAAAAAGAATAATTAAGGCTACAACTAACCTTAAGCATAAGGTTGCTCTAAAATTATGTTATGGTATGGGCTTAAGAGTGTCTGAAGTAGTAAATATAAAACTACATCATATAAATAGTTCCAGAATGCTTGTGCATATTGTTGGAGCAAAAGGTAAAAAAGATAGGTATGTTCCTTTACCAATGACTATTTTGAAAGAACTTAGAATATATTATACAATTTATACGCCTGAAGAGTATTTATTTGAAGGGCAGTATGGTGGAAGTTATTCTAAAAGTAGTTTACAGCAGGTTTTTAAAAAGGCTATGATAAAAGCAGGGGTTAACAAAAAAATAGGGATTCATGGATTGAGACATAGTTATGCTACACATTTGTTAGAGTCTGGTGCAGACTTACGATTTATTCAAGAACTTTTAGGGCATTACTCCATTAAAACAACACAGGTTTATACAAAAGTGTCTCATAGCCATATGAGTAATATAAAAAGCCCTTTAGATAGTTTATAAAGTTAAGGGGAGCTTTGTATTATAAATATGCGTTTTAATTTTCATGTAATAAACCCACAAAAAAATCCCAAAAGTTAACCTAATGGGATTTTAATATTATAAGAGGCCTTATTTTTAAAGGAATTTAGGTTAATCTTCAACCAAAACCCATTCGCCTTTTGCAATTAAAGGTTCGGCTTGTTTATACTTTAAGGTTTTATTTTCTCCTTTTAAAACGTGTTTTATTGTCACACGGTCGTTACGTCCAATTTTTGGTCGATCGCGAACAATAGTTTCTATAACTTCTTGATTACGTTGTGTATTTCCTGCCGCTCTGTTTTGTGCAGAACGCTCATCTAAATTAGGAATTTCGTCTTTTTGAGTTTTTAGATTTTCCTTTTTACGAGTTTGTCTGGCTTCCTGAATGGTGTTTTGCGTTTCTTGAGGTAATTCACCTTTAAATAAGAATGAAATCACATCTTTATTCACTTGGTCAATCATCGCTTTAAACAACTCAAAAGCTTCAAACTTATAAATTAATAAAGGGTCTTTTTGCTCATGTACCGCTAATTGTACTGATTGCTTTAACTCATCCATTTTACGTAAATGGGTTTTCCAAGCATCATCAATTATGGCTAATGTAATGTTCTTTTCAAAATCGGTAATTAATTGTTTACCATTAGTTTCATAAGCTTTTTCAAGATCGGTAACCACATTTAAACTCTTTACACCATCTGTAAAAGGTACAACGATACGTTTGAATTTATCGCGTTGCGTTTCATATACATTTTTAATAACAGGAAACGCAATATCTGCATTTCTAGCCATTTTATCTCTGTAGTGCTCAAAAGCCGCTTTGTATATTTTTGATGTAATTTCTTGAGCCGATAGTTTTCCAAATTCATCTTCAGAAATTGGCGAACTCATTGAGAAATAACGAATCAATTCAAACTCGAAATTTTTATAATCGTTAGCCCCTTTATTTGTTTCTGCAATACCTTCTGTAGTGTCAAAAATCATATTTGCTAAATCGACACGTAAACGTTCACCATTTAAAGCATTATAACGACGTTTGTAAACCACCTCACGTTGCGCGTTCATAACATCATCATATTCTAACAATCGCTTACGAACACCAAACTGGTTTTCTTCAACCTTTTTCTGTGCACGCTCAATAGATTTTGAAATCATAGAATGCTGAATCACTTCGCCTTCTTTCAATCCCATTTTATCCATCATTTTAGCAATTCGCTCAGAACCAAATAAACGCATCAAGTTGTCTTCTAAAGACACATAAAACTGAGAACTTCCTGGATCTCCTTGACGGCCAGCACGACCTCGTAGCTGTCTGTCTACACGACGCGAATCATGACGCTCTGTGCCTACAATGGCTAATCCACCTGCTTTTTTAACGGTTTCAGATAATTTAATATCCGTACCACGACCCGCCATATTGGTAGCTATAGTTACTTGTCCTGCATTACCAGCTTCAGCAACAATATCTGCTTCGCGTTTATGTTGTTTTGCATTTAAAACATTGTGCGGTATTTTTCGAATGCTTAACATTTTACCCAGCAACTCAGAAATCTCAACCGATGTGGTTCCAATCAATACCGGACGTCCCGCTTCTGATAATCTAGTGACTTCATCAATAACTGCATTGTATTTTTCACGCTTCGTTTTATACACTAAATCTTCTTTATCATCACGAGCAATAGGGCGGTTGGTTGGTGTTTCAAGTACATCTAATTTGTAAATTTCCCAAAACTCTCCAGCTTCAGTTAATGCTGTACCTGTCATACCAGACAGCTTACGATACATTCTGAAGTAATTTTGAAGCGTTACCGTGGCAAATGTTTGTGTAGCATCTTCAATTTTTACATTTTCTTTGGCCTCAATGGCTTGGTGTAATCCGTCAGAATAACGACGACCATCCATAATACGTCCCGTTTGCTCATCAACAATCATCACCTTATTTTCCATCACCACATATTGCGTGTCTTTTTCGAATAATGCGTATGCTTTTAGTAATTGACTTAATGTATGGATACGCTCAGATTTCAAACCAAATTCCTTAAACAATTCTTCTTTAAGCGTAGCTTCTTCTTCAGCCGAAAGACCTTGTTCTTCAATCTTGGCAATTTCAATACCTATTTCTGGAAGGATGAAAAAGTCTGGGTTATCTTTTCCAGAAATATATTCAACACCTTTATCGGTTAATTCCACTTGATTGTTTTTTTCTTCAATGACATAGTACAATTCTTCATCAACCTTAGGCATTTCACGGTTGTTATCTTGCATGTAGAAATTTTCTGTTTTCTGTAGCAGTTGTTTAACCCCTTCTTCAGATAAAAACTTAATAAGTGCTTTGTTTTTAGGAATACCTCTGTAAACACGAAGTAATTGAAAACCGCCTTCTTTGGTGTCTCCAGCCGCAATTAACTTCTTAGCTTCTGCTAAAACACCCGTTAAATACTTGCGTTGTACCGAAACAATATCATCAACCTTAGGTTTTAGTTCTGTAAACTCATGGCGGTCACCTTTTGGGATAGGACCCGAAATAATTAGTGGTGTACGCGCATCATCTACCAATACAGAATCAACTTCGTCTATAATACCGTAATGGTGCGGACGCTGCACTAAATCATCTATTGAGTGTGCCATATTATCACGTAGGTAGTCAAAACCAAATTCGTTATTGGTACCGTAAGTAATATCGGCATTATAGGCTTTTCTTCGCGCTTCAGAGTTTGGTTGATGGTAATCAATACAATCTACACTCATACCATGGAACTGAAAAATAGGAGCCATCCACGCACTATCACGTTTTGCTAAATAATCATTCACCGTTACTAAGTGCACACCTTTTCCGGCTAAAGCATTTAAATATACGGGTAAGGTTGCCACTAAGGTTTTACCTTCACCAGTTTGCATTTCGGCAATTTTACCTTGGTGCATCGCAATACCTCCAATTAACTGCACATCATAATGTACCATATCCCAAGTAATAGGTTTTCCTGCGGCATCCCAAGAATTTGCCCAAATGGCTTTATCATCTTCTAAAACTACATAATCTTTTTCGCCCGATACACTTCTATCAAATTCGTTTGCAGTAACCGTAATAGCCGTGTTATTTACAAAACGTTTCGCCGTTTCTTTTACCACAGCAAAAGCTTCAGGTAAAATGTTGTTTAAAACGGCTTCGGTAATTTTATAAGCCTCATCCTTTAAGCGGTCAATGTGTTCGTAGATGTCTTCACGTTTATCAATATCTTCGGTAGTTTCAGCTTCTTGTGTTAAGTCGGCCATTTGCTTATCAACAGCTGCATTCGCTTCAGCAATTTTAGCTTTAAACTCAGCTGTTTTTGCTCTTAACTCATCATGAGATAAGGCTTCTAAAGCGGCTTCAAAGGTTTTAATTTTATCTACTAGTGGCGATAATTCTTTTACGTCTTGTTTGGCTTTATCGCCAACAAATATTTTAAGTACAGAATTTAAAAAACTCATGAGTGTAATTTTATATATTTTATCTAGGATTGCCCTAGGTTTTCGTCATTTTTATTTTTGCATCTTTAAAAGGTTCCCATCTTCATGGAAATGACAATTTTAAAGGGTCTCTCAAGGTTATGCCTCAAGAAATTTTTGTCAACATCAAAGATACATTTTGTTACGGTTTAATTACGTTTTAGAACAAAAAAAAAGCCTCAAATCGAGACTTTTTTATCTATGCTGTATGCTTTATTAATATTCATCTTCATTCCAAAGGTAGTCCTCGTCGGTAGGATAATCAGACCAGATTTCTTCAATAGAGTCATAAGAGTCTCCTTCATCTTCAATAGATTGTAAATTTTCAACAACCTCTAAAGGGGCACCTGTTCTAATAGCGTAATCTATTAATTCGTCCTTTGTTGCTGGCCAAGGCGCATCACTTAAATACGATGCTAATTCTAATGTCCAATACATGTGTATGTGTTTAATTTTTTGCAAAAATAATTTTTTAGTTTAAACACACAAGAAAAAAATGAATTATTTCATGTTCTTTATGTTTTTATTTTTAAAAAGTAAATAAAAACACTTCAAAACATCAACCGTTCCTATTGTGTTTAAAAAATGTTATGAATTAATCTCAAAAGTTTCATAAGATTTTTTAAACGCATTTAATCATTAATTATAAGAACGTATCTTTCTGTAATCTAAACCCTTGCAAATTATTCTTTGGGTTAATAATGTGTAGCAAAATCAATTTTTTTTTAGGCGTTACCACAAGGGTCGGGCTTTACGCTATATCTTTTTAAAACGTTATTGCCAGGTCTAAGGACTTAGCAATTTGCTAAATTCTAGAACATACAATATGTTATTTTATTCAATTTTTAAAAAGGATGCCGCTGCAATCCCTAACGCAAATCCTTAGATATATTTAAAATATGTTGTCATTACGAGGCGCTTTTGCAACGTGGTAATCTTGTTTATTAATTTAAAAGATTAGATTGCCACAACATTTTTAAAATGTTTCGCAATGACGTAAAATTTAATGTTTCTCCGGAATCCACTTAATTTCATTCGCTTGTAAATCAGATGACAACTTTCGTGCCAATACAAAAAGATAGTCAGAAAGACGGTTAAGGTAGGTTAGTGCATTCGTCTCAAAAGGTTCTAAATCGTTAAGCGCCGATGCTAAACGTTCCGCTCTACGGCAAACACAACGCGCAATATGACAGAATGACACCGTTTGATGCCCACCAGGAAGTACAAAATGCGTCATAGGAGGTAGCGCAGCATTCATAGTATCCATTTCCTGCTCTAAACGTTCAATATCTGCTGCAGATATTTTTTCGATATTTAAGCGTTCCTTACCGTTTTTTAAAATGGCTTTTTCAGGGTCGGTGGCTAAAATGGCTCCAACTGTAAATAACCGGTCTTGAATTTTTATCAATAAATCCTTATAATCTTGATGGATGTCTTGGTCGCGAATTAAACCCAAATGGGAATTTAACTCATCAACCGTTCCGTAACTTTCAATTCTTATATGGTGTTTAGGTACTCGTGTACCTCCAAATAATGCTGTGGTGCCTTTATCTCCTGTTTTGGTGTAAATTTTCATAGTACGAAGTTATAGTATTTTTAAGAATTTTACAAAGGATACTAAATCAATAAGAGTTGTTCATATCTTCTTTATAAATTAAGATTTATAAGGTTGATTTGTAAGTATTTTATGGAAAAAAAATTAAATTTGTTTTTAAGCTATTACAATACACTCATAAT
This sequence comes from Algibacter sp., assembly GCF_029245835.1. GTDB lineage: Bacteria > Bacteroidota > Bacteroidia > Flavobacteriales > Flavobacteriaceae > Algibacter_B. Next base: position 14,745 of record NZ_JAQWOO010000010.1, on the reverse strand, counting down.
TATGAAAAAAATTACCTTATTAGTTTTTCTATTTACAGCTTCTTTTTCTATAGAGGCACAATCTTATATTGGATTTCTAACTGACAATTATAGCGGTGTCCATGGTATTATTTCTAACCCTGCAAATATTGCCGATTCCCGTTTTAAAACGGATATTAATCTTGCAGGAGCAAGTGCGTTTGGTAGTAATGATTATTACGGAATTAATATTATAGATGCCACCAAAGATGGCTATAGTTTTGACTCAGAGGCTAAAACCAATGAGAAGTCTGATAATAATGCAGTAATTAATGTAGATGTTTTAGGGCCATCTTTTATGTTTAATCTTAGTAAAAATAGCAGTTTAGCGGTTTTTACTAGAGCACGAAGTTTTGTTAACGTAAATAAAATTAATGGCTCTTCTATAGAATCTATTGATGATGATACTTCTGATGATTACAGTTTTGATGAAGGGGAATTTAATATTATTGGACATGCTTGGGCTGAAGTTGGTATAACTTATGCTAGAGTAATTTTAAATAAAAATCAGCATTTTTTAAAAGGCGGTGTGTCTTTAAAATATTTAAAAGGATTAGGAAGTGCCTATACTTTAGGTGAAAATGTTAAGCTTAATTATGATGCAGATGGGACGAATCTTGGTGGTGGAGAAACCACAGGAAGTATAACAACATCAGGTAATTTAACTTATGCACGTTTTACGGATTTTGATAATGATGATTACGATTATGACCTGCCTGATGCTAACGGTTTTGGTGGCGACTTAGGTTTTGTTTACGAGTGGCGCCCTAATTATGAAGAGTATGAAACGGATAATGCTAGCCTAAATAATTATAAGCATAAAAATAAGTATAAACTTAAAATAGGATTATCATTAACTGATGTTGGTTTTATTAATTATAGAGATGGCGTTAAAGAGGCATATAATATTGCATTTACAGAATTAAATGAAGATGAATTTGATGGAGCTGATGATGTTGGGGATTTTTTAAATACATTTTATACCCAAACAAATGCTGATTCTGGTTATAAAATAGATTTACCATCAGCCTTACATCTTAATGTAGATTGGAATCTTAATAATAAAGTCTATTTAAACTTTAACACAGATTTTTCTTTAATGTCTAGAGATCGAATTACTGCCAACCGGATAGCTAATACGGCATCATTAACCCCACGTTATGAGCGTAAATGGTTTAGTTTTTATCTGCCTTTAAGTGTTATTGAAAATAATGGTTTTAGAATGGGTGCCGGTTTAAGAGCAGGCCCTTTGTATTTAGGTTCTGGATCTGTGATTTCTGCGTTTGCAAGTGATAATAATAGAGAAGCCGATGTTTATGCAGGTTTAAAAATACCTATATACCAAAATGTATTTAAGGATAAAGATGGCGATGGAATAATTGATAAATTAGATGATTGCCCAAAAGAACAAGGTCCAGTTGAGAATAATGGTTGCCCTTGGGATGATGCTGATGAAGATGGTATTTTAGATAAAGATGATGATTGTCCAGAAGCGGCAGGCCCCGAAGAAAATAAAGGATGTCCTTGGGGAGATAAAGACGAGGATGGTATTATTGATAAGCTTGATGCTTGCCCAGAAGAAGCGGGGCCTATAGATAATAAAGGGTGTCCTTGGAGAGATAATGATGGTGATGGTGTTTTAGATAAAGATGATGATTGTATAGACGAAGTTGGTACAGTAGCTAATAATGGTTGTCCTGAGGCAGTAATTCAAAAACTTCAAAAAGATTTAAATGATTATGCAAAAGTTATCTTGTTTGATTATGGCACCTCTTCTATAAGCAAACAATCTAACCAGGTTTTATCTGATATTATATTGGTTTTAAAAGCGTTTCCAAATGCGAAATTCGTTATTGAGGGGCATACAGATAGTATAGGGAGTTACGAATTAAATAAAAAATTGTCAGATGCTAGAGCTAATTCAGTAAAAGATTTTTTAGTTAAAAACGGAATAGATGCCACTAGACTATCAGCTATTGGATATGGCGAGAGAAGACCTATTGCTACAAACATGTATAAAGCAGGTAGAGCACAAAATAGAAGAGTAGAAATTAATTTAGCTAAGTAAAAACAATATAGATTAAATAGTATTCTAAAAATCTCAGGGTGTGGATACTCTGAGATTTTTTTGTACTATGTTTTTCATTAGAATTAATAGATTATGGAGTTTTAAATCCTAGTGGCTATAAAAAAACAATTACGTAAAATGTTCATTACTAGTTGTATAGCTATTTTTTGTCTAAAAAAATATACAGTATTTTATGTTTTATCGATAAAAAATCTATTTTTGTCGATGAAATACATTTTTAACCAAACCAAAATTATGAAAAAAATTACTTTAGTGTTACTATTTATTTTGAGTTCTTTTTGCGTGAAAGCACAATCTTATGTCGGATTTCTTACAGACAATTATAGTGGTGTAAATAGCGTTATTTCCAATCCAGCAAATATTACTGATTCTCGTTTTAAATTGGATATTAACCTGGTTGGATCTAGTTTTCTCGCTGGTAATGATTATTATGGTGTGAATGTCATGGATGCCTTTAAAGACGATTATAGTTTTGATACCGATGCTGAAAAATCGCCAACTTCAGATAATAATGCAGCAATAAATGTTGATATTATGGGGCCTTCATTTATGTTTAATCTTAATAAAAAGAGTTCTATAGCTGTTTTTACTAGATTGCGTTCTATGACTAACATAAACGAAATAAATGGAACTACTATTGATGATTTAGATAATGATGCTTCAGAAGATTTTAATATTAATGAGGGTGATTTTAACATTTTTACCCATGCATGGGCAGAGTTTGGTGTTACTTATGCCAGAACTTTAATGCAGAAAGAACAACATTTCTTAAAAGGAGGTTTTACTATTAAATATCTTCAAGGTGGGGGTAGCGGTTATGCACGAGGAAAAAATGTAAGCGTTGATTATGATGCTGATGGAACAGATTTAGGAGGTGGAGAAACTACTGGGAATATTATATCTTCTGGTGAGATATCTTACGGGAGATCTGATGATTTTGATAATGAGGATTATGAGTTCGAATTAACTGATGCTTCTGGTTTTGGAGTAGATCTAGGTTTTGTTTACGAGTGGAGACCAAACCATGCAGATTATGTTGAAACAAATTCTAAAGGAGACTCATACGTTCGTAAAGATAAAAATAAGTATAAATTAAAATTAGGTTTATCTATTACAGACCTTGGTGGAATTACATATGATGATGGTTTAGATGATACGTATAATATAGATAATCCAACAGGTGTTAGTGAAGATGATATTAGTGATGCTGATGATTTTGATGATATTTTAAATAGTTTTTACACTTTAGAAGAAAGCTCTAATGGAATTAAAGCAAATTTACCAACAGCACTTCATTTTAATGCAGATTGGAATTTTAATGGTAAGTTTTATGTTAATCTAAATACAGACTTTTCTCTTACAGCTAAAGGTAAAGATGATGCAAGCCGTATTTTAAACGTTGTGTCGTTAACACCACGCTACGAAAGTAGAGGGTTTAGTTTTTATTTGCCACTAAGCGTTATAGAGTATAATGGTTTTCAGGCTGGTGCTGGTTTAAGATTTGGCCCTTTATATCTTGGTTCTGGATCTGTGCTATCTGTATTAACAAGTGATAACACTAAAGGTGCAGATTTTTATATGGGTTCTAAAATATCAATAAAGCAGAGAAAGACTAAAGATAAAGATGGAGATGGAGTTATTGATAAATTAGATAGCTGCCCTAAAGAAGCTGGTCCAATCGAAAATAATGGATGTCCTGTTGAAGAAAAACAGGATGCTTCTGAGATTGATACTAATTAAGCCGTTTTGTTGCTAACAGCGAATTACAAAGTGTTCTTTTGACTGTTCCTTTCTAAAAAAAACAAAGCCCCAGAAAAACGTGTCAATAGTAACAGTAACTTTTGGGTGTTGTTTTATGGTTTCCCATACTTCAGTCATGTTTTTGGACCAATAGATATCGTCAAAAAGAAACACAGAATTGTTATTCGCTGTTTGTAAAAGGCTTTCAAAATAATCTAGAGTGGCTTCTTTTTGATGATTCCCATCAAAAAAAATAAGATCGTATTTGTTTGATGTTAGTTTTTTAATCTCATCATTAAAATTTCCAGTTATCAAGGAAACATGTTCAATTTGCTGGTTTTTTAATAGTTGTTTAGTGAATTTTGAAGTTTCAGGACATCCTTCAATGGAAATGATATGAGCTTCCGGACTCCCTAAACTCAAAGCCTGTGTTGCAATACCTAAAGAGGTGCCTAGTTCTAAAATATTTTCGGGTTTAAAATAATTAGTAAGTCTGTATAGTAGTTTTGCTCTCTTATATGTTGTGCCAGCATTTTTGGCAATAGTTGAAACTAGGCGTTCTTGTTTTTTCATTACCTGAGAGCCCGCGCCTAAATCTTCCACCTTTATTTTGGTATTGTTTTTTATTAGTGATTTTCTGTAATTTAAAATAGAACTATAGGATTCATAACGTGTTTTGTTATAAAAACATTTGGTTACTAAATCAAATACAAAAGGGGAATGTACACCATGTTGATTGGTGGATTTAAATAGGAATCTTATGTATTGAATAATTTGATAAAACATATTTCTATGTCTGGTCGAGCGCAGTCGAGACCTATTTTTTATTTATTAATTAAAACCTCTCGACTGCGCTCGAGGGGAAAAGCTTGTTTTCAGACGAAAATGTTGGGTCTTAGCTTTAGAAAATTAACTCTCAAGTTTAGAAGATAACTCAAACCAGCGTTCTTCCTTAGCTTCAATAGTATTAATAATTTTTTGAAGCTTATCAGAAAGTTTGTTAATATCATCTTGAGTTAAATCAGGATTAATAAACTTACTTTCTAATTCTTTCTTGTCAAATGCTAAGGCATTCAGTTTACTTTCAATGTTTCTCAATTCTTTTTCTTCATTAAAAGAAAGTTTAGAGGCTTCATTTTGTTTCCAAGATGACTTCTCTTTTTTAACTTCTGTATCAGTGGTATTTGAAATAACAGGTTGGCTATCTTCGTAAACTCTATAATCTGTATAGTTACCTGGGAAGTCTTCAATAACACCTTCACCTCTAAAAACAAAAAGATGATCAATCACTTTATCCATAAAATAACGATCGTGAGATACTACTATTACACATCCTGGGAAATCTAAAAGGAAGCTTTCTAATACGTTAAGCGTCACAATATCCAAATCGTTTGTAGGTTCATCCAGAATTAAAAAATTAGGATTCTGAATTAAAACTGTACACAAGTATAGTCGCTTACGTTCGCCACCACTTAGTTTTTCAACAAAATCATATTGCTTTTTTCTACTGAATAAAAAGCGTTCTAAAAGTTGTTGTGCACTAATTTGTCGGCCCTTTTTTAACGGAATATAGTCACCAAACTCTCGAATAACATCAATAACCTTTTGCTCTGGTTTTATGGTAATTCCATCTTGCGTGTAATACCCAAATTTAACGGTATCTCCTTTTATAACCTTGCCAGAATCGGGTTGTGCAGTCTGCGTTAAGATATTTAAAAAAGTAGTTTTTCCTGTCCCGTTTTTTCCAATAATACCAACGCGTTCGCCTTTTTTAAAGGTATACTCAAAGGCATCAAGAATAGTTTTGTCTTTAAATGCTTTGGATACTTTATGGAATTCTAGAATTTTACTTCCTAAACGTTCCATGTTTAATTCTAGCTGAACTTCATGGTCGTTTCTGCGTTGATGCGCACGATGTTTAATATCTGCAAAATCGTCTATTCTAGATTTAGATTTAGTGGTTCTTGCTTTAGGTTGGCGACGCATCCAGGTAAGCTCTTTTTTAAATAGCTGTTTTGCTTTTCCTGTTTCAACTGCTTCACGCTCAATTCTTGCATCTCGTTTCTCTAGATAGTAAGAGTAATTTCCTTTATAGCTGTAAAGCTGCCCCTCGTCTAATTCAATAATTTCATTACACACACGCTCAAGGAAATACCTGTCGTGAGTCACCATAAAAAGCGTGATGTTTTCTTTTGCAAAAAAAGCTTCTAACCATTCAATCATTTCTAAATCTAAATGGTTTGTAGGTTCATCTAACACCAGTAAATCAGGTTTGTTAATTAAAGCATTTGCAAGAGCAAGACGTTTTTTTTGACCACCAGAAAGCGTACTTACTTTATGATCTAAATGTTCGAGCTTTAATTTAAAAAGCACTTGTTTGTAAAGGGTTTCAAAATCCCACGCTTGATGATGCTCCATGGCATCAAAAGCAGCTTGATAGGTTTCGGTGTCCTCAGGATTTAAAAGTGCTTTTTCATAATTTGAAATGACTTTTAAAATAGGGTTTTCACTCGCTAAAATCGTGTCTTCAATAGAAAGTTTTTCGTCAAATTTTGGGTCTTGTGATAAAAATGAGACCTTAATGTCTTTTCTGTAAATTACTTCTCCAGAATCCGCAGTGTCTTCACCAGATAAAATATTTAAAATAGACGTTTTACCCGTGCCATTTTTTGCGACAAAGGCTATTTTTTGGTCTTTATGTACACTGAATGAAATATTTTCAAAAAGTATGAGTTCTCCGTAAGACTTGGATATGTTTTCTACTGTTAAATAATTCAAAAGCTAATGTTTTTTGCAAATAACGCACAAAAAACCAAAAAACACGTTATAAGTTTTATTGTTCATAACGAAAACTTATATTTGTGACAAATCAATGTGCCTTAGTATGAAGAGCTATTTTTTAAGTATTTACTTAATAATTTGTGTTTTGTTTTCCTCTTGTATCACTAACAAAGATGTTGTTTATTTACAAGATAAAGGTGATGGGAACGATACTGATACTGCAATACGCGAATTACCTAAGCCTTATAAGGTTCAAGTTAACGATATTTTGAGTATTAACGTCAAGGCTTTGGATCCTGAGCTTGTTGGTATTTTTAATCCTGTTTTAGATGAAAGTGGTGCGGGACAAAGTCAAGCGGGACTTTATTTTAATGGCTTTACGGTAGATTTACATGGAAATATAGAATTTCCTGTTTTAGGAGCGCTTAACGTATTGGGTTTTACAATTCCAGAAATAAAAAATAAAGTTGAACAAGAGCTTTTAAAAAAATATTTTACACAAACTGCGGAAATATTCGTTACAGTTAAATTAGCAGGTTTACGCTATACTGTAACAGGGGAAGTTGCAGGAACAGGTGTTTATACGTTATTTCAAGATCGTGTGAATATTATAGAAGCCCTGGCCAATGCAGGAGATATTGCACAAACGGGTAACAGAAAAGATGTTTTGGTAGTAAGGCAGTACCCTGATGGACAAAAAATACATCATATCGATTTAACTGATATTAAAGCCATGAAATCTCCATTCTACTTCATACAACCAAATGATATCATTTTAGTTAAGCCTTTAAAAAGGAAATCTTTGGGTGCAGGACAAACGGCAATACAAAACATAACTACAATTTCCTCCATATTAGCCGCACTGGTATCTACGTATTTTTTAACAAAAAATCTTTAAAGGTTTTATTATGGAAGAAGAATTTGATATTTCGGAATCTAAATCGCAATCATCTTTCGATGTAAAGGCTTTATTAGTCAGAATTTTAAGTTACTGGAAATTGTTTCTACTTTTTATTGGAATTGGAATTTTTATAGTCTACCAACAAAATATTCGGACGCAACAGTCTTACAGATTAGGTACTCAAATTTCTGTAGAGGAGGAATCAAACCCATTGTTTACATCAAATACGAGTTTAATATTTAATTGGGGAGGCGTATCGGGTAAGGTTCAAACTATGATAAATGCCTTAAGCTCTAGATCTATTCATGAAAAAGTTGTTGATAATCTTGAGTTTTATACAACTTACTTAAAACAATCTAGATTTAGAAAAGATGATATCTATACCTATGCCCCATTTAAGGTAAACCTTATACCAAAATCAAATCAATTATTGGGTATTCCTATTAAAATTACTATGTTGGAGAACGATACATTTGAATTAAGTGTAACTTTCGAATCTACCCCAGTAAAAACTCAAAATTTTTCCGATAAATCAAAACAAAATATAGATGTGCCAATAGGAGAGTATAGGAATCAATTTAGATTAGGCGAGCTAATTACTACTCCTTATGTCAATGGAATTATAGAGCTATTAGAAGGCAGACGATTTTTAGAAGGAGAAGAATATTTTGTACAATTCAATGATTTTCATAGAACAGTTAGTGAATACAGAGCGAAATTAAGTATCAAGAATCCTAAAAATTCTGCGATACTTAATTTGAGTATGGTAGACGTTAATAAGCCAAAGATTGTAGATTATTTGAATGAAACGGTTAAGGTTTTAAGCGAAGACCAACTAAATAGAAAAAATCAGTTTGTTACAAACACTATTAATTTTATAGATGAACAACTTGCTCGTGTAAAATCGCAACTCACATTAAATGCAGACTCATTAAACAGTTATAGACAAGAAAATAAAATTTTTAACCTCAATGATCAAAGTATAGCTATAAACAACAAGCTGTCTATTCTAGAAGCTGAGCGTGATAATATTAAATTAAAACTAGGGTATTATGCTAGCCTTAAAAAATATTTAATAGCCAGTAATTTGTTTACAGATGTCCCTGCTCCGGCCGTGGCTGGTATAGAAGATGTTAATATTCTTAACAATATAAGTAAGATAAATGCATTGTCTGTTCAGAAATCTAAATATAGCTCTACAGTTAGAAAGGACGCCACTATTTTTGCAGATATCGATAGGCAAATTGAAGGTTTAAAACAAGTACTATTAGAAAATATAAGTTCGGCTAGTAATGGACTTAATAGGATATTGTTGTCCACAAATTCTAAAATAGCGATTGAGGATGCAAAAATTAGAAAATTGCCAAAAGCACAACAAAAATTGTTTGACATCCAAAGGCAATATGCATTAAGTGAACAAACCTACAATGCATTTCTTGTAAAACGTGGAGAAGCAGATATTATTAAATCTGCAAGTGTCTCTGATATTTTAGTTATTGATCCTGCTAAAGATACTGGAGCTACACCTATAGACTTAAAATTAAGTTCTCGATATCTATTTGCTGTATTAGGTGGTATGTTAATTCCGTTATTACTAGCTTTTGTTATAACTTTTTTTGATAATAAATTGCATAACCCTCAGGTACTAGAAGGTTTGTCAAATATTCCATTGTTAGGTGTGGTAGGTAAAAATAATTTAGAAAATAATTTAGCAGTTCATTTAAAACCAAAATCAACAATTGCTGAGGCTTTTCGTTCAATACGGTCGAGTCTGCAATATTTTTACAAAAAGAATAATTTGGAAGGGGCAAAAACGCTAATGATTACCTCTTCTGTTAGTGGTGAAGGCAAAACATTTTGCTCCATTAATATCGCAACCGTTTTCGCCATGAGTGGGAAAAAGACAGTTTTAGTTGGGTTGGATTTAAGAAAACCCAAAATATTTGGAGATTTTGATATTGAAAATGATATTGGTGTTGTAAATTATTTAATAGGGCAAAAAGATTTAGCCGAGGTTATACAAGAGACAAAAGTAGCTAACTTAGATGTGATTACATCTGGCCCAATTCCACCTAACCCTTCAGAGTTATTGATGTTAGAAGAGATGGATGTACTAATAAAAATGTTAAAGGAATCCTATGATTACATAGTCTTAGACACACCTCCAATAGGTTTGGTTTCTGATGCATTAGAGCTTATAGATTATGTGGATGCGACCATTTATGTAGTAAGGCAAGATTATACTAAAAAAGGTATGATAACTCTAATAAAGAATAAGTATGAGAAAGGAGAGATAAAAAATTTAAGTTTTATTTATAACGGCTATAATCAAAAAGGGAAGTATGGTTACGGTTACGGTTACAGTTACGGCTATGGTTATGGTTATGGTAGTTATGGTAATGGGTATAATGACGATGATTCCAACAAAGCTTCTTTAATATCTCGTATTAAATCTGTTTTCAAAAAGAAGTTTTAAATTAATATAGCAATGATTACTAAAAGCGAAAATTGGCTTTATACTATTTCACCAAAACAGAAATTTTTAGACTTAAATTTTAAAGAAATTTGGAGATATAAAGATTTGATGTTTTTGTTTGTAAAGCGGAATGTAGTTACTTTATACAAACAGACCATATTAGGGCCACTATGGTATTTTATTCAGCCTTTATTTACCTCAGTAATTTTTACATTAGTATTTAATAATATTGCCAATATTTCTACAGGTGATGGTATCCCTTCGTTTCTTTTTAATTTGGCAGGAATCACTTTTTGGAACTATTTTAAAGAGTGTTTGGTTGGTACGAGTGATACGTTTAGGAAGAATCAAAATATTTTCGGTAAAGTTTATTTCCCTAGAGTTATAATGCCCATATCAGTAGTGGTTTCAAACCTTATAAAATTTGGAATTCAGTTGTTGGTATTTGTTTGTTTTTATATTTACTTTGTGTTTTTTACAACTAAGGCAAGCCATGCATCGCCAAGCTTGGAATTGCTCTTTTTGCCTTTACTAGTTTTTTTAATGGGACTTATTGGCTTAGGGTTAGGTATGATTATATCTTCAATGACTACGAAATATAGAGATTTATCATATTTAGTTACTTTTGGTGTTCAATTATTAATGTATGCATCGGCAGTAATGTATCCTCTAGATTTAATTAAAACGAAAGTTGCCGAAGGTAGCATTCCTAAAATATCAGGTGTTTTAATAGAATATAACCCAATAACAACAATTATAGAAGCTTTTAGGTTTATTACATTAGGCGTGGGCGATTTTTCATTTTCGAAACTTATATATGTTATTGTAGTGAGTTTGGTTTTATTCTTAGTAGGATTAATTATTTTTAATAAAACTGAAAAAAGTTTTATAGATACAGTATAATGAAAGTGATAAAAAGCGAAAGTATTTCAAACATTAATAAGAACAGGAACTTTTATGATAAAAAATATAAGGGTGTAAATGTTAGTGGGCTAATAAAAACCTTAAATAATTTAGATGCATTTTTAAAGGATGCCACAACTACTGATATTAGTTGGGTTGGTATGTATATTAATAATTTTAAAGATACGGTTAAAGGTAAAAAAATCATGGAGTTAGGCTGTGGTAATTGTGCAAATGTGGCGGTACTTGCAGCTTTAGGAGCCGAAGTTGTAGCTAATGATATTTCTGATTACAGTGGAGATATTGTTAATGCCTTAAATGAAAATTATAAATTTGAACACGATATAACATTTGTTAAAGGTGATTTTACTAGTCATGATTTACCAGAACAATCATTGGATATGGTTATTGGTAAAGCCTTTTTACATCATTTAACATTAGCTCACGAATTAGAAGTTATAAAAAAAATTAGTCAAGTTTTAAAACCAGATGGAGAAGCACGTTTTTTTGAACCTGCCATAAATAGTAAGTTTTTGGATGAATTGCGGTGGGCTGTTCCTATGAATAATAGACCATCTAAATTGTTAAGCCCAAATGCTTTTAAGCAATGGGAAGATTTAGATCCGCATCCGCATCGCGATAATAGCTCAAAGCATTTTAAGCGTTTAGGGCATCAGTTTTTTAGTCATATCGAGATCGTGCCAATGGGGATGTTAGAGCGTTTTTATCGTATTTTGCCTTTTTCAACAAAAACCCGCAGAAAATATAGGAGAACGACATTAAAGTCAGAAAAATTTGCACCAAAATTTATTCAATATTTTGGAGCGAGAAGTCAAACCATCATTTATAAAATGCCAAAATCAATACCTCATGTCTGATATTATTTTAAAGGCTGAAAATATTTCTAAACAATACCGTTTAGGTCTTGTTAGTTCAAGTACTTTAAGTCATGATCTAATTCGTTGGTGGCATAAGGTTAGTGGGAAAGATGATCCGTTTTTAAAAATAGGTGAAACCAACGACAGAAGCACTGTAGGTAATAGTGATTATGTTTGGGCGTTGCAGGATATTAATTTTGAAGTTAAACGTGGAGAAGTTTTAGGTATTATTGGTAAAAATGGCGCTGGTAAATCAACACTATTAAAAATACTCTCAAGAGTAACCAGTCCTACTACTGGCGAAATTAAAACAAAAGGGAGAATTGCTTCTTTACTTGAAGTAGGTACAGGTTTTCACCCTGAAATGACAGGGCGTGAAAATATATATCTTAATGGTGCCATTTTAGGAATGACCAAAAAGGAAATTCAGCAAAGAGAAGACGAAATTATAAGCTTTAGTGGTTGTCAACGCTATATAGACACACCTGTAAAACGGTATTCTTCGGGAATGCGAGTACGTTTGGCATTTGCGGTGGCAGCTCATTTAGAACCCGATATTTTGGTTATTGATGAGGTATTGGCTGTTGGAGATGCTGAGTTCCAAAAGAAAGCAATTGGTAAAATGCAAGATATAAGCAGAGGTGAAGGACGTACGGTTTTGTTTGTTAGTCATAATATGGCAGCAGTAAAGAGTTTGTGTACAAGAGTAATTGTTTTGAAAAATGGGAAAAACGCTTTCGAAGGTACTGTTGGTGAAGGAATAGAATACTATTTAAATGAAGAAAAAAGCAGGTCTTTAGTTTATATAAATAATTCAAAAAGTATAAATAAACCATTTGTAAAGTCTGTTAAAGTTATAACCAGCGAAAGTAATGGGATTCATCAGTTTAACGAGGATTTAAAAATAGAAATTGAAGTGTTTAGTGCTGGTTTACTTGAACAGCCAGCGGTTTCTTATCAAATCCTTAATAGGGATAATCTTCCATTAATTCATGAATTAATTTTAAATTCCGAACAGGAATTTGCACAATCAAAAGGGATTTATAAATTGATATCTACCATAAAAAATATAAAATTGTATCAAGGTGATTATAAATTGAATGTGTTTTTTGCTGATAATTTTACAAAAATCAATATTAATAGATTAACTGAAATATGTAGTTTTGAAATTATAAACACCAGTAAAAGGCCTTACTATTGGGATTCAGACACAGCTGTATATAAGGAGGATGATACGATTTGGAAAGTTTTAAAATTAAATGATTTTAGATGATTAATAGTCCTTTATTCTGTAATGGTGGAGAAACTAAACTAGTTGAAACTTTTAATACTAGTGAGATTATTGCTGACTATAAAAATATGAATATTGATGTTCAACGTTTTTTTAAAGAAGATTCAATTTTACTTTATGAATGTGTTAGAACTGGATACCGGTTTTATTATCCTTTTAGTACAATAGGCGATGCCAAATTTTATGATGATTTATCTAAGGATAGAAATAATTACTATTCTCACAGATGGGAGCATAAAATAGCTTTAAATTATATTAATAAATCAGATTCTGTTTTAGAAATAGGATCAGGTTTTGGAGTTTTTTTAAACTTATTAAAGCAAAAAAAAATTAAAGCTAAAGGATTGGAACTAAATCCTCATGCTGTAAAACAATGTAAGTCTCAAGGATTAGACGTAAAAGAAGCATTAATTCAACAAGAAGCGTTACAGTTAAAAAACGCATATTCCATAATATGTTACTTTCAAGTTTTAGAACATATTACTGAAGTTCATGATTTTATAAAATCATCATTAGATACTTTGAAAAAAGATGGAAAACTAATTATAGGAGTTCCAAATAATAACCCGTATTTATTTATAAATGATAAATATCATACTCTAAATTTGCCACCACACCATGCTGGGCTTTGGAATAAAAAATCTTTAAAATCTTTAGAAACCATATTTCCCTTAAAACTTGAAGAGATTACTTTTGAACCTCTAGTAAAGACTTATTCTTATTTTTTAAATTTTCAAATTAATAATTCTAATGTTCTTGTAAAAATAATTTTAAAAACCCTTAATAAACTTATACCTAGAATTTTGAAAAAAGTTCTCTGTAAGTTTATTAAAGGAAGAAATGTGTTAGTTGTTTTTAAAAAAACAATATAAAGTCAGCTTAAATGATTTTTATTTATGCAAAATAAACGAATCTATTTCCTTGGTCTTAATGGAGTTAGATTTCTAGCAGCATTTTAGTGTTAATTGATAATTTAGAATTATTTAAAAACTTATTTGGTTATCAAACATTATGGTCAAATAGTACAAGTTCAAATATTGGTAGTATTGGTGTGACTGTTTTTTTGTTTTAAGCGGTTATCTAATTACATATTTGTTATTGGTAGAAAGGTATTTAATAGAAATTAATTTAAAAAATTTTTACATAAGAAGAATTTTACGCATTTGGCCATTATACTATCTAATTGTTTTATTGATTTTTTTTATCATTCCAAATATTGAAATTTTTGATGTTCCACAATGCACACATGCAATTGAAGATAAATTTGGAATGAAATTATCTTTGTTTTCATTATTACTTGCAAATGTTGCTTTTGTTTATTTGCCTAATGTTGCATATTGTAATATTTTATGGTCAGTTGCCGTAGAAGAGCAATTTTATTTAATATGGCCAAACCTGATAAAGTATTTTAAAAACACTTTGTGTGTATTATTGTTTTTTTTTAGGTTGTTATTTGATATTGAAAATAAGTGTTCGATTTGATTTCTTTAGTATTCAGTCATATTTGCCGAATAAAATAGATAGTCTTATACCAATTATATTTTAAAACAAGCCTTAAAAGTTTCAGTATAGAATTCTGATTTGACTATATTCATAATATTTTGATTATTGATTTCATTTTGCACAGTTATGTGCAGCCATTTCTTTAGCGCTTGGATATTTACAAAA
>NZ_JAQWOO010000006.1 GCF_029245835.1 Algibacter sp. | reverse complement strand
CACTAAAAAATGGATAATGCCTGTTAGAAATTGGGGAATTATACTCAACCAATTTTTAGCTATATTTGAAAACAGGATTAAACTATAAATAATTTAACCCTGAAATTTTGAACTTACACACTTTTTAGGATAGTGTCTTTTCTTAACAGCAAACCCTTCTTGAAATACAAGAAGGGTTGTTTATATCTAAGTAAATCTATAAGCCGAATTCTGTATGTCCTGAACTTGTTTCAGGATCTCTCCAAATAAGGTTCAAAACACCCTTATCATTTATCTACGTGCATAGTTACCCATACACTTTAGCTGCCTACCCTCCAACATTGAGCGTGCAGCCCTCTCCCATCGGGACGTTGGTTTACATGACATTGCACCACATAGAGTTTACCTGGTTTCACTACAGCATGACCTGTACATACTTTCTGTTGCACTTTTCCTAACCTCACGGCTGGTGGTTATTAGCCACTATGTTGCACTACGGTGTTCGGACTTTCCTCCTCTTAATTAAATCAAGAAGCGATAAGGCGATTTACTTAATCACAAAATTACAATAAACTAAAACTATAATCTAAATATATTTAAACATTTGGGTGTTACCTACCCCCAATAGCTTTTCATAGGGATTAGGCTTGAAGTTTTCTTCTGAGCGGAGTCGAAGGGCTACAAATCCGCGTTCCTATAGTCGATGCGGGGTTTTATTAGTGAGTTTTATTTTAAATTAGTGAACTCATGAATATAAATATTTCGAAACTATCCTTAAAACTCTATTACTTGCTAGTTTATACTTTAAATGGAAGTTTTATGTTCCCTTTTGCTTTTTAGGTATTTTATATTCTATTAAATGACTTCTTGTTAAGGATAAATTTATTGATTTAGGAAGCTTTCTTTCAAACTTAAAAGCAAATCTTCTAAATCTTCTACTATATTTTTTCGGAAGTATTCTATGAAATCTTTCAATTGTGCCTATAGGAACTATTCTAGTCTCTTCAAAGTATTTCTTACCAATTTTTTCATAATGCTTAGAAGAATTATCTCTTTCTGGATGTGGGTCATTTATTCGCCATTGTTCAAACTTTCTTCTTTGAAATTTTGAAGGTCTACCTGGTACAGGCGTTAACCATCTTAAATGGTCTAAAAACTTATTGTTTATAGCAGGTTCAAAATATCTTACTAAACCATTTGCCTTTAGTATGGAAACAATTTTTTTAGTAAATTTAACTTCCTGATCATGAGTTAGGTGGTGCACAAAAGCTTTTCCAATAACAATATCATAAAAATTATTTTTTATATCAGCCTTTAAAAAGTCTCCTTTAATAAATTTAATTTCAAATTCAAATTTATGACTTGTATTAAGTTTATTAATGATTTCACCCGGTTTTTGAGAAATATCATTAGCATAAACTTCCGCACCAAAAGCTGCCATTACCGCCGCATTTGCACAATCTCCACATCCTAATTCTAGAATTTTTTTACCTTTTAATTCATTTTGAAAATTTCCGTGATATAGCCCAACCCAACTTGTATCAGTTCGTGTTGCATCATACATAAAACCTTCTAAATTTTTAATTTTATTTAGAATGTATTAAATGTTAATGTCACTATATATTTTATCATAGTGCAGTTCATTTTTTAATGCGTTTTTTTCAGAACTATTCATTTTGATTTGTTATAGGTAAGGTAAAGATAGAGTTTAGTTTCAATCAATTTTATCAATTTTTAAACAAAATCATATATTTTATCAAATAAATAGCACAAATCCATTCATTATAAATGGTTTATTTTTGTTAATAACTCCTATTAAATTTCCAGTTCAAAATTCTAAATTCAAAACTGAATTTTTAACTTTGTTACTATTCAATAAGCATCAGAAGATGCTGGACTAAATTCAGAAAAATTGGAACACTTTGTAGTATCGGCTAGAAAATACAGACCCCAAACGTTTAAAGACGTCGTGGGTCAGCAGGCTATTACAAACACCTTATTGAATGCCATTGAAAACAATCATTTAGCACAAGCTTTATTATTTACAGGCCCTCGTGGTGTTGGTAAAACTACCTGCGCCCGTATTTTGGCTAAAATGATTAATAGCGATGGTAACGAAACTGGCGATGAAGATTTTGCATTCAATATTTTTGAACTCGATGCAGCTTCAAACAATTCAGTTGACGATATTAGAAGTTTAACCGACCAAGTTCGTATCCCGCCACAAGTTGGGAAATACAAAGTGTATATTATTGATGAGGTACACATGCTCTCTCAAGCTGCTTTTAATGCGTTTCTTAAAACCTTAGAAGAGCCTCCTAAGCATTGTATTTTTATTTTAGCAACTACCGAAAAACATAAAATCATTCCAACCATATTATCGCGTTGTCAAATTTTTGATTTCAAACGTATAACGGTTAAAGATGCTAAGGCTTATTTAAAATATATTGCTGGAGAACAAGGTGTTACTGCGGAAGATGATGCGTTGCATATTATAGCCCAAAAAGCTGATGGCGCCATGCGTGACGCGCTATCTATTTTTGATCGTGTAGTCAGCTTTTCTGGTAAAAACCTAAGCAGACAAGCCGTTACAGAGAATTTAAACGTGCTTGATTACGAGACCTATTTTACAAGTACCAACCTTATTTTAGAAAATAAGATTCCAGAATTATTGCTTCAATTTAATAATACGCTTTCAAAAGGTTTTGATGGGCATCATTTTATTGCTGGATTAGCGTCTCATTTTAGAGATTTACTAGTTAGTAAAACCCCCGAGACTATAGAACTTCTTGAGGTTGGCGAGCAAACACAAGCAAAATACTTAGAGCAATCTAAAAAAGCCTCCCAAGAGTTTCTCATGCAAGGCATTAATCTGGCTAACGATTGTGACCTCAAATATAAAACAAGCAAAAATCAACGCTTACTTGTTGAATTGACTTTAATGCAGCTTGCCTCTATCACTTATGATGGAGAAAAAAAAAATAGCAAACATTACATAATTCCAACAGCTTACTTCAGAAAAAAGGGTATTACTCCTATTCCGGTTACCATTCCTAATAAAACTGAAAACGCTAACACTTCCGCAGAAGCGAAAAAAGAATTATCAGAACCTACAGAAAAAGTACCTAAAGTTATTAAACAACTTCAGGTAAAAGAACCTCCAAAAATTGTTTTAAAACAAGAATCTAAACGCGCATCCGGACTTTCTTTATCAAGTATCAGAGCAAAAAAAGAACATCTTATTAAACAAATGGATGTGGTTATTGATGAGGAAAACTTACCATCAGAACCTTTTATTGATAAAGATTTTTTTACTGCTTGGAATACGTTTATAGAAAAATTAAGAGAAAAGGGCAAGCATAATTTAGCATCCATTTTATCCATTGATACACCGAAAATAAAGGGTAATACCATTCATTTAGAGTTTCCTAATGCTACAAATAAAGTGGAATTGGAGCGCCAACAATACGATTTGTTAGCGTATATAAGAAAGACCTTGAGTAATTACGATATTAATTTATCTATAGCAGTAAACGAGGTTATGGAGAAGAAATATGCGTACACTGCTGCTGATAAATTTGAAAAATTAAAAGAGAAAAATCCCAACATTGATCTTTTAAGAAAAACTTTCGATTTAGATATTTAAGATGTGGTTTAACAACAAATTAGTTATGTTATATTTATTGTTAAATTAGTTAATTATAATAAAACTTATGCTAGGATTAAAATTACCGACAGACCCTCGATGGGTAAATATTGTTGAAAAAAATATTGAAGAAATTCTTACCGACCATGCTTTTTGCGAACAAAAAGCAACCAGTACAGCTATTTCGCTAATAGTGAGTTTTCCTGAATATACAGAGTTGGTTCAAGAGATGGTGGCTCTAGTAAAAGAAGAAATCAGTCATTTTAAAATGGTGCATGATAAAATTATAGCACGTGGCTGGACTTTAGGCAGAGACAGACGCGATGATTATGTGATAGAGCTTTTAAAGTTTTTCCCTAAAGGGGGAAGTAGAACCACACAATTGGTCCATCGTTTATTATACGCTGCCTTAATAGAAGCAAGAAGTTGCGAGCGTTTTAGACTACTTTCAGAAGCACTAGAAGATAAAGAATTAGCGGAGTTTTATAGGAATCTGATGGTAAGCGAAGCCAACCATTATACCATGTTTTTAGGTTTTGCGAGACAATATGGCGAAAAAAAAGAAGTTGATACCAAATGGCAGCAACTTCTTGAATATGAGAGTAAAATTATAAGTAATTTAGGAACTAGCGAAGCTATTCACGGTTAAAACCATATTAGAACTTATAACCAACACCTAATTGAATAGTTCTATTTTTTGCAACAATACCTGATACCTCATCAAAAACATTTCTAATACCATAGTTATATCTAACATCCACAAAAAGTGCATAGTTAATTTTATAGTCGGCACCAATAACTGCTGAATACCCTAGATTTTTCAAGCCATCATCTGTTTTATGAACCTTCAATCCAATTTGCGGACCTAGTCCTGCGTGGAATTTTTCACTAAACCTGAATCTAAATAAAACAGGCATTTGAATATAATCTAAATGCAGAGGTTCGGCATTTGCACCTTCAGCAGAAAACTGTATTTCTGGCATTAAAGATAATGTTCTAGATAAACCAATACTTGCAAAAAAACCAACATACATACTGTTTCTATGTTTGTTTTCACCCATAGGGTCTGTTTCAAAATCTAAGTGAGAAATAGTGTAACCACCTCTAATACCATATTTTATGCCACTTGATGCAGACCATTTTTCTTGAACCTTTGCAGAATCTATAACTTTTTCTGAAGCTGTAATGGTTTCGTTATCTTGAGAAAATCCATGAAATGAAAAACCAAATAATACTGTTAATAGTAGTAATTTTTTCATCTGTTTATTTATTTTTAATTTAATCTATCAGATGTCATTTGCCAAAATATAGTGAAGTTGAGGGCAACAGTGTATATAGGCTTATTTCAATATTAATAGATTTGGGTTATTATTAATAGTAATTATGCAGGTACGAATATATATTATAAATTTAAAAACCAACAAGTATACAAGTTAAAGTGCAAAATTTTACTGTGTATTGCTAGAAACCGTATCATAGTAGATGCTTTTTATAATACCATCTGCAAGCCCAATTTTAGGTACATAGATGTTTTTTGCGCCACTCCATTTCATAGCCGAAAGATAAATACGCATAGCAGGAATAATAACATCTGCTCTATCTTGATTTAATGATAATTCGGTTATTCGCTCTTCATAAGAATAGGTTTGAAGCATATTGTAATAGGAGGTCATATAAAAAAAAGAAAGTGGTTTCCCCATGGCTTTCCCTGAGACTTTAAAGATTTTATTAATGTTTCCACCAGATCCTAAAACATCTATTTTATCATACGCTTTTACATGATTTCCAATCCACTCTTGCAATTCTTGCCAGGTTTCTTTTTTAACCATATCGTTCAATAATCTTACGGTTCCTATTTTAAAAGATCTAGAAGCTACTTGACTGCCTTGGTAAATAATTGTAAACTCTGTACTTCCACCACCAACATCTACATATAAATATGTTTTATTTGGATCGATAAACTTGTTTAAATCAGTTGCAGCAATTATAGCAGCTTCTTCTTCGCCATCAATAACATCAATACTTATTCCGGCATGCTCTAAAACTAAGTCTACTATTTTTTTGCCATTAGCAGATTCTCGCATCGCAGATGTAGCACAAGCTTTGTATTTAAGTACCTTGTGAGATTTCATAATCAATCTAAATGCCAGCATAGTATCTAAAATACGTTGTGTGTTTTCTTTAGAAATTTTATTCTTTATAAAAACATCTGCTCCTAAACGAATAGGAACACGAACCAGAGAGTTTTTTTTAAATTGAACGGGTTTCCCTTTTTGTTCAATGATATTTGAAATAAGTAATCTTACGGCATTTGAACCAATATCGATGGCTGCATATTTTTTTATTGAAAGCATTCTATTCTTTTATTTTTTTTAAGTAATAATCGTAAGTTGCAAATTGGGATCTCACTTTTTCTATATCATTTTTTCTGTATTCATTTTCTTGAGAGTCGCTTAATATTCTAGCTTTAACATTATCACACCAGCTGATATTAAAAGTGTCTATGATTTCTTTTTTTATGTCTTCATCATAAATAGGACAACTTACCTCTACTCTATTTTCTATGTTTCTAGTCATCCAATCTGCTGAAGAAATGTATAATTTTGAATCGCCGTTGTTACCAAATATATAAATTCTTGAGTGTTCTAAAAATTTATCCACAACGCTAATAGCTTCAATATTTTCGCTCATGCCTTTAATACCGGGGATTAAACAGCAAATACCTCTAACAATCATTTGAATTTTAACTCCAGCTCTACTTGCTTCATAAAGTTTATCAATCATTGGGTAACTTGAAATACTATTCATTTTTAGTCTAATAAGCCCCTCCTTACCTTGTTTTACGTTTTCTATTTCGTTATTGATTAATTTAAAAACAGCATTTTTTGTGGAATGTGGCGAGACAATGAGGTGTCTGTATTTAAAAATTCTATAGTTTGTATCAAAAAAATTAAAAATCTTACTAACATCCTTTAAAATCTTTTTATTAGATGTGAAAAGCGTGTAATCTGTATATATTTTAGCAGTAGACTCATTAAAATTACCTGTGCTAATAAAACCATAGCGTTTTAGTTTTTTCCCTTCTTCACGCTCAATAACACACATTTTACTATGTACTTTAAGACCTGCAACACCAAAAATTAAATTGACCCCCTCATCTTTCATTTGTTGCGCATAATTGATATTTGCTTGCTCATCAAATCTTGCACGAAGTTCTATGGAAACTGTAACTAATTTACCATTTATTGCCGCATTTATAAGTGAACTTGCTACATGTGAAATTTCAGCTAACCTGTAAATTGTAATTTTTATAGTTTTTACTTTTGGATCTAAAGCTGCTTCTCTTAAAAACTTAACCACATAAGAGAAGGTTTGATATGGCGTATGAAGTAAATAATCTTTTTCTGCAATCGCATTAAAGATACTATCCTGCATACTTAAACCTTTAATAGGAAGTGGTTCAATTTTTTCATACATAAGATCTGTCCTGCCTAAACTAGGAAACCCCATATAATCACGTCTGTTATGGTAACGCCCTCCTGGAATAATACTATCTGTATCATCAATACTCATTTTAGACATTAAAAATAGTAATGTTTCTTCAGGAATGGTTTTATCATAAACAAACCTTACGGGTTCTCCTATTTGACGATCTTTAACACTGTCTGATATTTTCTCAATAAAACTTTTACTCAAATCACTTTCAAAATCAAGCTCACCATCTCTGGTAATTTTAATCATGTGTGCAGAAATCGAACTATAATCAAATATGTTAAAAATATCTTCTAAACAATAGCGCAATAAATCGTCTACCATTATTATGTAATTCTTGTCGCCTTGTTTTGGAAGTTCTATAAATCGATTTACAGATTTTGGTATTTCAATTAATGCAAATTGATTTTTATCGCCAGACATAAGCATCCTTACTGCCAAATATGCTGCACTATCTTTTAGGTTTGGTAGTACTACAGCGTCATTAAGAATTATGGTAACTAATGCAGGACTAACCGTTTTATAAAAATAAGCTTTCAGATACTCGTCTTGCTTTTCATCAATTTGAGTTTCGTCTATAACATAAATATTTTCTTCTTTTAGTTTTTTATCTATGGTATTTAAAATCTCAACACTTTCGGTTTGTTGCTTAATAACAATTTGTGTGATAATATCAAGCAGTTCCTTTGCCTTAATACCACCTAATTCACTTTTTCCACCTTTACCAGCCTCAACAATACGCTTAACTGTAGCGTAGCGTACTTTAAAAAATTCATCTAGATTATTGGAGAAAATACCTAAAAAGCGTAATCTTTCTATCAAAGGAACTGTTTCATCTGATGCTTCTTGAAGTACTCTTGCATTGAATTGAAGCCAACTAATCTCTCTATTTACGTAACTATTTGTATTCAGATTTTCAGTTTTTGTCATTATATTTTCCTTTCACTAACTAGTTAACAAATATATTCTATTTATATAAAAAACACTTGTTTTCAGCTTTAAGCTATTATAACATTTAAACATTTCTTTTTGAGATAACTATTGCAAACTCTTAATCTTTTAAATCTCTTGGAAATATTGTTTTATAAGTTTTACCTGGTTTTAGTTTGCTCCATTTATCGATATCAAATTCTATAGCTACCATGCCACTTGTAGGAACATTATCAATATATGTATCACCATAAGTATTTACAAAGGCTGTTAAGGCATTATTATGACCAAAAATCATAAGCGTATTTATAGAGTCATCACAAGATGTTATGACTTTTAATAAATCAGTTCCTGCAAAATCGTATAGATTATAGTTAAATTCTACTATGTTTTCTTCTATTTCTAAGTTTGAAATAAAAATTTCTGCTGTGGTTTTTGTGCGTACGGCATCACTAGAAATTACTGAATCAACTATAAAACCTACTGATTTCATAGTATTTGATACTAGATTTGCATCAATATACCCTCTATCTTTTAGTGGTCTTTGATGATCTTTTACATCATATTCCCATGATGATTTTGCGTGTCTTACTAAAATTAATTTCTTCAAAATATTCGATTAAAAGCACTTTTTATCGATAAAAAGTTGTTTTTCTCGATAAAAAGAATTTTATTTGCTTAATAAATGTATGTAAAAATAAGTAAAATTATAAATCTAAAAAATTAATAAATCTATAACAAGCACATTAACAGTTGTTTAAACAATAAGATATCACGTTTTTTGTTCCACCTACCAAGTTTTAACTTGAAAAAAATAAAATATTATGTACCCAAATCAAAGAAGTATTAATCTTTCTATTATTACATTTAAGGTAATAATATATCCCTCTTTTTTATTAAAAAATAACGTTGTTATTCGAAATAACTAGTTCTAAGAAATGCTAAGCATTTGATTACAAACTATTTAATTCTTGTTTCAATAAGTATTATGTAGGTTTTATTTAAAATAATATGAAAAATAATTACAGTTATATTTCTGCCTTAAACATTACAAAAGCTATCTTTTTAGCCCTTGTTATTATTTTGCCGGGTTTGTTACTTGCGCAACAATCACCATCAATACAAACTGGTGTTACATTTCAGTGGTCAGATACACAAACTAATACTAATGACCCTGCTACAATTGCATCGGTTACTATTGATGGTAGTGTGTATAATACATTTGTAGTACCTACCGGATATGAAATGACAAGATTAGGTCCAGATGGTCATAGTCCTAATAGAATATTGGAAAATGGAACCACGCTTGCTAATTCAAGTAATGTGGCGAATTGGAACACTATTGCTCTTTCAGCCTTTCAAGATAAGAATAATAATCATTACTTTACATCTAATCGAAATGGACGTAATATTTGTAATAATTTTGCAGCTGTTTCCACAACAGATGCTCAAAAGCAAAGTATATTTTATAACCCCGCTATTCCAGCAAATGAGGGTGGTGTATTAGCAGTAACAGAACGTAATGTAAATAACTGTTTTCATATAGCTGTATATGGTACAACTACAACAGGAATTCCAAATCAATTTTTAGGAGAAACCTTTGTAAGACCAACTTCGACACAATGGGGGCCAAAGTTCCCTCCGAATCAAGCACCTAATGCTAATTCAGACTACTGGAAAACAGAACGTGTTGTTGAAAATAACGGAACTATTGGTATAGCCTTATTTTATCTTAGTGATATTGTTCCAACCGGTTCAAAAATCACGAGAATAGAATTTAATGCTTCTTCAGGTGATCATGGTGATGGGAAGATTTTCTTGTTACAAAAATATGCTGTAGATCAACAAGATATTGAATGTATTAATGGGGTTTATAATGGTAATGTTGACCAAAGTAATAATGTTCCTGAAAATTCAACTTACTCTTTATTATCTGGTCCAACTCCTGCTGGACAATCTTTTACTTTTAATACAAATGGCTCCTATACATTCGTTCCTAGTTTTGGTTTTACTGGCGATGTTACTTTTGAATATGAAGTGTGTTTACCAGCTCCAAATACTTCAGTCTGTGATCAAGCCACAGTAACTTTGTCCTACGTTGACTTACCACTCGAACCTCAATTTGCAGTTGCTTGTGGATCTACTAATGATGATTTTACTATTTCAATAACAAGTCCCATAGGTACAGAATATGAATATTCTATAGATAACGGAAATACATTTCAGGTCGATCCTAATTTTAACGGACTGTCAGAAGGAAACTATAATTTAGCTATTTCTAATATTTTTAATGATTGTATTAGCTATAATACGAATAATCCAATAGTTTTAGATAATCTAGAACTTACGGGAACTATAACAGATGTTTTATGTGAATCAGATACAAATGGTACAATAAATATTACTGTTTCTGGAGGAACCTCTCCTTATACATTTGCTTGGAGTAATTCTGAAACTTCAGAGGATTTATCAAATCTTTCTGATGGAACATATACAGTTACAGTTACTGATATAAATGGATGTACTATTTCAGATAGTTATGAAGTTTCAACCGTTATTGATACCACCCCACCAACAATCACCTGTCCAGCAGCTATTACCAATGCGGTAGCAGATGCCAATTGTGAGGCTACCACCGTAGCTTTAGGCACACCAACAACAGGAGATAATTGTTCTGTAGCTTCAGTAACGAATGATGCCCCAGCAGCCTTCCCATTAGGCACCACCACAGTAACGTGGACGGTAACCGATGGCGCAGGATTACAAACGACTTGTACACAAGCGGTAACGGTTATTGATACCACCCCACCAACAATCACCTGTCCAGCGGATATAACCAATGCGGTAGCAGATGCAAATTGTGAAGCAACGACCGTCAACTTAGGCACACCAACAACAGCGGATAATTGTAGTGTTGCAGATGTATCGAATGATGCACCAACAGCCTTCCCATTAGGAACCACCACAGTCACGTGGACGGTAACCGATGGCGCAGGATTACAAACGACTTGTACACAGGATGTAACGGTTATTGATACCACCCCACCAACAATTACCTGTCCAGCAGCTATTACCAATGCGGTAGCAGATGCCAATTGTGAGGCTACGACTGTAGTTTTAGGTACTCCAATAACAGCAGATAATTGTTCTGTAGCTTCAGTAACGAATGATGCACCAGCAGCCTTCCCATTAGGCACCACCACCGTAACGTGGACGGTAACTGATGGCGCAGGATTACAAACCAGCTGTACACAAGCTGTAACCGTTATTGATAATATAAATCCTGTATTTGTTGAAACGCTGCCAACTGATGAAACTGTTGAATGTAGCAATGTTCCTGATACAGCAACCTTAACTGCAACAGACCCTTGTGGAGATGTTGATGTAATTTTTACAGAGACAAGAACTGATGGTTCATGCTTATACAATTATTCTTTAGAACGTAAATGGGTTGCTACAGATCAAAATGGATTAATAACAACACATATACAAACAATAACAGTTGTAGATACAAAAGCTCCTGAGCCAACTACTATCATCGAACCTTTATTAAGTGTTAATTGTGAAAATATACCAGAAATACCAACTATAATTTTTACTGATAATTGTTCAGATAATGTGACAGAAGTATTTGAAGAAACTAATTCTTTCGATGAAAATAATCCGTCAGATTATGAAATAGTAAGAACCTGGACAGTATCTGACGGCTGTAATAATAGTAAAGTTTTCACCCAAACAATTACAGTCACTTTAAATGATTTTGTAACCTCTGTTAGTGAAAGAGCTTGCTCGGATAATGGAACAATTAACTTAGATGATTACTTGGAAAATAATCAATCAGGTGGAAATTGGATCGTTATTGAAGGAAGTGCAAGGTTAAATGGAAGCATATTCGATCCTGAAAATGTAGTACTAGGCAATTATAAGTTTAGTTATACAATTTCTAAAAATGGTTGTTTAAATACTACCGAAGTAAATATAGAAGTTCATGATGAATGTATTGTTTTGCCTTGCGGAAGAGAAGATGTAATTATTTCAAAAGTAATTACTCCAAATGGCGATACACATAATGAATTCTTTACAATCTCAGGAGTTGAAACTTGTGGTTTTACTGTAGAATTACAAATATTCAATCGTTGGGGAGCAAAAATTTATGACAATTCTAATTATCAAAATAACTGGAATGGATTTGCTCATAATTCATCTGTTGGTAGAGCAGATAAAGTACCAAATGGAACATATTTTTATATTATAAATTTAAAAAATAGTGGATTAGAACCTTTCGCTAAAGCATTTTACGTAGGTACTAAATAAATCTAAAAGACTATGAAGTCATTAAAATTTAACTTATTTATTTTTATACTAGCAAATTGCTGGATGGGAGTTGCACAACAACTACCGCAATTTACTCAGTATATGTATAATACCATTTCTATAAATCCTGCTTATGCTGGAAGTAGAGAAACATTAAGTGTTGTGGGTTTACATAGAAGCCAATGGCTTGGTTTGGAAGGCGGACCAACAACACAAACAATTTCCGTACACAGCCCGTTAAGAAATGATAGAGTTGGAATAGGCTTCTCATTTATTAATGATGAATTAGGATATGAAAATTTCACATATTTTTACGGTGATTTCTCATATACACTTCCAATAGGAAAAGAAGCGAAATTAGCTTTTGGTTTGAAAGCAGGTTTTACTCAATATAATATAGACCAATCGCTTTTAGACGATCCAACCGTTATAAATGATCCATTTTTTGATGACGTCTCAAACAGGTGGAGTCCTAATTTAGGAATTGGTGCCTTTTTACATTCCAATCGCTGGTATATTGGGCTCTCTGCCCCTAGAATTCTTAATACCGATTATAATAAAGGAAGAACAGGTTCAGTTGATTATGTTGCACTAGAACGCGTTAGTTACTATTTTACAGGAGGGTATGTTTTTGATTTAAGTGCAACTACCAAATTTAAACCTGCCATGTTACTTAAAGCAACAAATGGGGCCCCTTTATCTTTCGATATTACAGCAAATTTTTTATTTAATGAGACCTTTTGGCTTGGAGCATCTTACAGGATAAATGAATCTGCCGCTGCTTTGGGTGGTATTGCAGATTTTCAAGTATCTAAACAAGTTCGTATCGGTTATGCCTATGAGTATCCAATATCAGAGATAAGAGCCTATACTAGTGGTACACATGAAATATTATTGATGTATGAGTTATTTAAAAGTAAACGAATTAAATCACCTAGGTTCTTTTAAAAAAAATAATATGAAAACAAATTTTTTAATAATACTATTAGTTTTTACTATTGGAACTGTATCTGCACAAAAAAAGTTAGCAGATAAATTTTTTAGTAATTATGGCTATGTTAAAGCTACTGAATTATATAAAAAGGCATTTGACGATGGTGATGAAAGCGAGCACGTTTTAACACGTTTGGGTGATTGTTATTATAACAATTCTAATTCTGAAAAAGCTGCTTATTGGTATAGTAAAGCTGTAAATAAATTTGACATTGATACAGAACATTTATATAGATATATTCAATCTTTAAAAAGTATTGGTAATTATACTGAAGCAGATGTATGGACGAAAAAATTTATAGAAAATCAAAATAACGACAGTAGAGTTAGAGATTATGATTCTGATAATTTATCAGAATATAAAGATTTAAATGCTGTTAATGAATCATTATCTATTAGCATAGAAAACTTACCTATTAACTCTGAATTCTCAGATTTTGGTTCATTTATATATGATAATAGATTATATTTTGCCTCATCTAGAGGACTTGACAAAACCAAAAAATATGGTTGGAATAAAGAACCTTTTTTAGATTTATTTCAAGTTTCCTTTGAAGAAAAAGATTCAAAGTTGGAATTTGGTATTTCAAATTTGATTAGTGCTTCAGAAATTAATTCAGATTACCACGAAGCAACTGTTGCTATTTCTAACGACGGTAAAACCATGTATTTTACTAGAGATAATGTAACAAGAAAAAACAAATTAAATTTTGACAAAAAAGGGACAACACATTTAAAAATATATAAAGCAACTCTTATAGATGGTAATTGGGAAAATATTAAAGAATTATCAATTAATGATGAAGTATACTCAACAGGTCATCCTGCTTTAAGTCCTGATAATAAAAAATTGTTTTTTGTATCAGATAGAAAAGGTGGTATTGGCCAAACAGATATTTATGAAGTAGATATACTTGAAAATAATAAGTTTAGTACACCAAAAAATCTAGGATCAAAGGTAAATACCGAGGGACGTGAAATGTTTCCATTTATAAGTAAAGATAGTATACTTTACTTTTCTTCAGATGGTCGTTTAAACCTTGGATTATTAGATATTTTTAAATCAGATTTTATTAAAGATTCCATCGCTGAACCAGAGAATTTAGGAGCACCATTTAATAGTGGATATGATGATTTTGCTTTTTTTGGAATGTCAGACAAAGAAAATCTAACAGGGTACTTCTCTTCAAACAGGCCAGGAGGAAAGGGTAATGACGATATTTATAGTTTTAATGCATTTGAATGTTCTCAAATGATAACTGGAATAGCAATGGACAGTATATCTAACTTAGTTCTTGCAGATGTTTCAATAAAGCTAATCAATAAAGCTGGAAAAGTTATTAATCAAGTAAAATCTAATGAAAACGGGGAATATTATTTTGAAGTTAATTGTAATCAACAATATACGGTTTTAGCTGAGAAGCCGGATTATAAAAAATATCATAAAGACATATTAACAAATCTGGAAAAAGAAAAGGTTAATGACCATAATATTTATTTACAATCCCTTATAATAGGAAATCAAATTTTAATAAATCCTATTTTCTTCGATTATGATAAATGGAATATTAGAACTGATGCAGAATATGAACTTGAAAATGTAGTGGATATATTAAGACTGAAGCCCGACATGGTAATAAAAATTGAATCTCATACTGATAGCCGTGGTAAAGATAGTTACAACCTCAAACTATCAAATAGAAGAGCAAAATCTACTCGAGATTATATAATATCGAGAGGTATTAATGCTGAGCGCATAGAAAGTTCTATTGGTTTTGGTGAAAGTCAATTATTAAATAAATGTACTAATGGTGTTAAATGTACCCCTGAGGAACACCAAATTAATCGTAGGTCATATTTTTATATAGTAAAATAATAGTTTAAATTATTTAAAACATTTATAACTAAGTGTTTACGAATATATTGAAAATAAAATATTCGACAAAACGCATATTATTACGATTAAATGATTATTTTAGCTTTTTATCGAGTATATATGTGATTTACCATGTATATTTGACCAACTAATAACATATATGTTTTTTTGTATTACCTACAATAAATTTAAAATTATGACCCCGAATCTAATTTCAAAAGTAAATATGGCATTATTAGACTATAATGCTCTTCCCTCTCAATTTTTTCCCTCAATTTTTTATTATTTTTTATTAAACGTTAGCATTCGTTACTAATTGTAGCCAGGGATTTTCTGGTTTTTATTAAATAAAATTAATATATAACATTATATAAATCATGAAAAATAAATCGACTCATATATTTTTTACTTTTCTCCTGTCATGCTGTTTTTTATTACTCACCAATGCTCAGCAAAATAATAATAGTAAAAATGACTTATTCCAACTTGAAGTCATCGAATATAGCTTTGAATCGGATTTAAAAAAACCACGTTATCATATTTTATCCTTAAAAAATATTTCAACCAAAGAATTAACCATTAACCTCTCAACAATTGTTGAAGAAACAAATGGTGGCGATAAAAAAAACAATCAAAATCTTATTGTTGAACTATTAAGTGACGATTTGAATAAGACTTTAAACTCTGTTACCCTTAGCAGTGAAAGATCAATCAAATTTAAAGCTAAGATAATATCTCATCCTAATGCTAGATTAGGTTCTATGAATATTTGCAAAGTCATAGCTCAGTTACCGAATAGTGATGATAAAAAAATTGTTAAAATAAACGAACACATTCCTGACCCATTTATAAAAGGACAATAAATAAAATTTACTAAATATTAATTAGTTAATTGCAATAGGCTTATGAAAATTTTTACAAAATCCATAATATTCTACAAAGTACTACTTGTAGCTATACTTTTAGTATCTGCTTTTACACAAGCTCAAACAACTGCTTCACCAGTAGATTTTACATCAAGGTTTAGTGAAGCTGTAAATGGTGATTTTACTATTATAGCTAATAATACTATTTCTAGAACAGCCACAGATAGTTATACAGGTGGAACTGATAATCATAATACCTCTAATAATAATCTTGTTTATGTAGATATTGATGGTAATACAGGTATAGGAGCTAATACTTTTAACTCTAGTAGCGCAACTTTTAATAACCCAGCTCCTAGTGCAGGTTGCTTGACCTTAAAAAAGGTATTTTTGTATTGGGCTGCTGCAGATAGAGAGCCAGGGCCTGATTTTGCATCTGATAACCAACCAAGTTGGAACTATAATGATGTTCTGCTTATGTTACCAGGAGAAACTGATTATACAACCTATACAGCAACTGGAAGTGAAATTATTTATAGAGGTAGAGATACTCACTTTAGTAATGAGCCATATATTTGTGTAAAGGATATAACTACTGAAGTAAATAATTTAGCAGATCCTTATCAAACGTATCAAGTTGCTAATGTAGAAGGAAAAATAGGTTCCTTAAGTGATCATTCTGGTACTCCAATTGGTGTGTCTGGTGGCTGGCAGATTGTTTTTGTCTATGAAAGCCCTGATTTGCCTTTAAAAAATATTTCTATATTTAATGGCTATGCCCACGTTGATGCTGCAGATTCAGGAGATATTGTATTTAGTGGTTTTGAGACAGTACCTTCTGGTGATGTAAATGCAAAAGTTCTAATCGGTGCTCTTGAAGGTGATCAATCATTAGGAGGCGATGCGCTTCAAATTGAAGACACTTCTGGTACTTTTATTGATTTATCTACCAATCCAACAACTCCGATTAGAGAAGAAGATAACTTTTTTAATAGTAGAATAACTATAAATAATGCGGATTTCACAACCAGAAACCCTGCTAGTACAAATACTTTAGGTTTTGATGCAGCCGTTTTTGAATTATCAAATCCTAGTAACTCTGTCATTGGAAATGGTCAAAACACTGCAACATTTAATCTTACCTCAGATCTTGAGGTTTACGGATTATATTTGCTTGGTTTATCAGTTGAAGTTTGGGAACCAGATCTTGGGCCTATCAATGTGATAGTAACATCTCCTGGCACACCTAGTCCTGGTGATATAATAAATTCTTCTTTTAATGTTGCAAATAAAGGTAATGATGATGCTAAAAACTTAAGGATTTTTGAAACTTTACCTCCACAATTAATATCTACATTACCTCCTACTGCAACACCATTACCACACCCTACAGTTACTGGTGTGACATATCAATATAATGAAACGACAAACCTTATAGAGTTTTTTGTAGATGATAGTTTAGTAATAGCAGGAAGTACTTCATTTAATGTAAATTTTGATTTACAGATTAGAGATACTTGTTACTTTTTAGAAACGAATTGTGATCTTCAATTTGAAGTACAATTTGAAGGGACTTATAATGGGGTAATAAATACTCAACAACAATCAACACTTAGTTCTGCTACCGAAGATCCTTGTAGTGTTTCTGGAGTTGAAGACCCTTTAGTTATTAATGTTAATCAACCAACTGTAGATTGGCAAACTACAATAGGAATATTGGATAGAACTATTCAATGTAATGATAGCGCAGGTTTAATTAGTGCTCAAGCATTAGAACCAGCTGCGAATAAATGTACATTTACTCCTATAAAAAACTCTGGATCTTTTATTCCTGATGCAGGATGTCCAAGCTCTGGAACATATACAAACACTTGGAATTTTACTGATGCTTGTGGAGTAACAATTAGTGATTTTGTTCAAACCATTACGGTTATTAATACAACATCAATTTCATTACCATCAGATGGAGCTAGTACAGTAGATTGTATTGCTGATGCTACTGAAACATTTACATTACCAACTGTAACAGATGCGTGTGGGAACACTTTAACACCTTCTGCAGCTGTAATTACCGAAAATCCCAATCCATTAACTTGTGAAGGTACTAGAACCTATACTTATACGTATACAGATTGTGCTAATAATTCTGATACGTGGGCTTACGTTTATACAATTGTTACGCCTGCTTTCACTATTGCTGCAACTGATGGTACGAGTACAGTAGATTGTAGAAATGACGCTACCAGCTCAGGCGTTATTTTTCCTACCGTAATAGATTCGTGTAATAATACTTTAACACCTTCAGCCCCTATTATAACTTTTAATCCTGATCCTTTAACTTGCGAAGGTACTAGAACCTATACATACACTTATACGGATTGCGCTGGTAACTCTGATACTTGGGATTTTATTTATACTATTGATACACCTGATTTCACTATTGCTGCAGCTGATGGAGCTAGTACAGTAGATTGTATTGCTGATGCAGATGGTTTAGCTATTGTTTTACCAACTATAACAAATGTGTGTGGAAGCACTTTAACTCCTTCTGCAGCTGTAATTACCGAAAATCCCAATCCATTAACTTGTGAAGGTACTAGAACCTATACTTATACGTATACGGATTGTGCTAATAACTCTGATACGTGGGCTTACGTTTATACTATTGATACGCCTGCTTTCACTATTGCTGCAACTGATGGAGCTAGTACAGTAGATTGTATTGCTGATGCTACAGAAACATTTACATTACCAGCTGTAACGGATGTGTGTGGAAACACTTTAACTCCTTCTGCAGCTGTAATTACCGAAAATCCCAATCCATTAACTTGTGAAGGTACTAGAACCTATACATACACGTATACGGATTGTGCTAATAACTCTGATACGTGGGCTTACGTTTATACTATTGATACACCCACTTTCACTATTGCTGCAACTGATGGAGCTAGTACAGTAGACTGTATTGCTGATGCCACACAACCTACTGCACCTGTAGTAACCGATGTATGTGGTAACGATATCACACCAGTGATAACAGAAAATACAGATCCTATATGTGAAGGGGATAAAATTTATACATTCACCTATACGGATTGTGCTGGTAACGCATCTGTTTATGTGTATACTTACACTATTGACTTAACACCTTTTATATTACCAAGTAATGGTGTAGAGACTGTTGATAATTTAGCTGATGCTATAGCGCCAACACCTCCTACAGTTACAGATAACTGTGGTAATGCGATAACACCTTCTGCCCCAACTGTATCTGCAACTCCTGTTTGTCAAGGGTCTATTGTTTATACATTTACTTATATTGATTGTGCGGGTAACTCTGCCGATTGGGCTTATACTTATACTATTGAATTAGCTCCTTTTACAGTTCCTGCTAGCGATGGCACTACCGTAGAGTGTATTGCTGATGCTACTGCTCCAATACCTCCTGTTGTTGTTGATGCTAATGGAGATGATGTTATTCCAGTTATGACTGAAAATACAGATCCTATATGTGAAGGCGATAAAATTTACACATTCACCTATACAGATTGTGCTGGTAATGCTGGAGTTTGGGAATATACTTATACTATTGATGTTACAACCGCCCCTGTAGTACCTACTAATGCGGGTTCTACTGTTGAGTGTATTGCTGATGCCACACAACCTAATGCACCTGTAGTAACCGATGTATGTGGTAATGATATCACACCAGTGATAACAGAAAATACAGACCCTATATGTGAAGGCGATAAAATTTACACATTCACCTATACGGATTGTGCTGGTAACGCATCTGTTTTTGTGTATACTTACACTATTGATGTTACAACCGCCCCTGTAGTACCTACTAATGCGGGTTCTACTGTTGAGTGTATTGCTGATGCCACACAACCTACTGCACCTGTAGTAACCGATGTATGTGGTAATGATATCACACCAGTGATAACAGAAAATACAGATCCTATATGTGAAGGGGATAAAATTTATACATTCACCTATACGGATTGTGCTGGTAACGCATCTGTTTTTGTGTATACTTACACTATTGATGTTACAACCGCCCCTGTAGTACCTACTAATGCGGGTTCTACTATTGAGTGTATTGCTGATGCCACACAACCTAATGCACCTGTAGTAACCGATGTATGTGGTAATGATATCACACCAGTGATAACAGAAAATACAGACCCTATATGTGAAGGGGATAAAATTTATACATTCACCTATACGGATTGTGCTGGTAACGCATCTGTTTTTGTGTATACATATTCTGTTAAAGATACTACACCTCCAGTATTGTCATTACCTGCAAATATAACTGCAGAATGTAGTGATGACTTAAGTCCTATTAATTTTGGGATGGCAACTGCAACTGATAATTGTGATTCAGATCCTGTTATTACATTCAACGATGTTAGAATCGATGGCGATTGTCCTGGTACTTATACAATAACAAGAACTTGGACAGCTACTGATAATTGTGGTAATTCAATTGATGAAAATCAACTTATAGAACTTTCAGACACTACTGCTCCAGAATTTGATCAAACAACGCTTCCTGCTAATACAGTTGTTGAGTGTGATAATATTCCGGAGGAAGAAGTCTTAACAGCATCAGATAATTGTGGTACTGCTGGAGTAACTGTAAATGATGAAAGAGTTGATGGAAATTGTCCAAACAGCTACGAAATAAAACGTTCTTATACAGCTACAGACGAGTGTGGATTAACAACTACGCATGTTCAAACAATTACTGTACAAGATACTACGCCTCCAGTATTTGTTGAAACACTTCCTATTACAAGAATAGTTGCGCAATGTGATGCAATTCCTGTTCCTGAAATATTAACGGCGACAGATGTTTGTGGATCAGCTACTGTTTCGGTTAGTGATGCAAGAACCGATGGAAACTGTCCCAATAGCTATACTTTAGCTCGTACTTGGGTTGCTACAGATGAGTGTGGATTAACAACAACACACACTCAAATTATAATTGTTCAAGATACAACACCACCAGCATTTGTAGAATCTTTACCAAGAGATACAACTGTTGAATGTGACAGTATTCCTGATGCTTTAACATTAACTGCAACAGATAACTGTGGTGATGCTACGGTAAGTGTAAGTGATTCAAGAATTGAAGGAAATTGTCCTTCAAATTATGAAATCGTTAGAACTTGGATAGCTACAGATGAGTGTGGATTAACAACAACACATATTCAAACAATTACTGTGCAGGATACAACAGCACCAACACCAACCTCTTCTTTTGAAGCTACTCTTGATGTAAGTTGTGCTTTTATACCTGAAGCTCCTGAAGTAGAGTTTACTGATAATTGTTCTTCTAATGTTATTATTGATTTTAATGAAACAAATACATTTGATGAAAGTGTAATTGCAGATTATCAAATTATAAGAACATGGACTGTTAGAGATGCATGTAATAATGAAGCAGTTTATTCGCAAACATTAAATGTAGCGCTTGATGAAATATTGAATGAAGTTGTTGCTGAAGATATATGCTTTGATAATGGTGTTGTAAATTTAGATAATTTCTTAGCCGATGATGTTTACGGAGGTATCTGGGAAATTGTTGAAGGTAATCCAATAGCAACTGTAAATGGTAGTATTTTTGATCCTACTAATTTAGAGGCTGCTTATTCAGAATCATTTAATCCTAATACTGATGGTATTCAATATGTATTAAGATATACTGGATTTCAAACGGGTTGTATCAATATTACAGATGTTGTTATGATTGTTGATGCTAGTTGTAAAGTATTGCCTTGTGGAGAAAAGGATATTAGTATTTCAACAGCAATTACTCCAAACGGCGATGATTTTAATAAAACCTTCGATATTGAGGGTATAACATTATGTGGTTTTGTTGCTGAAGTAAAAATATTTAACCGTTGGGGAGCCCTCGTATATGAATCTAATGAATATACTTTAGGTAGTGAAAGAGAAGGAAATGCTTTTGGTGCATTTGGAAAATGGGATGGATCATCAACTAAATCATCTTTCGGTAATAATGGAAGATTACCAAACGGAACATATTATTATATCATTAATTTAAGAAATAGTGGATTAGATCCAATAACAGGACCTGTTTACTTAGGAACCAAATAATATCTTAACCTATGAAACTTTTAAAATTTAATATAATCGCTATTGCGTTGTTTAGCTGTACGGTTGGGATTGCACAACAACTACCCCAATTCACACAGTACATGTACAACACAATCTCAATAAATCCTGCTTATGCTGGAAGTAGAGAGGCTTTAAGTATTGTAGCATTGCATAGAAGCCAATGGGTTGGTTTTAAAGGCGGTCCTATTACACAAACATTGTCTGTACATACCCCTCTTAGAAATGATAGAATTGGTTTAGGCTTAACTTTTATTGAAGATGATCTTGGACCACAAAATTTTACATATTTATATGGAGATTTCTCTTATAGTATTCCGACTGGAAGTAATGGGAAACTAGCCTTTGGTTTAAAAGGTGGTTTTACTCAGTTTAGTTTTGATGCCGATTTTCGTTTAGATGAAGACAATCAAAACGACCCTTTAATTTTCGGAACACAAGATAGATGGGCGCCAAATATCGGGGCTGGAGTTTATTGGAGTACAAACAGAATTTATGCCAGTTTATCGGCACCAAGAATATTAAATAATGATGCTAACAATGAGAATGATTTTGAAGCATTAGACCGTATAAGCTACTATTTTACAGCTGGTGGTGTTATTGATATTACAAAAAATATAAAATTTAAACCAGCAGCCTTAATTAAAGCGACAAACGGCGCTCCTGTTTCTTATGATTTAACAGGAAATATATTATTCAACGAAAAATTATGGGTGGGAGGTTCTTACAGAATTAATGAACAAACTGCAGCCATAGGTGGTATTGTAGACTTTCAAGTGTCTAGACAATTACGAATTGGATATGCCTATGAAAAACCAATATCTGAAATTGCAAACTATACAACAGGAACCCATGAGATACTTCTTATGTACGAGTTCAAATTCTTAAGTTCTAAATTAAAATCACCAAGATATTTCTAATACTAATTTTTCTATGAATACTAAAAATTACATATTAGTTTTAATGGCAGTAATGCTAAGTTTTTCTTCATTTTCTCAACAAAGAAAACAGAAAAGAGCAGATACATTATTCAATAAATTTTCTTTTGTTAAAGCAGCAAAACTATACCGAGAACTTGTTCAAGACAATTATAATAGAAACTATGCAACAAGAAAGCTTGCCGATAGTTATGCTTTTTTAAGAGACCCAAGAAATGCTTCAAGGTATTATAAAAGTGCCGTTAAGCAAAAAGATGTTCCTATTGAGTATTATTATAAGTACGCACAATCACTTCGTGGTATGAAGAAGTATGATGAATCTCAAGAATGGCTTGAACGTTATAAAGATTCTGGAGGTATTGTAAATACTAACGATTTCGCTAAAGAGATCAATTTTTTAACCAGTGTCTTTGGTGCTAAACAACAATACTTTTTAGATAGGGTTCGATTTAATTCTAAATACAGTGATTTTGGTGCGTTCGAGCAAGATGGAAAAGTTTACTTTGCCTCTTCTAGAGATGAAGGTGTAGCTATTAAAAGATTATATGGCTGGAATGAACAGCCTTTTTTAGATATTTATGTAACTGACGCTAAATCAAAAAGAAATGTAGATCATACTGCTAAATTGCCTGGTGATGTGAATTCCATTTATCATGATGGACCAGTTACCATTACTAAAGACGGAAAAACTATGTATTTTTCTAGAAATAATTTTAAAGATGATATTGAAATAAAAGATAAGCAAGGTTTAACTAACATGAAAATCTATCGTGCTACATTAAAAGATAGCCTTTGGACAAATGTAGAAGACCTATCAATAAATGGTGACGGCTTTTCAACGCAACACGCCGCTTTAAACACTGATGACACTAAATTATACTTTACATCAGACAGACCAGGAACGCTTGGTGGTTCAGACATTTGGAGTGTAGATATTGCTGCAGATGGTGTATTAAACAATGTTCAAAATTTAGGAAACATCATAAATACAGAAAGTGCTGAAGGATTCCCTTTTATAAATAATGAAGGTGTACTTTTCTTCTCTTCTGATGGACATGTAGGTTTAGGTTTATTAGATGTTTTTGCAACTATTAAAGGCGAAGATGACGAATCCATAGTTGATGTAATAAACTTAGGTGTTCCTGTTAACTCAAATAAAGATGATTTTGCGTTTTCAATGAATGCCGATGGTATTACTGGATATTTTGCTTCAAACCGCCAAGGTGGTCGTGGTAGTGATGATATTTATGCGTTTCACAGAGAGCCCGTACTCCATGTAGAAGGCGTTGTTACAGATGCTATTAATTCCAACCCGGTTCCAGGAGCTAAAATAACTCTCTTTGATGATAAAGGTAATCAAATTGCCTATATGGAAACAGATGAAAATGGATATTACCAAATAAATATTGATAGAAATAAGGACTATAGAATTGTTGCTAATCAAAATAAATACATTGAAGATTATAGAGAGTTTTCATCTAAAAATATACAAACTGAATTAATAACTATTACAGGTAATTTATTACTAAACCCAGTGCAAGATGTTGTTAAACTGGCTGAACTAAATACCAACAATTTAGATTACGAAAATAAATTGATTGGAGACGATTCTACATCTGTAAAAAATGCGGAACTTAAGCCTATTTATTTTGATTTTGAAAAGTATAATATTCGAAAAGAATATGCCCTTGAGTTAGACAAAATTGTAAAACTAATGACGGATGACTACCCTGAAATGGTTATTCGAATTGAAGCTCATACAGATTCTCGAGGTACGTTTGAATACAATGACATCTTATCTAATAATAGAGCTAAATCAACGTACAACTATTTAATATCTAAAGGAGTAAACTCATCAAACATTTCAGAATATAAAGGATATGGTGAACGCAGGTTAATAAATGAATGCGCTGATGGTGTTGCTTGTGATGAAGCGAAGCATCAATTAAACAGACGCACACAATTTATTGTAGTAAAAATGGAATAGATAACGCCACGCTTAATGGCGTACACAGACATATAGTATAAGATTTTTTAATTAAACAAGACCCCAAATGAAATTAAAAAACCACATAAAAATAGGCCTATTTTTGTTTACCTCTATTTGTGCATTTTCACAAAATGATATGCAAAAACGAGCAGACAATTTATTTAATAATTTTGCTTTCGTTCAAGCTTCAAATGCTTATCACAAGTTACTTAATGAGGGCTATAATACAGATTATGCAACGAGGCAATTGGCTGATAGTTATGCCTACATGAGAAACCCAGACAGTGCCGTGGTGTATTATGAAAAAGCTGTTAAACAAATCAATGTCCCCAAAGAATACTATTATAATTATTCGCAAGCATTACGCGGTATAAAAAATTATGAAGCATCTAGAACTTGGATGAAACAGTTTAAAGATGCTGGTGGATCAATTAAAGAACAGAACTATTTAAATGATTCAGATTTTTTAAATTCTATTTTTAATGCTAAAAAACAATACTTTTTAAAAAATATTAAATTCAATTCAAAGTTTAGTGATTTTGGTGCCTATGAGCATAATGGAAATATTTATTTCACATCTTCTAGAGAAAAAGGTGATTTAAAAAAACATATCAACGGGTGGGATGAAGAACCTTTTCTTAATATTTATGCTATTGAAAAAAATGCTAATGATAGTATTGTAGATGGTAAATCAAAACTCAAGGGAAAAGTAAACTCAGTTTATCATGATGGGCCACTAACCATTACTAAAGATGGTAAAACCATGTATTTTTCTAGAACAGATTTTATAAAAAATGTTTTGGGAAGAAATGGAGAAGGTATTTCTAATATAAAAATATATAAAGCCTCGTTAATTGACGGGAAATGGAAAAATATTGAAGAACTTCCTTTTAATAGTAATCATTTTTCAAACGCCCATCCTGCTTTAAATGAAGACGAATCAAAATTATATTTTGCTTCAGATAGATCTGGTGGAAAAGGTGGTTCAGATATTTATTATGTTGATATTAATAATGGTTCTTATGGAAAGCCAAAAAATATTGGATCTGTTGTAAATACAAATAAAAACGAGAAATTTCCTTTCATCAATAATGAAGGCGTGCTTTTCTTTTCTTCAGATGGCCATCCAGGATTAGGCTTATTAGATGTTTTCGGAACAGTTTCAAATGAAAGTGAAACTATTGTTAGTGTTATAAACTTAGGAACTCCAGTAAACTCAAGCAAAGATGATTTTTCTTTTTTTATGAATGATGATGGTTTATCGGGCTATTTTGCATCCAATAGAAAAGGTGGTGTTGGTAGTGATGATATTTATGCATATGATAGAATTCTGCAGTTATATATTAAAGGAACTATTTATGATGGTATAAATAATACAACTATTAGCGGTGCTACAGTTACGTTACTAGATGAAAGTAATAATGAAATAGCTTCACTTAAAACAAATGAAAATGGACACTATTCTATTAATATTGACAGAGATACTGATTACCTAGTTAAGGCTAATAAAGAGGGCTTTGTTGATTATGAAAATACGTTAACATCAAAACATATTGATAGAAACTTAAAGACCATTGAAAATGACTTTTTGATGCAGCCAAAAGCAATAGTCGAAGAAACTAAAGAAATTTCAGAAATAATAGTACTATCCCCTATTTATTATAGTTATAATAGTTCTAAAATTAGAAATGAGGATATACAAGAATTAGATAAGATGGTTGATATTATGCTAAATATATATCCTTATATGATAATTAAAATTGAGTCTTATTCAGATTCAAGAGGTTCTGCAAATTATAACTATAAACTGTCTCAAGAAAGAGCAAATGCTACTTATCAATACCTAGTTAATAAAGGCGTTAGTCCTGCCAGAATATTAGATTATAAAGGCTATGGAGAAGAAAAATTAACTAATGGTTGCGATAGTTCGTCAAAATGCACAGAAGCGCAACATCAGTCAAACAGACGTACCAATTTTATTATTGTAAAACAGAAATAAATTAATACATACTTAGTCTTCTAAATATAAAAGGGTTTGAGAGACATTAAATTGCATACATTTTTAAAATTTAAATTATGAATCATAAAATTACATTTATAATTGCTTTTTTTATTTTAAGCACTTTAAAAGCACAAACAACATTTGATTGGGAAGCTTCTACTGCTCCTACTACAGACAACGGTAATAATGTTACTCAAACCATTGATGGTATTACTACTACTTTTACAGGCACAGAAAACCCAGGCGTTGTTGCTGGACCTGGAGGGGGTTTTGTATTAACTAGTTCAGAGAGTAACACAACAACATCTAGCGTAACATTTAGTTTTAGTGAAGCTGTAGATGTAACATCAATATCGACATTAAGTGGACCAACAATTACTTATACTTTTAGTCCAACTGGAGGTAGTAACTCACAGGTTGTTGAACCTGTTGGAGGTGGTGAAGAAACAGTAAATTTGAATTGGACAGGTGTAACATCATTTGCTGTAACAGGCTCAACTAATTTTATTGTTGGCTTTAATGATTTAATCGTTTCTAGCTCTACCTTATCAACTAATAATTTTAATCAAGAAATTATACCAATTATATTTTAAAACGAGCCTAATTTTTTGTATATTTCAGTCATGGGAATGACATCAAATTTAAAGATCAAAGAAAGTATATCCAGTTTAGAGGCTGCTTTCAAATCATCGGACAACTTTAAGGTCCGCCAGCGTATTCAAAGTCTAATTTTTTTAAAACAGGGAAAGTTCCAGCGTCAAGCAGACCTTGCCGAATACTTGGGTGTTGACCGTTCCTCGTTAAAACGATGGATAAGGCAATATAAAGACACTGGCCTTGATGGTTTGACCACACTAAAGAGTGGTGGTAATTATAAAGGCGTAATTAGCGAGGTACTCCACAAAGCTCTTGCTAAAAAGATGAATGATTCACAAGACCCTCTTTTAGGGTATTGGCATGCTGTATCTTGGGTTAAAGAACACTTTGGAGAGGACATCCATTATCAAACACTACGAAGTTATTTGATACGGCATTTCAAAACAAAGAAAAAGCATCCCAGAAAATCACATTATAAAAAAGACGAACAGGCCCTAGAGGTCTTCAAAAAAACTCCCTAATACCCTAGAGCAATTAAGATTAAGTCTTAATAAACATTATGGTTCAGTCAATCTCTATTTTCAAGATGAAAGCCGATTTGGCCTGATGACCCATGTAGGGACAGTACTGACCGCTAAAGGGGTGAAACCAATAGTAAACTATCAACAGGCTTTTAAAAACACCTATTTATACGGTAGCTATTCCCCAATAGATGGAAGCCATTTCACTTGGGAGGTAGAAGGTGTTGATAGCCTAATCTTTGAAGCTTATCTCAAGGCTTTTTCGATGTACAAACCAGAGGAACTGAAAATTGTCATTATTGATAATGCAGGTTTTCACGCCACTAAAAACATAAAGATTCCCGATAATGTCAAACTTATTAGAATACCTCCGTATACACCAGAACTTAATCCATGCGAAAAAGTGTGGCAATACTTAAAAGAACGATTTAAGAACAGGACTTTTGTAAATATCCAAGCGCTAAAGAAATGGCTGCACATA
The DNA here is from genome assembly GCF_029245835.1 of Algibacter sp. Taxonomy (GTDB): domain Bacteria; phylum Bacteroidota; class Bacteroidia; order Flavobacteriales; family Flavobacteriaceae; genus Algibacter_B. The sequence continues at coordinate 9,274 of NZ_JAQWOO010000006.1, read as the reverse complement.
ACTGTGCAAAATGAAATCAATAATCAAAATATTATGAATATAGTCAAATCAGAATTCTATACTGAAACTTTTAAGGCTTGTTTTAAAATATAATTGGTATTATACGTATTTATCCAAACCCCGTTAAAGATTTTCTGTATTTTGATACTATAGAAAACATAAAATCTGCAAGATTTTACAACAGTTTAGGACAATTGGTTAAAGAAACTAAAGACAAGAAAATTGATTTTAGAAATTTTAAAAGTGGGGTATACATCCTTCAATTAAATACAGATAATCAAATAATAAACAAAAGAATCATTAAAAAATAAATTTTTCAATTTGCTGTGTTAGCATGACATTTAACAACTGTTTATTATATGAAACCATCAAAAGAAAATCTCTTTTGATGGTTTTTTATTTGAAATAGGATTATATTTAGTTACATAAACTCAATGCTCAAAAACGAAAATTTCTATATCAGTAAAAATGAACTAAACAAAAGCTGTTTGTTGACTTTGCGGGGTATTATTTTAAAGCAAGATAATAACATAACAGAGACTAAAAAGTATGGTATGCCTTGTTTTTGCTATAAAAAGAAAATGTTTTGCTATTTATGGGTAAATAAAAAAACAGGAAAGCCGTATATTCTTTTTGTTGAAGGTGAACATTTAAACCATTCTGAATTAGTAATGGGTACTCGTAAACGCATGAAAATATTTAGAGTTAATCCAAACCAAGATATTCCGATAAAAACTATTGAATTGTTGTTAAATGATGCTTTGGAACTATATCGAAACGGAATAATAACTATAAAATAGTTTTAAGCTTAAACTATAATCTTTCTAGATTCGCTTTTCGTAATTTTAATCTTCAAGTTCCATTTATAAATAGTGCTGAGTGTAACGCTATTTTAGGACGATAATTAGGTTGTTGGAACACTATTATTTTTTTATAAAGATGTTGGTATAATACCATCTACCTTCTTCGTTTTTTTCAGCTGATATATCAAAATTTGTAAAGTCGCCTTCTAAATTTTCTTTGTGTGCTTCACTTCTAATCCATGCTCTTACTACTGACTCTGCTGAAGTATAACCATATGCTACATTTTCAGAAACTTTTTTGGCTCCGGCATTCGATTTTAAATAATCACTTCTGGTAAAAAAATTGTGATGAGATACTTCGCCATTATCAACCATATAATCAGTATGGCTATATGCAACAGATTTTACAATATTTAATTCTTGTAAAGGATTTAAGCCTTTAGAGAGTCTGTGGTTATTTATCAATTCTAAAATTTCTACTTCAATAGTTTTAGCTACAGGAGTAACAAGATTCATTTCCATAGCATCTACTTTATCGTCGATATTATCCGTTGTACATGAAGATAATGTAAAAACGACAATTAATGCCAAAAACGTGAGTTTGGTTAGTGGTTTCATAGGTTAAGCACTTTAGATTTGGTTTTGTAAATCTACTAGCTAACCTCTCAAAAAAATGTTAATGAAATGTTAAAATCGATGAAAAACATACTCTTTGTCGATATTATATGTTTTTTATCGATGAAATGTAATTGATAGGTAAGTAAATATTTATTTAAAATAGTGATTTAAGGAGATAATCTACTAATCTGCCAATTATAGTCTTCTTTAAGTCTATAACGAATTCGGTCATGAAGTCTATTTGGACGACCTTGCCAAAATTCAATTTCAACAGGTTTTACAATATAACCACCCCAGTTTAGAGGTCTTGGAACTTCTTTTCCTTCGTAATGTTTTTCTAAATCAGCAAGTTTGTCTTCTAAATACTGTCTGTTCTTTACAGCCTCACTCTGATTTGAAGCTATAGCACCTAACTGACTACCTCGTGGTCTAGATTCAAAATAACCATCGCTTAAATTTACAGCAATTTTTTCAGCTTTTCCCTTTATAATAATTTGCCTTTCCGCACCATGCCAAAAAAAAGATAAACAAACATTTGGGTTTACTTCAATTGCTTTGCCTTTTTCGCTCTCATAATTTGTGTAAAAAATAAAACCTTCGAAAGTGTATTTTTTAAGGAGCACTACTCTATTTTTGGGAAAACTATCTAGACCGATTGTTGAAATTGTCATAGCATTAGTTTCATCTTCAGCAAAATGTTTATCAACTTCATAAAACCATCTTTGAAATAATTCTAGAGGGTTTTCTGGCACTTCATTTAAAAGCAACTCAGCTTTTTCGTAAGATTTTCTATAATTACTTAAATCCTTTTCCATACCTGCAATTTACGGGTTTTTTAAAATAATTTTGATACATTTTTTTATTATCTTAAAACCAAACTCTATATCATGAAATTTGTCTGTAGTATTATTATAAATATATCAATTTGTGAAGTAGTTGCTCATTTTTAAAATGCTGAAGCTTTAAAACAATTATAAAAATATTTTTTAAAAATGAAGCATTTAAGTGGTAATAAAGGTGAAACTAGTGCTAAAACTAAATTAGTTTATAAGAAGTTTGAATTAATTGAAACTATAATTCAAAATACATTATACATTACCTGATTAGTTTTATGCTAAATATGACCATAAGAATATGATAAATACAATGCGAACTAGGTTTAATGATTTGAATGAAAATGACACTAAATAGACAACTGAAATTGATTATACTGAATTTAAAGGTTTTTTTTAAAGCTAATAGTAAAACAATTTCCTAGTATGTTTAAAGAGCATATTGATAAATGGTTAGAGAGGTTCAAAATATATTGCAAAAAACAATAAGTTATACTAAAATTCAAAAGTTTTACCATCTTCGGCTAATTCAACATTATCAAAAACTTCTTCTGCTTCATTTTTAAAAGCTTCTATACTGCCATAGCGTGTAGAATAATGTCCAAGTATTAATGTCTCTACATTGGCTTGTTTTGCAATACTAGCAGCTTCTTTTGCTGTAGAATGCTTTGTTTTTATTGCTAAATGTGCGTGTTGTTCTAAAAACGTAGACTCATGGTATAGCACATCTGCGTTTTTTATTAAAGGAATAATATCTTCTTTATACATGGTATCACTACAAAACGCGTAACTTTTTGGTTTAGCTCCAGATTTAGTTACACTTTCATTTTTTATAACTATACCGTCTTCATTTTCAACATCAAATCCTTGCGCTAGTTTTCTATAATATGCTATGTTAATATTTGCATCTTCAACAGCATGTATTTTTAGTTTGCGTAAACCTTCTTTTTCTTTGAATAAATACCCGTTCGTATAAATTCTATGATTTAAAGGAATGGTATGCACTTCCACCTTTTCGTCTTCAAAAATTAATTCTGATTTTTTTGAAGTCAACTCATGGAAATATAGATTATAGTTTGTCCAAGAATCGGCTAATTTCATTTGAAGTGTTACTATTTCTTTAATCCCTTTTGGTCCGTAGATATGCAAATCTGCTTCTCTAGTTAATAATCTAAATGTAGATATTAAACCCACTAAACCAAAAAAATGATCGCCATGTAAATGCGATATAAAAATGTGTTTTATCCTATTAAACTTAATTTTATGTTTGCGTAATTGCACTTGTGTACCTTCGCCACAATCAATTAAAAACATATGGTTGTTAATTTCTAAAACTTGTGATGTGGTATTATTTAGTGTACGTGGAGTCGCACTGTAACAGCCTAAAATTGTAAGTTGCATATATTATTTTAGTTGTTTATAGTTTTGTGCGTCTTGAACTGTAAATTTATTTTTAAATGAAAATGCGTAAGGCGTATCACCATAAGTATTTAAATAATCTAATCGGTCTTTAGCTTCTTGAAATGTTGGTTCGTAACCTTCAGGAACATACCAAAACGCCATGTGCATCATTTTCATTTTACTAAACCATTCTTTTTTTCGCTTAAAAACTTCAATATGTCCAGAATTGTATGTGTAATTAAAAAGACATTCTAAACTTTCCCAAACAGACATATTAACGATCAGAGAATCATCTTGAAAAACATGTATTGCTTCATCTTTATCTTCATCTTGTAATCTCCAAATAAAACCCTCCGCAGCATCTGCAATCGCGTTCATATTATCTACATTATTTACAAAATCTTGCATAATTGGGTCGTCCATTGGTGCCAACCGTTTTGCAATATTTACTTCTGCTAGATGTAGTTCACTCATTTTAAAAACCTAAATCGCGTACCATTACTTCCATTTCTATAATATCATGAGCCTCTTGAATGGTAGGAACAACATCTAGTTGGTCTGGAACAACATCTAAATCAATTTTATTTGTAACAATTACAAAAGAGTGTTTTGCAGTTTTGTGTTTTTTTGATAATTGCAAAAATTCTGCAATTTCAGTTGTAGTTAAAGTGTCTAAACTTGTTAGCGCAACTATAATATTATTGCTCTTATATTTAGGATATAAAGCCTGTAATTTTTCAACTAATTCTATAACCGAAACTTTTTCTTGTGTGATTATAGTAGTATTTTCTATTTGATCAAAAATCATAATCTATTGTTTTATTTTCGATGCTAGTAAATAAATAACGGCCATTCTTACTGCAACACCATTTTGCACTTGGTCTAATATAATAGATTGTTTTGAATCTGCAACATCACTTGTAATTTCTACACCTCTATTTATTGGTCCGGGGTGCATAATGGTTATCTCCTTATCTAAAGAATCGAGTAAATCTCTATTCACTCCAAACTGTTGTGTGTATTCTCTAGTAGATGGGAAATAACTAATATCCATACGCTCGTTTTGCACTCGAAGCATATTTGCTACATCACACCAATTCAATGCTTTACGTAAATTTGTTTCTACTTTTACTCCAAGTTCGTTTATATACTTAGGAATTAGAGTTTTAGGTCCGCAAACCATGACTTGAGCACCTTGTAATTGCAGTGCAAATATATTTGAAAGCGCTACTCTACTATGTAGTATATCACCAACAATAACCACTTTTTTTCCTCTAACATCGCCAAGCTTTTCTCTAATAGAATAGGAATCTAATAAGGCTTGAGTTGGGTGTTCATGGGCACCATCTCCAGCATTAATTATGCTAGCTTTAACATGTTTAGATAGAAATACTCCCGCTCCAGGATTTGGATGCCGCATCACAACCATATCTACTTTCATAGATAAAATATTATTTACGGTATCAATTAGAGTTTCTCCTTTTTTAACTGAAGATTGTGAAGATGAAAAGTTAAGCACATCAGCAGATAATCGTTTTTCAGCAAGCTCAAAAGATAATTTTGTTCTGGTAGAATTCTCGAAAAATAAATTGGCAATAGTTATATCTCTTAGCGAAGGCACTTTTTTAATAGGTCTGTTAATCACTTCTTTAAAATGATCGGCAGTTTCAAAAATAAGTTGGATATCTTTTTCCTGAAGATATTTAATTCCTAATAAGTGATTGACACTTAATTCGCTCATTGTCAAAATTAAAAATTATAAGTTAAAAGTTATAAGTTACTCATATGCATCTTAAACTCTAACTTTAGTTAGTTATTTATTTATCACTTTTCAATTAAGTAAACCGAGTCCTCATTATCATGCTCCTTCCAATTTACTTTTACTTTTTCACTATTAATAACATCAACCTGTCGCCCTCTATAATCCGGTTGTATTGGTAAATGCCTACTAAAACGTCTATCTATCAACGTTAGCAATTCAATTTCATTAGGCCTTCCAAAAGACTGTATCGCTGTTAATGCAGCTCTAATACTCCTTCCACTGTAAAGTACATCATCAATAAAAACAATGTTTTTTTCTTCAACTATAAAATCTATTTTGGTTAAGTTTGCTTCTAAAGGTTTTTCACTTCTTCTAAAATCATCACGATAAAAAGTAATGTCTAAATATCCTAATTTAATATTTTCAACTTTATAATCTTCTTTAAGAATTTTAGCAATTCTATCGGCTAAAAACACGCCACGAGGCTGTAAACCAATAAGTACCGTATTAGAAAAATCGTTGTGATTTTCAATAAGTTGACAAGCCAATCGGTGAAGAATGATGTTTACCTCTTTTGCGTTAAGTAAAACTTTTTGACTCATATACTATCCAAACGTATTTGGAGTTCAAAGGTAAGGCAAAAATTTAGAAGTTAAAACCATTTATAATAATCTTTATTTGGATGCGACAAAAAGGGTTAGGCTAATATATTTACATGATTTTAACAAAGCGCTATATAAGCTTGATTAATACCTCTATGTAGGCTTTTTTACTTTACTATACCTTCACGCTTTATTCATAGCAATAGTTTAGGTTATTATTTTAGTATTTCATATTAATAAAACCAATAGTAATAAAAAAGCCCCACATGTCTGTGAGGCTTTCTTTCATATTCTTAAATGAAATTTGAATACTACTTTTTCTTTGCTTTAGTAGTTTTCCCGTCCATTTTATCTTTAAGCGCTTGTAAAGCATCATTAGCATCACCTAAAGTTGGTTTTGCTTCGGCAGCTTGAGAAGCTTGCTTTTTAACAGCAGCTTTTACGTTAGCCATTTCTTCAGCTTTAAAAATTGCAGTATGCGAAGCAACTACTCTTTTAAACTCTTTGTTAAACTCAATGATTTTGAATTCTGCTTCTTCACCTTTAGCTAGTTTCTTTCCATCTTCTTTTTCAAGATGACGAGAAGGTACAAAAGCAACGATATCTTCGTTAAAATCAATAGTAGCACCTTTATCAACTATTTCAGTAATAGCAGCTTTATGAACGGTATCTAAAGCGAATTCAGTTTCGTATTTATCCCAAGGATTATCAGTTGTTTGTTTATGACCTAAACTTAATTTACGTCCTTCAACGTCTAATTCAAGTACAATAACATCTAACTTATCACCTACTGCACAGAACTCAGATGGGTGCTTGATTTTCTTAGTCCAAGATAAATCAGAGATGTAAATTAATCCATCAATACCTTCTTCTAATTCAACAAAAACACCAAAGTTTGTAAAGTTACGTACAATACCTGTATGCTTAGAAGCTAATGGGTATTTAGATGTGATATCAGTCCATGGATCTGGCGTTAATTGCTTAATACCAAGAGACATTTTACGATCTTCTCTGTCTAGAGTTAAGATAACTGCATCAACTTCATCACCAACAGTAACAAAATCTTGAGCAGAACGTAAATGTGTAGACCAAGACATTTCAGAAACGTGAATTAATCCTTCAACACCATCAGCAACTTCAATAAATGCGCCGTAATCAGCGATTACAACTACTTTACCTTTTACTTTATCACCAACTTTAACCTCTTCTGCAAGCGCTTCCCATGGGTGCTTAGATAATTGTTTAAGACCTAATTGGATTCTTGATTTGTTTTCATCAAAATCAAGGATTACAACATTTAATTTTTGATCTAACTCAACAATCTCATTTGGATGGTTGATTCTAGACCAAGATAAATCTGTAATGTGAACTAATCCGTCAACGCCTCCAAGATCGATAAATACACCATAAGAAGTAATGTTTTTAACAACACCTTCTAATACTTGACCTTTTTCTAATTGACCAATAATTTCTTTCTTTTGTTCTTCAATATCAGCTTCAATAAGTGCTTTATGAGAAACTACTACGTTTTTGAATTCATGGTTGATTTTCACAACTTTAAATTCCATAGTTTTATTCACGTACTGGTCGTAATCTCTAATTGGCTTAACATCAATTTGAGACCCTGGTAAGAATGCTTCAATTCCGAAAACATCTACAATCATACCGCCTTTAGTTCTACATTTAACAAAACCATTAACGATTTCACCAGTTTCATGTGCTTTATTAACACGATCCCAAGCTTGAATAACACGAGCTTTTCTGTGAGATAATACTAATTGTCCTGTTGCATCTTCACGAACATCAATTAGTACTTCTACTTTGTCTCCTACTTTTAAATCTGGGTTGTAACGAAATTCATTTAAAGAAATAACACCCTCAGATTTTGCGTTGATGTCAATAATCGCATCTCTATCAGAAATGTGAACTACTGTACCTTCAACAACCTCGTCATCTAAAGTGTCAACGAAATTTTCTGCTACTAATTTCTCAAATTCTTGTAATTGTTGATCATCAACTTCATCAATTCCTTCTTGGTAATTGTGCCAGTTGAAATCTTTTAAGAATTTTTCAGGATTTGCTTTTGCTTCAGATACTACTGGAGCTTCTTGTTCTACTGCTGGAGCATCTGTTGCTTCAACTTCAGCTTGTTTTGCTTTTTCAGCCATTTAAGATAATTGGCAATGTCTTTACAAGATGCAATGACATTACGATTTGTATTCTGTTGTGCTACGGAAGTTTTAAGCGAATAACACACAGAAGTGTTATATTATTTTTTGGTTTCATTCCTTTTATTTTCCCGACGATTCGCTAAAAGGAGTGCAAAAATACACAATATTGACATAATTACCTAAAAATGAGAAAATAAAATAGACTTGATGTTTGCCACGAATTACGTTTAACGATTTAGAGCAATATATTAATTGATAATTTGAATAAACATTAGAATATTTTACTATATTGTAACTACAAATAATTACTTTAAAAACTTACAAAATCATGGTTAAAGCAAAGTATCAAGAGGTGTTAAGCTTAGGTGAAGCATTGAATATTCAAAACGGAAATGTAACAGAAGAAAATGGTATTCTTAAAATAAAGGGTACTGCTAACACGCCTTATGAAAAGGATATTCTTTGGGATAAAATAAAAGAAATAGGTGGTGATAATCCATCAGATATTATGGCAAATATAACTGTTGCTGATGATAGTGTTTATGCTAGACATACTGTAAAAAGCGGTGAAACTTTAGGTAAAATTGCTATCCAGTATTACGGTAAAGCATCAAAATATCAAGATATTTTTAAAGCGAATTCTGATATTTTAAAAAATCCAGATTTAATTCACCCAGACCAAGAATTGATTATTCCCAAATTATAGAAAGATATTATTTTAATATTTAAAAGCGAATCTTATTTAAGGTTCGCTTTTTTTGTGAATTACCAGTCATTACGTGGAACGAAGTAATGGTGTAAGCTTCCCTTATAACCGAACTGTTTAAAAGTGTAAAAATAGTTTTATCTTTAAGCAGTAATTATGAGAAAAAGTAAATTTAGTCCGACCCAGATTTCAAAGATTTTAAAAGAGTTTGATTTAGGTAAATCCGTATCAGACATTACACGAGAACACGGTGTTAGTTCCTCCGCTTTTTACAAGTGGCGCGAACGTTATGCAGGTATGAATTCCAAAGAGCTTAAGCGATTAAAAGCTTTAGAGGATGAAAACCGCAAACTAAAACAAATGTACGCTACACTAGCT
>NZ_JAQWOO010000004.1 GCF_029245835.1 Algibacter sp. | reverse complement strand
ACCCTATTACAATCAAAAAACATGGCAGAAAAGCTAAAAGTATTTTTAAACATGGGCTCTCTTTCTTAGCTAGTGTATTGTTAAACACTGAAAATCAAATGAATACTAATATATTCCATTTTTTGTCATGTACTTAGCTTTAATATACTTATTCAAATCTTCATTTGGGTTTACATTTTTAATCAAATCGCTGCTGTCTTCTTCGGGATCCCCTGTATAAAGTCCATCAATATCTGTTAGAATAATAAGCTTATCGACATCTAGAAGTTGCGCTATTAAACTAGCTAGCTCATCATTGTCTGAAAACATAGACATAGTAAGCGATACAGCATCATCTTCATTGGCAATAGGTATAACGCCTTCAGATAGCAATCCTTCACAGCAATTAATCATATTTTGTCTATGAACTCCAGGACTGAAATCTCTTTTTGTAGGCAACACTTGCGCACACTTCATACCAAAATCATGAAAAATATTGTAGTAAAGTCGCATCATTCGGGGTTGTCCAATTGCCGAATATACTTGCCGTTTTTGAGTTTTATCTTTAATTTTCGACATGCCCAATACTTCTTTACCAGCGATAACAGATCCAGAAGACACAAGAATGGTCATGATATCTCTTTCATGGAGTTCTGCTATTTGTCTTATCAATTCTCTTAAAACAGGTCTAACAATTCTATTGTCTTTGTTGGTCATAACGTTAGTCCCTACTTTAATAACTATTTTTTCTTTATACATTTTTAATGTTTTTTACCCAATTCTACTGCACGACTAAACGCAGCAAAAGCAGCTTCTTTAATAAGTTCATTTACATTATTGTCTTCCATAGAATCTAACGCAGCACGTGTTGTACCTCCCTTAGAAGCTACTTTATCCATCCAAGAATTAGGTGATAAATTAGATTGATTAAATAACTCAATAGCACCTGTAAAGGTTTGACTTACCAAAACAGTAGAATCCGTTTTAGAAAACCCCATTTGAAGCGCTGCTTCCATCATACTTTGCATAAAATAAAAAACATAAGCGGGTCCACTTCCTGAAATGCCAGTTGAAGCATCAATTAAATTCTCACTAGATACTCGAATAGATTTACCTGTAGTATCCAATAAACTTTCGATAGTTAACATTTCTATTCTTGAAACTTCTGGTGAGGTTACATAAGATGTTAAGCCTTTACCTATTTGGGCTGGTAAATTTGGCATGGCCCGAACTACTTTATCTAAACCTGTTATTTCCTTAATAGAAGCTATGGTTATACCGGCCATTATTGAAATAATAATTTGCTGTGGTTTTACCAATGTTCTTATGGATTTAAAAACGCCTTCTGCATGGTATGGTTTTACAGCAATAAAGATGATATCTGCATTTGGAATACAATCGTCCAATTCCCTAAAAGCATCAAAATGAGATATTTGATTGATTTCTTCAAGCTTTTCTTCAGACTTATCTAAAACCATAATATTCCGTTTCTTTAAAAGTTTAGATTTCGAAATCCCCTCTGCATAAGTAAGTCCCATGTTACCTGCACCAATTACTAGTACTTTCATTTAGTTGTTATTGTTTAGTTAATTATTTATTTTTAAAAATATTTTAAACGAATAGCTTACAGTCATTACAATCTTTTACCTCTCCGTAGTAAGTTCCTCGGTATTTATGGAGTGTTTTAATAGGCAAACCAAACAGGCATTTTTTAACATAAGTTACTTTTGTAATTAACTCTCCCATTTTTACGCTATAACGTTTTTCTATTATGGTTTTTCTTTTTATTTGTATAATTCTCATCTTATTATTTTGTTGATTTAATTTATTTTCTTTCTAATCGCATCTCTATATTTCTAGATTCAAAACCCTGTTTTTCAAATAGTTTAATAACAGGATTATCTTTATTTATGTGAATAGCTATATCGCCTTTACAATACTTTATTGTGTGTTTTATTAATTTTTTCGCAATTCCTTTTCTTCTAAAACCCTGTTTAACAGCTAAATAAACCAAAATGTTTTCTGACAAATATTCATTCATTCCTGTTTTGTTTACTACGGCTGCACCTAATATTTCGTCTTTATAATCTATAACAAATACATAACCACCTAAACTAGGTATTTCTTTTGCTGCATACCTAATAGATTTTCTTATAGCCGTTTTTGTGTCTCTAAGCTCTTCTGAGTTTTCAAACAAAAAATTTGTAATGCGGTTTATATCAATAAATGATAGCCTTGAAAAAGCATCAAATGTTTTTATAGTCATTAAAGGATGTTGTTGTAATTCTATCTATAGCTTGAATTACAGATAAAATGAATTGTTAAATTAAACGCTACGGGTAAGTGTCTGAATTGATAAAATTAGACATGTAAAAACAAAAACCTTAATTATTGAGGTTCTTAATAAAATTAAAAAGCTGGAGGGATAAATTTATCCGATTGAGTTCTAAAAACTAGAAAGTTAAAGTTGAAGATTCTATTATTTCTCTTTTCATGAATGCCTTGTACCATATTGCAAAAATATAAAAACAGAACTCTAGTAGCAAATTTCTTATGTTAAGTTAATTACAATCTTTTAGCTTCTTCCCAAAATTTAATATTTGAAAATCACAGATTTTCTAATTACTTATTTTGAAATTGCTTTGCTTCCTCCCAAAATACATCCATTTCGGCAAGTGTCATATCTTTAAGTGGTTTGTTTAAACTTTTTGCTTTACTTTCTAAATATTGAAAGCGTCTAGAGAATTTTTTATTAGTACGCTCTAATGCATTTTCTGGGTTGATGTTTAAAAAACGTGCATAATTTACCATAGAAAATATCACATCTCCAAACTCGCTTTCCATATTATCTTGGTTGCCGGATTGGACTTCGGTTTTAAACTCACTTAGCTCCTCCTCTACTTTTTCCCAAACTTGATTAGGTGCTTCCCAATCAAAACCAACGCCTGCCACTTTTTCCTGAATTCTATTCGCTTTTACTAACGCGGGTAAACTTTTTGGAACACCTTCTAAAACACTGGTTTTGCCTTCTTTAAGTTTTAGGTTTTCCCAATTGCGTTTTACATCCTCTTCGTTTTCAACTTTTACGTCGCTGTAAATATGAGGATGTCTGCTTATTAGTTTTTCGCAAATACTGTTGCATACATCAGCGATATCAAAATCTTTAGTTTCACTTCCTATTTTAGCATAAAATACAATGTGTAATAATACATCTCCAAGCTCTTTTTTAACTTCTTCTAAATCTTTATCAAGAATGGCATCACCAAGTTCGTATGTTTCCTCTATGGTTAAATGGCGTAAGGTTTCCATGGTTTGTTTTTTATCCCACGGACATTGCTCACGCAACTCATCCATTATGGTTAATAATCTATCAAATGCTTTAAGTTGATTTGCTCTGGAATTCATTTTTGATGTTTTTGTAAAAATACAATTTTGAAGTTTTTGATTCGAAATAATGTCTTCAATTTTTAGTAATCGCAATTTAAAGCACTACTTGGCTTTATCAGAAAAAAACAATAACTTCACTTTGTTTAACAATAAATAAGTTTTGCCTGTGCTGAACTTGTTTCAGCGTTGAAACGGAATCTTATCTTTGCATTGGGTTTCAGTTAAATATCTACAACAAATCGAAAATCAAAAACTGAAAATTATGATATGGATTCTGATTATCTTTTCTTTTTTAATAATTAGTTTTCTAGTTTATTATCGACAATTAACAGAGAAGAAAAAATATCAGGAGACTATCTACCTATCTAATTTACTGCAAATTGTTTCTTTTTTTAAAACTATAAAAAAGTTTGACGACTATATAACTTGGAAACAACGCGACCAGATAAAAACAAAGTTTTCTATTGTTGGTCTATTCTTTAAAGGTAAATCGAGCTTTTACAAAAAAGAAGGTAACGTCAAAAAATTTAATAATATTTTTCAAAATTTTGATAATTACGTAGTTGACTACAATAAAAACTATGTCCAAACCCAAAAAGAAAAACTTAACCAGTATTTTGATGATGTTGAAGGTAAAAAATTAGACGACCAACAACGAACTGCATTGATAACAGACGAATATTCAAATTTGATTATTGCAGGTGCCGGTTCGGGTAAAACCTTAACTATTATCGGTAAAGTTAAATACCTGACAGAGCATAAAAATGTCAAGCCTGAAAACATTTTACTTTTATCATTTACAAGAAAAACAGTCGACGAAATAAACGAACGACTAAAAAGTATCGGACTTGATACAACAGCTACAACCTTCCATAAACTTGGATACAACACTATAAAAAGACACCTATTAACTGGTCCTACCGTAACCAATGAAAACACATTAAACAATGTTATCAAAGAATATTTAGAAAAAGAAATATTCAACGATACAGAAGCATTAGAAGCATATATCGTTTATGTTGCGTGCTACATGAATATTCCAGAAGAACACGAAAGTTACCAATCACTTGGCGAGAAATTAGACACCGAAAAAGGTATTGATTTTCAAACTTTAAAATCTAAATGCGAATCTGAGCCACTAAACAAAGTTGCAAAAGCATCGCTTGATACCGTACAGGGTGAAAAAGTTAAAAGTGTTGAAGAACTTACTATAGCAAATTTCTTGTATCTAAATGGTATTGAATATGAATATGAAAAGCCTTACCCATTTGGCGATGCAATGTATCGCCCTGATTTTTATCTAAAAGATTACGACATTTATTTAGAACATTTTGGTGTTGATGAAAATAATAGAGCAAAATGGCTAACACCATTTAATGAGCAGAAATATGTTGAAGATATGGAGTCAAAGAGAGAAATGCACAAAACTTACAACACCAAACTTTTTGAAACATATTCCTACTACAACAGAGACCACGTTTTGCTTATTAATCTAACCGAAATGTTAAAAAATGAAAATGTAGTTTTTAAACCTAGAGATGTAAAAACTATCTACACAAAAGTCAAGGACGACGACAAGAATTTTGGAAAAGAAATTAAAAATCTGATTAAAACTTTTATCAACCTTAGCAAGTCAAAACAACTAAACTATGACTCAATCATATCTTTGTTTTCAGATAGATTTAAAGTAGTTAATGAGTTTATGCTTGAAAGACAAGAACTCTTTTTGAAATTTGCACTTCCAATCCTAAAAAAATATGACAATACACTGAAAGAAAGAAGTGAAATTGATTTTAATGATATGATTAATGAGGCAACTGAACTCATAAAAGTAAATAAACCAGAATACACATATCAGTATATTATCATTGACGAATATCAAGATATTTCGTACGCTCGCTTTAATCTAATTAAAGAAATTCGGGAATTATCAGGGGCAAGACTAATTTGTGTTGGCGATGATTGGCAATCGATTTATCGTTTTGCGGGTAGCGACATTTCTTTATTTAGCAATTTTGAAAAATATGTTGGCAAATACGAGCAGTTATTTATTGAGCAAACCTACCGTAACTCACAATCGCTAATTGATATAACATCAAAGTACATTCAAAAAAACACCAAACAAATACCTAAAAACCCAAAATCTAAAAAAGAACCTTTCGAAAACCCAATTAAGCTTGTCTATTATTCACAAGACAATGCCGATGATATTTTTATAGATGAAATTCAAGCACTAATAAATAAAAATGGAAACAAACCTATTTTGGTTTTAGGTCGTCATAACTTTGACATTAATGAATTTATAAAACTTACACCCAACAGCAAAATAAAGTATTACGAAAGCAGTGGTAAACTAGAAATAAAAGGCTTTGAAGACATCGACATTAAATACATAACGGTGCATAAATCGAAAGGATTAGAAGCGGATAATGTAATGGTATTAAACCTGAAAAATCACTTACTTGGTTTCCCTAACAAAATGACTGACGACCCCATGTTGTCTTTATTACTAAGTGATAATGAAGTATATCGTTTTGCTGAAGAACGAAGATTGTTTTATGTAGCGCTAACAAGAACGAAAAATGAAGTGGTACTGCTTATTCCAACTGATGTTTCTTTATTTGCAGAAGAACTAATAACAGAAAATGACACTTTATTTACTGCAAATAACGAAATACTAAGCAAAACAAATTGTCCATATTGCCAAACAGGGCACCTTGTAATTAGACAGAATTCATTTAAAAATAATCAATTTTTAGGTTGTTCGCATTATCCAATTTGTAATCAGACATTTAACCATATAGAAATTTTAGAAAACACTATACTTTGCCTAAGTTGCAAAAGCGGTTTTATGACAAAAAGAAATGGAAAGTATGGTGATTTTTTAGGTTGTACTAATTATCCTAAATGTAAAAACACGATAAATTTACAATGATAAAGCCCGCAAACAAAACATTGTGTTAAAACAATAGCGAGTTAAGTGATAAACGACAAGTATCATATACAAATTTCGTTTCGCTTTATATTTTATCGTAAGACACTATCCTAAAAAGTGTGTAAGTTCAAAATTTCAGGGTTAAATTATTTATAGTTTAATCCTGTTTTCAAATATAGCTAAAAATTGGTTGAGTATAATTCCCCAATTTCTAACAGGCATTATCCATTTTTTAGTGCT
>NZ_JAQWOO010000085.1 GCF_029245835.1 Algibacter sp. | reverse complement strand
GAAGCTATAGAAGAGGTGTTTTAAATAAATATATTTTTGAAACCATAGAACAAGTTAGAGTGCAAACACAAATATGGATGGATGATTATAATCATTTTAGACCTCATGATGCATTAGGAAAAATACCTCCAGTAAAATATGCAGAAATTAATTCTAATGGAGCTAGCTCCATTAGAATTAAAAATAATAAATTTGATAATATTAGAAATTTAAGCAGTTCTAATTAAGGGAAGCCTACAATCTTATTATTTAGAACTAAAATTAAACAGATTGCCAAACTCCGTTCGCAATGAGTAAAAATTACTCACAATCCTCAATAGTCATTTTCGCTAATTGCAGAATTTTATTGAATTGCTCATCTAGAGTCATATGCGAATTATCAATTTCAATAGCGTCTTTGGCTTTTAATAAAGGGGAATCTGCTCTATTTGAATCTAAAAAATCACGTTCTTCAACATTTTTTAGAACATCCTCATAATCCACCTTGTCACCACGTTCTATAAGTTCTAGAAAACGACGTTCTGCTCTAGTTTTAGCAGATGCTGTCATAAATAATTTCAATTCGGCATCAGGAAATACAACAGTGCCAATATCTCTACCATCCATAACCACACCTTTATCTTGACACATTTTTTGCTGTTGTTCTACTAATTTTTGACGAACTTGAGATACTGCCGCAACTTTACTAACAAAACTTGAAACTTCTAGTGTTCGAACTTTGTTTTCAATATTTACATCGTTTAAATAAACTTCTGCAAAACCTAAGGCTTCATTAAACTTAAAAGTGATATTAATTTTAGGTAATTGGTAAATTAAAGCTTCAGAATTAAAATCATCTTTATTTATAAGTCCATTTTGCATTGCGTAAAATGTAACCGCTCTATACATGGCACCTGTATCAACATAAACATATCCTAATGCTCTAGCTAGTTGTTTAGCAACGGTACTCTTTCCTGTTGATGAAAATCCATCTATAGCAATGGTTATTTTATTCATGTTGATATTTAAAAATTTAAGTGTCTAAAGTAATTAAAATGCCTAAAGTGAAAAAATATAACTTATAGTTTATCAATAAATATATTTGATTTTAAACAAACAAAAAATAACCTTTAAAAGACTTGAAAAATTTAGCACAATTAGAACTCTTACTTACTGTAAATCTATTTGCAACCCGAAGAAGTTTGCATTAGCCGCACTAGTAAATTTAGCATGTGTATAACTAAAGCGCATTTTGTTCATTTTTATAGAAATACCCGCAGATAATCCTGAAAAATTACGTTGATCTATGATTCGTAACTCTTCGCCTCTTCTAAAATTATACCCTAAACGAATATTAAAACCTCCGTCGGGAAATAATTCAGCTCCAACAATGGTATGTCTAATAACTTGCCCTATAAAGCCTACTTTTTCTGAAGATTGGTTGCCTGATAAATCACTGATTGCACGCGCAGGATTTGGTCTAGAAATTGGCCATTCCTGTAAATTTTCTAGGGTTACATGCCAACGAATGGGTACATTTTCTAAACGCTGTGACATTCCAAAAGCGACTTCAAAAGGGATGCGCTCGTTAAGATCTGCATATGTAGTTATTTGTGATCCTAAGTTTCTAACTACCAAAGCTGCGTTAAAATCTAAATCTTCATTAATGTAAATAATCCCTAAATCGACTGCTGCTCCAATCGAATTATATTGTTCTAATTTGGAAGTTATGAGTTTTATATTTCCTCCAAAATAAAAATCAGAGTAATCTATTTGTGTAGCATATCCAAATGAAAGTGCTGTCTCATTTCCAGTAAAAGAACCTGTTGAATTCCCTGCCTCATCATAACCATCAAAAGAGCCATAATTAACATAGGTAATACCAGCATGAAACGTTTGAGTTCGTCTATCTATAGTATAAGCATAAGCCGCAGTACCAAAACTAATACCACCCAAATAGCTTGTGTAATTTAAAGCTAATTGATTATCCATTTCTACATTTATAGTAGCTGGATTAAATATAGCTTGCGTAACATCGTAATCTACATTAGTTAAGACCTTACCACCTAAAGCTGCTTGACGAGGTGATGACATCAAATTAAGAAATCGGTATGTAGTTTCTCCTCCTACTTGAGCTAATGAGAGAGAAGTTATGGTTAAACAAAAAAAAGTGATAATTTTTCTTAACATATTTACGACACAAAGTAAGTAAATCTATCTTTAAACGATATCATGTAACTTTTATTTTAATCAAAAAAAATTCCTCAAGACAAAGTGTCTTGAGGTTTATATTAAAATTATTTTTTTTGCAAAAACATAAATCAAGAAAACTTTATGAGTTTTAGAGATTTGTGCTTAATATCAATTATATTTTTTTTGCGTTTTTTACTTTCTGATTTGTAATTGCCAACTTAATAACATCACTCATATCTGTTACATAGTGAAATGTTAAACCTTTTAAATACTCGGGTTTAATGTCTTCAATATCTCTTCGATTTTCTTCACACAACAAAATTTCTTTAATTCTTGCACGTTTTGCTGCTAATATCTTTTCTTTAATTCCTCCAACTGGCAACACTTTACCACGAAGCGTAATTTCTCCAGTCATCGCTAAACTTTTCTTAACTTTCTTTTGCGTAAAAAGGGATACTAATGATGTTAACATGGTAACGCCAGCACTTGGTCCATCTTTTGGAGTTGCACCTTCTGGAACATGAATATGGACATTGTACTTATCGAAAATTGTAGCATCAATTCCAAATTCATCAGCATTGGATTTAATGTATTCCATAGCAATTGTAGCAGACTCCTTCATGACTTTTCCGAGATTACCCGTAATAGTCATAGCGCCTTTCCCTTTTGAAAGAATAGATTCTATAAAAAGAATATCACCGCCAACGCGTGTCCACGCTAAACCTGTTACAACACCAGCTACATTATTATTTTCATATTTATCACGTTCTAATTTAGGGCCTCCTAAGACTTCAATAATATCTTCGTTTGATACTTTAATATTGTAATCCTCTTCCATAGCAATATTTTTAGCTGCATAACGCACCATTTTTGCTACTTGTTTTTCTAAACCTCTTACTCCAGACTCACGCGTATAACCTTCAACAATTTTTTCTAATTGCGGTTTTCCTATTTTTAAATGTTTATCTGTTAAACCATGTTCTTTTAATTGCTTTGGTAATAAATGACGTTTTGCAATTTCTACCTTTTCTTCAATAGTGTATCCTGTTACATTAATAATTTCCATTCTATCAAGTAAAGCAGGCTGAATGGTTGACAAACTATTAGACGTTGCAATAAACATGACTTTAGAAAGATCATACCCCATTTCTAAAAAATTATCATAAAACGCACTGTTTTGCTCGGGGTCGAGTACTTCCAACATGGCAGAAGACGGGTCACCTTGATGCGAATTAGAAAGCTTATCAATTTCATCTAAAACAAAAACAGGGTTTGATGTTCCTGCTTTTTTCAAACTTTGAATAATACGCCCTGGCATGGCACCAATATACGTTTTTCGGTGCCCACGAATTTCAGCCTCGTCTCTTAAACCACCTAGTGAAATACGAACATATTCTCTCCCTAAAGCTTCTGCAATAGATTTCCCTAATGATGTTTTTCCAACTCCTGGAGGTCCATACAGACATAAAATAGGAGACTTCATGTCATTACGCAATTTTAAAACGGCTAAATATTCTATAATTCTTCGTTTTACATCTTCTAGACCAAAATGATCACGGTCTAGAATTTTCATGGCATGCTTAAGGTCGAATTTATCTTCACTAAACGCATTCCATGGTAAATCTAAAAACAATTCTAAATAATTTCTTTGAATAGAATATTCTGCCACTTGCGGATTCATGCGTTGCATTTTGGCAATTTCCTTTTCAAAATGCTTAGCAACATCTTCGTCCCAAAGTTTTTCACTAGCCTTAGCTTTCATCTCATCAATTTCCTCATCATGACTCACGCCACCCAATTCTTCTTGAATGGTTTTCATTTGCTGATGTAAGAAGTACTCCCGCTGCTGTTGGCTCATATCCATCTGAACTCTAGACTGAATATCATTCTTAAGTTCTAATTTCTGAAACTCAACATTCATATACTTTAGGGTTGCTAAAGCACGTTTTTTAAGATCGTTAATTTCTAGAAGTTCTTGTTTTTCGTCTACTGAAAGGTTCATGTTTGATGACACGAAGTTGACTAAAAACGAGTTACTTTCAATATTCTTTATTGCGAAAGAAGCCTCACTTGGAATATTAGGACTTTCCTTAATAATTTCTAAAGCTAAATCTTTTATAGAATCAATAATAGCTGAAAACTCCTTATTCTTTTGGGCTGGTTTTGCCTCCGGAATGTCTCTTATGGTAGCATTCATGTAAGGTACTTCGGTAAGTACTTCTGCTACTCTGAAACGTTTTTTTCCCTGAATGATTACTGTAACATTACCATCTGGCATTTTTAAAACACGTAAAATTCTAGCAACTGTACCAGTTTCATGAATATCTTTAGCTGATGGTTTTTCAACAGCTTCGTCTTTTTGAGCCACTACACCAATAACTTTTCCGCCTTTGTTAGCATCATTTATTAGCTTAATTGAGGCATCTCTACCTGCTGTAATAGGTATTACAACACCTGGAAACAATACCGTATTTCTTAATGATAAGATTGGTAATGTTTCTGGCAATTCTTCATTATTTATCGCTTCTTCGTCCTCTGGTGTCATTAACGGAATTAATTCTGAGTTTTCATCAAATTCCTGAAGTGACAAACTGTCAAGGGTAGTAAATTTAGATTTCTTCATAAATATATTTAGGTCAATCTGTCATTAAAACAAAATTGATCATTTTTTTAATTTAATATTAAACATAGTAACTTGTTGAAAATGAGTATTTTGAAATCAAATACTTATATACAACATCATTATGAATTCAATAGCTATGCCATATTTATGATTCGAGATTCAAAAAATAATGTATTAAGATTTACACCTTTCCCATTTTCTTCAAAGCAAACAATAAAAGAATAGGAATAGCCAATAAAACAATCATCAATAAATTGGTTTCAAACAACCAAGGAGATAATATTAAAGTAATTAAATACCCTCCAATAGCTCCACCAAAATGCGCATCATGACCAATATTACCTACCCTATTTTTCATACCGTAAATAGAATACAATAAATAGCCAATACCAAAGATATATGCAGGAATTGGTATGGGAATAAAAAATAAATATAGATTCATTCCTGGCTGTAATAAAATTGCTGAATAAATAATACCACTTACGGCTCCACTGGCTCCAACAGCACTATAATGATATTCGTTTTTATGAAAATAAAGCGATAATAAACTACCTAATAAAAGGCTTCCAAAATAAACTATTATGAATTCCAAAGGACTCAAAAGCCTAATTACAACATCTGCAAAAAAGTAAAGAGATAACATATTAAACAAAAGATGTTGCGTATCAGCGTGTAAAAAACCACAACTAAATAGTCTTATTTTCTCTCCGCGTTGTACACTACCAACTTGAAATTTGTATTTATCAAAAAAACTATAATCGCCAAAACCTTTATAAGAAATAATCACGTTTGCTGCGATTATTATAATGGTTACTAAATCTAATTTACTCATGTGATATTCGTGTTTAAACTTAAATAAATACTAATTATTGTTTGTAATTGGTATAGTATATATTTGCATTACAAATCTAAAACTAATTCATGCAATTTCTAGTTTATATTCTAGTTTATCCACTTTTATGGATAATATCAATATTACCTTTTAGATTACTGTATATATTATCTGATTGCTTTTATATATTGCTTTACTACATAATCGGTTATAGAAAAAAAGTAGTTTTAAATAATTTAAGGTTAGCACTTCCTAGTAGTACAGAAAAAGAGATTCTCAAAATTAGAAAGCGATTTTATCATCATTTATGTGACATGATATTTGAAGCCATAAAATCCATTACTATTTCTGAAGCTGAAATGCAAAAACGCTATGTGTTTACTAATGTTGAAGAAATAACCAAGCTTGAAAAAGAAAACAGAAGTATTGTTTTATTTATGGGACATTATGCGAGTTGGGAATGGGTTTTTATATTACAAACTCATGTAAAACACAAAGGTTATGCGGTTTACAAAAGACTTAGTAATAAATATTTTGATGCTCTTGTTAAGCGTATTCGAGCAAAATATAACAGTTATTTAATCACTACTAAAGAGACTTTTCCGATACTTATAAAAGCTAAAAGAGACAACAAATTAACGCTTAATGGTTTTGTTTTCGATCAATCTCCAAAACTCCATAAAGCTACACATTGGCAAGGTTTTATGGGAACAGAAGTCCCTGTTCATGTAGGTGCTGAATTACTTGCAAAGCGACTGGATATGGTTACTCTTTTTTTAAAAGTTAAAAAAGTAAAACGCGGATATTATGAAGCAACCTTTACTGACATTGTAAGAAACGCTAAGGCATCTGCTGATTTTGAACTAACTGATCTTTATTTAAAGCGAGTTGAGGAACAAATCCTGGAAGCTCCTGAGTATTATTTTTGGACACATAATCGATGGAAACATCGAGGTAAGAAACCACAGGTTTAAACTCAAAAAATAAAAGCTCCAATTTCCAAAAAAAAAAAAATAATTAGACTCGAAATAAATCACTTACCCTTCTTGGTGGTTTAACCCCGATTGAAACGGCATCCTTATTTTGAGCTTTAGAACAAAGTTAAAGTTAGTTGTGAATTAGATTTAAAAACTAAGCGTGATGAGATATTGAAACAAGTTCAGCACAAGAAAGATACAGTGAAAAGCGGGAAATAGCTTCAAAAAAAACTAATTATAGAGTTTATTTATTAAATGAAAGTCGGCTAAAACCAATGCTGCCATAGCTTCTACAATAGGCACTGCACGAGGTACCACACATGGGTCGTGACGTCCTTTTCCTTGCATTTCTACTGTGTTTCCAGCTTTATCGATAGTTTCGTACTTCTGAATAAGCGTTGCTACAGGTTTAAAAGCGACGCTAAAATAGATATCCATGCCGTTACTAATTCCACCTTGGATACCGCCAGAAAAATTGGTTTTTGTTGTACCATCATTATTAAACGAGTCATTATGGTCGCTTCCGTACATGGTACTTCCGTGGAAACCGCTACCATACTCAAAGCCTTTTACAGCGTTTATGGATAACATGGCTTTTCCTAATTCCGCATGTAATTTAT
Organism: Algibacter sp.; assembly: GCF_029245835.1. Taxonomy (GTDB): domain Bacteria; phylum Bacteroidota; class Bacteroidia; order Flavobacteriales; family Flavobacteriaceae; genus Algibacter_B. The sequence goes on along the minus strand of NZ_JAQWOO010000085.1, from coordinate 45,932 downwards.
CGAACACAGGCTCGCCTAAACCTACAGGGACATTCTTGATAATACAACTTACAATACCACCAACGGTATCCCCCTTTCCGCGTACTTGCTTTATGTAAGTTTCCATTTTTGCTGCCATGTCTTGATCTGGACAACGTACGATATTGGATTCTACTTTTGTAAGGTCTATCTCGTTATATGGGGTGTCTAATTTCATGGTTCCAACACCTGAAACGTAAGCTGTAATTTCAATATCTTTTAGCATTTGTTTTGCTATGGCTCCAGCTACAACACGACATGCGGTTTCGCGGGCAGAACTTCGACCGCCACCACGATAATCACGTACGCCATATTTTTTATCATACGTATAATCAGCATGACTAGGTCTGTAACTATCTTTTATGTGCGAGTAATCATGAGATTTTTGATTGGTGTTTTCGATAACAAAACCTATGGAAGTTCCTGTGGTTACCCCTTCAAATATCCCTGAATGAAATTTTACGGTATCTGGTTCTTTACGTTGTGTAACAATAGCGGATTGCCCTGGTTTTCTTCGATTTAATTCGTTTTGAATGTCATCTAAATCTAATTTAATTCCAGAAGGACAACCATCAATTACGCCGCCTAAAGCAGGTCCGTGAGATTCTCCATAAGTTGTTAGATTGAATAGTTTTCCGAAGGAATTTCCAGCCATAATTACAATTTTCGGCTAAGTTAAATCTATTCTTATAAATACGAAAATGAAATCGTATTTAGCTTTTATAAATACTATAAGAAAACACGTAACATTTTATTAACAATAAACTGATATATAGATAATTATGCGATAATGATTTGATAATACTAAAATGTGTTATTTGCAAGTAACTAAAACAGGCTAAATTGAAAATAAAAAGAAAAATAGAAATTTCGGTTATTTCTGATGTGCATTTAGGTACTTATGGCTGTCAAGCTAAATATTTGTTAACCTATTTAAACAGTATTGATCCAAAAAAACTTGTACTAAATGGTGATATTATTGATATCTGGCAATTTAGTAAACGTTACTTCCCTAGACCACACCTTAAGGTTATAAAAAAAATAATGACCATGGCATCAAACGGTGTTGAAGTTATTTATATTACAGGAAATCATGATGAAATGCTTAGAAAATTTAGCAACACTACCATTGGCAACATATCCATTGTTGACAAAGCTGTTTTAGAATTAGATGGAAAAAAAGCATGGTTTTTTCATGGTGATGTTTTTGATATATCGATTCAGAATGCAAAATGGTTAGCAAAACTTGGTGGTTACGGTTACAATTTACTAACCTTACTTAATAAAATGGTAAATTGGTATTTAGAAAAACGAGGTAAGGAGCGTTATTCGATTTCTAAAAAAGTTAAAAATGGTGTAAAAGGTGCTGTAAAATATATAAACGATTTTGAAAAGGTAATTTCTGAACTTGCTATTGAGAACGAATATGATTATGTGATATGCGGACATATACATCAACCAAAAATGGAATATTTCGAGAATAAAAACGGCGCTACTACCTATTTAAATTCTGGTGATTGGGTTGAGAATTTTACCGCTCTTGAATATCAATTTAAACGTTGGAAAATCTATAATTTTAATGAAGATAAACTGAGACCTTTTGTTGTTATTGACAAAGAAGATGAAGATCAAAAAATAAAAGACCTTATTGCAGCAATTACTATTGTAAAACAAAGTAAGAAAAAGAAAAAAGCTAAATCTTAAAACTAAACAAGCGCATCTTTTAAAATAGTAACTGGATGTTTTGCAATACGTTGTGTGCCATCCTTTATTTGATGCCTGCAACTTGTTCCGTTTGCAGCAATTAATATATCGTTTGAAGCCTTTCTAATAGCCGGAAATAAAGTTTGTTCCCCTATTTGCATACTCACCTCATAATGTTCTTTTTCATAACCAAAACTGCCTGCCATTCCGCAACAGCCACTTGGTATAATCGTTACCTTATAATTTTTCGGCAAATTTAAAACCGCAAAACTTGATAGTTGGTTACTCATAGCCTTTTGATGACAATGCCCATGAAACTTAATAGTTTTAGCTTCTAAAGTGAATTGCTCTGGTTTTATGTGTCCTAATTCTATTTCTTGTTTAATAAATTCTTCTATTAAAAAGGTGTGTTTTGATATCGCTTCCGCGGAAATTTTATCGTCTGCTAATTTTAAATACTCGTCTTTAAATGTTAAAATCGCAGATGGTTCAAGTCCTATTAATGGCGTATCTTCTGAAATTTTATCTTTAAAAATGGATGTATTTTTATTCGCTGAATCTTTGGCTTGTTTAAGTAATCCTTTTGACAAAAATGAACGACCAGATTCGGCATTATCAATCAACTTAACATCATAATTTAATGCGTTTAAAAGTTGAATAGCATCAAGCCCTATGGACGTGTCTAAATGGTTTGTAAATTCATCATTAAACAAATAAACAGTTTTATTTATTTTATTGTTAACTAATTTATTATCAAATGATTGAAATTGCTTATACAAACTTTTATTTGATATTAATGGCAAGCTTCTTTCTTTTGCAATTCCGAATGATTTTTTCAATAATGCAGATGTAAATCCGTTCGAAAACACAAAATTTATAAGTCTAGGCACCTTACTTCCAATCTGATTGAATTTGTTGTTATAAGCAAATAATTTGGTTCGTAAAGACACCCCGTTTTCTTTTTGATATTGATACTGAAATTCTGCTTTTAAACTTGCCACATCCACACTACTTGGGCATTCACTAGCACAAGCTTTACAGCTTAAACATAAATCGAAAACGTCCTTTAATGCTGCGTGATTAAACTTATTTGACTTCTCTGAGTTGGTTAAAAATTCCCGTAACGCATTTGCTCTAGCTCGCGTGGTATCTTTTTCGTTTCTAGTGGCGCGGTAACTTGGACACATAGTACCACCAAATTCAGGCAGTTTTCTGCAATCCCCAGAACCATTGCATTTTTCAGCTTCTCTTAAAATACCTTGTGATTTAGAAAAATCTAAAAACGTTTCTATTTGAGGTTCTGCTCTGTCCATTTTATACCGTAACCCCTTATCCATAGGTAAAGCATCAACTATTTTTCCCGGATTAAATATATTATCCGTATCAAAAGTCGCTTTAATTTTTTTTAATATCTGATAATTTTCATCGCCAATCATTAATGGAATAAATTCAGAGCGTACCAAACCATCACCATGTTCACCACTCATAGAACCCTTATATGATTTTACTAAATGTGCAACATCTGTAGTTATTTTTCTAAATAAATCAACATCTTCCCCGTTCTTTAAATTTAAAATGGGACGTAAATGAATTTCTCCAGCTCCAGCATGTGCATAATAGATAGCATCTTGCTTATAATTTTTCATAAGCTGAGTAAACTCAGAAATATAGTTTGCTAAATCTGGTAAAGCCACAGCAGTATCTTCTATGCAGGCTACACCTTTTTTATCACCAATAATATTTCCTAAAAGACCTAAACCTGCACTACGTAATTCTAAGGCTTTATTAATAGTATTACCAACAAGTTTTGGAAATGCATAACTTAAACCCGATGTTTTAATCGTTTTTAAAAGATTTTCGGCTAATAAATTAACGTCATCTAGAGAGTCTGCTTTAACTTCACACATCAAAATAGCTTTCGGGTCGCCTACTATAAATTGTCTGTTTTCTTGTTGCGTTTTATTATGTTTTGTACAATCTAAAATGGTTTTATCCATCATTTCGCAGGTGTACAAATTGTGTTGCATCAATGGCTCTACGGCTTTCATGCAATTTTCAATACTCTCAAAATGCGCTGCTACCATAATAGATTCTTGCGGTGGCAACTTATCCAACTCTAAAGTAATTTGTGTTGTAAATGCCAAAGTTCCTTCACTTCCTGAAAGCAACTTACACATATTAAAATTTTCTTTTACTCCTGTAAATACGTCGTTAGCAATTAATTCATCAATCGCATACCCTGTGTTTCTTCTATGTATTTCTGGCTTTGGAAAATGTTCAATAATTTGTTTTTGAACAGATTCAGATTTTAGTTCCTCATAAATCGTTTTATAAATACGTCCTTCTAATGTATCTTCTTTTAATTTATCATGAAATTCATTTTTAGTAATTTCTCCAAAAGTGACTTGACTTCCATCACTCAAAACAACATCTAATTCTAAAACCTTGTTTCTTGTTACGCCATATTGAATCGATGTTGTTCCAGAGGAGTTATTACCAACCATGCCTCCTATCATACATCGGTTTGATGTTGATGTGTTAGGTCCAAAAAACAACCCAAAAGGTTTTAAATAATTATTTAATGCATCTCTAACAACACCGGGTTGCACAGTAACGGTTTGTGCTTTTTCATTTAACTCAATAATTTTTGTGAAATATTTTGAAACATCAACCAAAATACCATCTCCAACACATTGTCCAGCTAATGAGGTCCCTGCTGTTCTTGGAATTAAAGATGTTTTATTGGCTCTTGCAAAGTTGATGAGTTGCTTTAAATCTTCTGTATTTTTTGGGTATGACACTGCCAACGGCAGTTTTCTATAAACTGAAGCGTCTGTGGCATATATAGATTTTATTAAATCATCGAAATATAATTCACCTTCTAATTTTCCCCTTAACTCCTTTAAATTTGGACTTAACACCATCTAGTAACAAATAAGTTTATAAAACTATTAAGAAGTTAAATATAAATACATTTTTGGCGTTATTTTTGCAAAAGGTAATGAATATTTAAAAATGGTCTTTTTTACAGGAAAGGACGTATATAAAAACATCAAACTAAAAACTTTATTTATGAAAAAATTATTTTTATTATCAGTTGCAGTATTCGTTTTTGCATTTACATCAAATGCCCAGGATATTTCGGAAAATGCGATTGGTTTAAGGCTAGGAGATAGTGATGGCCTTGGTGCCGAAATATCTTATCAACGCGCCTTGGGCGACAACAACCGTTTAGAATTAGATTTAGGATGGAGAAACGGAAGTAATTACGATGGCTTTAAACTTGCTGGATTATATCAATGGGTTTGGAATTTAGAAGGTGATTTTAACTGGTATGCTGGTGCTGGTGGCGGTATTGGCTCTTTTAGTTTTAACAATTCGCAAGGTGGAAAGGATGTTACCGATACGTTTATTTTTGTTGCTGGAGATGTAGGTATTGAATACAGTTTTGATATCCCATTACTTTTATCATTAGATTTTAGACCAGAAATTGGTTTTGGTGATGATCTTTACAACAACAATGATTTAGATTTTGATATTGCTTTAAGTATTCGTTATCAGTTCTAAATATCTTGAAACATAAAAATTTAAAGCACCTTTATTGGTGTTTTTTTTGTTTTCAATATTTGACTTTGTCAGAAAAAAATACAACTTCGTTTAACAATCTATAAATTTCATTGAAACGGAAACTTATCTTTGCATAAACGAACATTTCCAAAAAAAACTACAACACCAAACACTTAGCTAAAGTATCTTCATAAATAGCTTCATATTTTGGAACAATAGCATGTATATCAAATTTTAAAGCTTCGTTTCGGGCATTGTTTTTAAAAGTTTTTAAACGCGTTTCGTCGCTTAAAATATGTAAAGCATTTTTAGTCATATGGTCTACATCGCCAACGTTACTTAAAAATCCCGATTTACCATGAATATTAACTTCTGGTAAACCCCCTGTATTACTTGAAATAACAGGAACGCCTGAGGCCATAGCTTCCAGAGCTGCTAAACCAAAGCTTTCCGTTTGAGATGGCAGTAAAAACAAATCACTAAAACATAATATTTTATCAATTTCATTACTTCTTCCAAAGAAAACAACCTTATTTAAAATGCCTAATTCTTGACAACGTAATTCTACTTTTTCTTTTTCAGGACCTTCACCTATAAACATTAATTTTGAAGGTATTTCTTTTTGAATGTTATAGAATACACTAATAACATCTTGAACGCGCTTTACAGGTCTTAAATTACTAATGTGCGTGATTATTTTCTCATCATCATTTGCCATCATTGCACGTTGGCAATCGGTAAATTCATGATTATATTTTTCTAAATCTATAAAGTTTGGAACGACACTGATATCATTTTTAATATCGAATAAACGCAAGGTTTCGTCTTTCAAGCTTTGAGATACAGTTGTTACCGCATCCGATTTATTAATACTAAAGGTTACTGCAGGTTTATAAAATGGATGGCTACCAACAAGGGTTATATCTGTGCCATGTAAAGTAGTTACAATAGGTAGATAAATACCTTCTTCTTGCAACATTTTTTTTGCCATATAACCTGCATAAGCATGCGGAATGGCGTAATGTACATGTAAGATCTCTATACCATGTAACTTAACCATATCTACCAACTTACTAGATAACGCCAATTCATAAGGTTGATAATGAAACAAGGGGTATTCTGGCACGTTTACCTCGTGGTAGTGCACATTATTACTTATTAACTCTAACCGCACTGGCTGATTGTATGTAATAAAATGTATTTCATGCCCGCGTTTAGACAATTCTAAACCTAATTCTGTAGCTACCACACCACTACCTCCAAAAGTTGGATAACAAACAATACCTATCTTCATAAAATATATTCTAAATTTTCAGAGTAAAGAAAATAGAAACAAGAAAAAAGACTTGTTATATCAAGTTCTATTTTTAAATAATCTCTTTTCTCTCCTCCCTTATCTCTTATCTACTATCTTTTTTATTCTTCTATCGCTTCGTAAATTAAGCGTTGTATTTCTGTTCTAATATTTTCTCTTAACAATAAATTTTTTCCCGCATGCGGATAGGTTCTATTAGCTAAAAATACATAAACAATATCTTCTTCAGGATCTGCCCATGCATACGTTCCTGTAAAACCAGAATGCCCAAAACTTGTCATCGATATACAACCACATGTTGGTCCTTCCTCATCTAATTGCGGTTTATCAAAGCCTATACCTCTTCGGTTATTATCATCACAGTAATAACAGGTGTTAAACTTATCAACAGTTTCAGCTTTTAAATACCTTTTACCACCATAAAAGCCTTTTTGCAAGTACATCTGCATAATTTTTGCCACATCGTTTGCGTTACTAAAAACACCAGCATGACCACCTACTCCATTTTGCATGGCGGCTCCCATGTCGTGCACATAACCGTGTACTTTTTGGTAGCGATAATAATCATCAATCTCAGTTGGAACTATCTTTTTACTACTTATTTTATAGTATGGATTATACAAGGTATAATTTGCACCTAGCGATTCATAAAAATGGGATTGTGCCAATTCGTCAAGAGTTCTGTCGTAATGTTGTTCAATAAATTTCTTTAAAATGTAATAAGGGAAATCGCTGTAGCGGTATCTCTGACGTTCTAGCAACTCGGAATTCCGTATAATTTCTGGTATAGAATCTTGATAATCAGATCTTAAAAATAAATTTCCTGACACTTCAATATTAAATTTATCACTTCTTTCATATCTATAATATTTTCTACTTGGTCGTTTTGTTATAGTATCTAAAGTATGATAATAAAACGGTTCCCATGGTCTTAAACGGGCATAATGAGACAACATACTTTTTAGAGTAATATGTGATTTATTTGAACTTTTATACTCTGGTAAAATGGTTGATAATTTTGTGTTTAAAGATACGATACCTTGTTCTTCAAGTTCCATTAATAGTGGTAGTGTTGATAAAATCTTAGTTAATGATGCGACATCGTAAATATGATCAAAACCGACTTTTTCCTTTCCTTTGTAGGTGTGCTTCCCAAAATTCTTATTATAAATGACTTTTCCTTTTCTAGCCACTAATAACTGTATACCTGGTGTCATCTTTCCATCAACAGCATACTGCGCTACTGAATCTAATTTTTTCAGTTTTTCGGAACTCATCCCAACACGCTCTGGTATGGTATATCCTAAACGTTTGAGTTCATTGTTTTGAATCCCATCACCAACTTTAAAATAAGTTCCTACGGAAACAGGCAAACTTCCTTTTGAGGGAATGGCTCCAAAAATAAGTTGGGCAGATTTACGTTGAGCAATTTCACTGTTTTGATAGCTAACCACTATACTCTCAATATTATCTATAGATTTTAAACTTGACAGTGCATAAGGTTTTACAAAAGCATCTAAAATAACCGTATGTGATTGTGCAATTTCATCTAGCCATACTAACTCTTTATTAGTGAATTTATAACCCTCCCAAGGGTCGTCATTTGAACGATGAAAACCAATAACAACGGTATTGTAAGATTTAAGCTTACTCATTAATGTAAACAGGTTATCTGATGCTATTAGATGGACTTTAGCATATTTTTTTAATTCATCAAGAAATGCAGAACCTGAATCATCTCCTAACTTTACATAAGCAATACTTTTAGTTTCTAACCGTCTTAGCGGTAATACCTCTTTTTCGTTTTTTACAATCGTTATAGCATTTTCAAGTAATTCCTCATATAACACATCATCTTTTAATCTATTTAAATCCTTTGATAAATTATAAAGCCCAATCGGTTCATAGTTATTTAATCCAACTTTATATTTTGCTTGAAGAATTTTTTTAACGGAATGTGCTAATCGCGCTTCGGTAATTGCACCACTATTATAAGCCGCAATAATTTTTGCAACGCCTTTTCCAACATCTTCAGACATCAGCATAACATCATTCCCTGCTTTAAATGCGGCCAAATCAATCGCACCAGTTTCGCTAAAATCTGCTACTCCTTTCATGGTTAATGCGTCTGTAAAAATAAGTCCTTTAAACCCTAATCGTTCTTTTAAAATATCAGTAACAATATGTTTTGATAATGATGAGGGATAGCCCTCACGAGCTTCTAAACTGGGTACATTTAAATGGGCTACCATAACACTGGAAAGTCCTTCTGTAATCAGTTTTTTATAGGGATATAATTCTACTGAATCAATACGTTTTTCATTAAAACTTATTGTTGGTAAGGTTTTATGCGAATCTTGATCTGTATCGCCATGACCTGGAAAATGTTTAGCGTTAGCTAAAACACCAGCGTCTTGCATGCCTTTCATAAATGCTAAAGCTTTTTCAGTAACATTATCTCTGTCTTCCCCAAAAGACCTATTCCCTATTATTGGGTTTTTTGGATTTGTATTGATATCTACTACTGGTGCAAAATTAAAATGCACCCCCAATCGCTTACAATGCTCTCCTATGTGCCTTCCTGTTTGCTCAACTAATGTATTGTCTTTAATAGCTCCAAGTGTCATATTCCAAGGAAATGCGTAGGTACCCTCTAAACGCATACTTAGTCCCCATTCTGCATCCATCCCAATAAGCAAGGGCAATCTAGAAAATGATTGTAGCTCATTATTTAACTTGGCTTGTATTAAAGGTCCTCCATTAGAATATATAATACCACCTATGTGATGATCTTTTATAATTTTTACAACCGTATTTTTAGTAGCTTGATCTTGATTAGACATGACTTGTATCATATATAACTGCCCCACTTTTTCAGCTAAAGACATTGAAGTATATATACTATCTACCCATTTTTTTTGAGCTTCAGAATCTTGTGTTAATAATGGATTTTTTGCGGATTGACCGACTATAGGTAATACAAATAATAAAATAATTAGTGTAATATAGATTTGACGCATAAAAGATTAATTAAGGGGAATTACTAGTTATAACATTAAATACTAATAATCATGCCAAATTAATACTTTTAATAAGAAGATAAAAAGACTTTAAGATAGATTTATAAAGAAGTTTGTGAACAGTTTTAATCCATTACAAATTTAAAACCTGCTCAGATTTTATTGGCACTTACATCTGTATTTCAGCTATAGCAATTGTATTTTAAATTGATATTTTTCAAACCAACTTCCATAAATGTCATTTGGTGAATATAACGGTATAACTTACACCAAAACTATATTGACTAGTATTGAATTTGTTTGTAGAAAGGTTCTGTTCATAACGGTGTAAAATAATCAGCAGCAGTTTGAATATAATATCTGTATAAAGAATACAATGTAAATTTATCTGAAACTTTTATTTGATTCATAAAAAATATTTATACAATTCATTATAAATATAAATAAAAACATATAAGGTAAATGAATTAATTTTACCAGTGAAAAAGAAATGATTTTTGGTACTATGAAATTTAAATTAAACAGTTTACAGATTAATTGGAATAGTAACCAAAACTCAAAAATTAATAAATAAAAAAATTATGAAAAATTTAATCTATTCAGTAGGCCTTTTATTAATAACCACTAGTTGCGCTGTTGTAAGACCAGGTGAGGCGGGTGTAAAACAAACTTTAGGAAAATTTTCTAAAAATATTTCAACGCAGGGAACCATATTATATAATCCTCTTACGAGTCGGGTTATAAAGGAATCAACACAGACCAACAACATTAAACTTCTATTAAGTTTACCTACCAAAGAAGGTTTAAGTGTTAGGTCCGAAATATCCATATTGTACCGATTAGAGCAAGAAAAAATTCCTTCTATCCTAGAAAATTTAGGTCAAGGCTATGAGTCTATAATTACAAGTGTATTTAGATCTGCTTCATCTGATGTATGTGCACAATTCTATGCTAAGGATATGCATTCTGGTATGCGAGCGAAAATAGAAGAAAAAATTAAAGAGAAAATGTTAATAAATCTGGAAAAGCAAGCAGATGGTATTGAACTTATAGCCGTATTGATGAAAAGTATTCAATTGCCAACAGGTCTAGCAAGTTCTATAGAGCAAAAACTACAAGCTGAGCAAGATGCTATGCGAATGGAATTCATCATTCAACAAGCAAAATTAGAAGCTGAAAGAAAAATAATTGAAGCAAAAGCAGAGCGCGATGCACAAATGATAGTTGCTGAGGGATTAACCCCTGAAATTATTAAATTAAGAAGTATAGAAGCTTTCAATAAACTTTCTCAGTCTCCAAATAGCAAAGTTATTATTACTGACGGAAAAGCTCCGTTATTAATAGATGAATAATACTTAGAGCAAATAACTTAAAATAGACAAACCTATAATAAAGCCCAAATTTATATTTATAAATTTGGGCTTTGCTTTAATATCAGATTTAAATAACCAGTCTTAAATCTTAAAAATAATTCATCTAAAATCAGACATTCCATAGCAGACAAAAAAAGCAATAATCTATTTTATAAACCGACTGTGCCAGCTTTCGCTTGCAGGAACTTCCCAGTTTTCATTAAACTCAGCAATATTATTTACTAGATTATTGAATACAATGGTATTTTTAGAAACAGCCTTGTCTTTTGCCATTTTTCTAAAATCGGAAAGTGATTTATAGGCAACATATTCTCCTTGCTTGTAGGATACATTCATTTTATCCATTAAATCAACATTGTAATCTTTCTCTAGTTGTTGGATAAAATGTACAGATGCATCTATCGAGCAACCTGTGGCTTTATTCAAATCTTGATTTAATCCTAAGATTAAAAAACGTTTGTATTTGATAGTATAACTGGCTTGTAAGTCGCTACCATGAGCCGTCCAGTTTTCAATAAATATATCAAGTTTAGATTTAATCTCTTGAAGTTCGTCTTCTGAAAACGAACGATTAGCCTGGTGTATCCAAACTCTAGATTCTTCGGGTAATGTATTAAAGTCTACTAACATGAATTGATTTAAAAATTACGATTAACGATTTTTGATTTTTGAAAAACAAATTATGAGTCTTTATTGTTTGATTTGTAATGATATCTAAATGTGTAAGCCATAGCCCCACCAAAAAATATGAAACCTAATAAAAACTTAAATATAGAAAATGGTTCTTGGTCAAAATAGTCAAAAGCAGACATCCAAATAGCAAAAAATAATCCACTGATGACTCCTGTTTTTAAAATATTTTTATCGCTTCTTTTAACTTTCACTAAAACTTTATGATATGGTTTTTAATCAAACTTTGAACTGCATAATAGATTGCTACCTTTGCAGAAATGATAATAAATTATAAATCTTGGGCATTAGCTATTAATTCTGCAACATCCATAACTTGAACATCACTTTCTTTTTCTTTAGCTTTTACACCATCAGTCATCATGGTATTACAGAATGGACATCCTGCTGCTATAATTTCTGGTTTAATATCTAGCGCTTGTTCTGTACGTTCTATGTTAACTTCTTTATCTCCTTTTTCGGCATCTTTAAACATTTGTGCACCTCCTGCCCCACAACATAAACCATTACGTTTACAGTTTTTCATTTCGATTAATTCTGCTTCTAACTTCTGAATTAGTTCTCTTGGTGCTTCATAAACATTATTAGCACGACCTAAATAACAAGGGTCGTGAAATGTGATGCGCTTGCCTTTATATTTGCCACCTTCAATGGTTAGTCGGCCTTCGTCAAGTAATGATTTTAAAAACGAAGTATGATGCATAACCTCATAATTTCCACCTAACTCTGGATATTCATTTTTTATGGTATTGAAACAATGTGGGCACGCCGTTACTATTTTTTTTACTTCGTATGCATTTAGCACCTCTATATTGGTTACAGCTTGCATTTGAAATAGAAATTCATTTCCGGCTCGTTTTGCAGGATCGCCTGTGCAGCTTTCTTCGGTACCTAAAACGGCAAATTCCACATTAGCTTTGTTTAATAGTTTAACAAAGGCTTTGGTTATTTTTTTTGCTCTATCATCAAAACTTCCAGCACAACCTACCCAAAATAAAACTTCGGGTTGTTTTCCTTGAGCCATAAATTCGGCCATTGTTGGTACTTTTAGTAATTCGCTCATTTTTTATAATATTTAAGACCTCTAAGGTTTTAAAAACCTTGCAGGAAGATCAATTTATGTTGTGTTTTGCGTTAGGGATTGAGGCATTGTTGGAGCTCCTCGAAGAGAGCGACTGCCGAAAGCCCGACCCTTTTCGGGTAACGCCCAAATTATTTATTTATTCGTTTTTCCAGTTTAAACGGTCCATTTGATTATAGGGCCAAGGTGCTCCGTTGTTTTCAATATTGGTCATCATATTATTTAATTCTACTGGTGCAGCAGACTGCTCCATAACTAAATAACGGCGCATTTCTATAATGATTGAAAGTGGGTCTATACTAACAGGGCAAGCTTCTACACAGGCATTACATGAAGTGCACGCCCAAAGCTCTTCTTTGGTTATATAGTTGTCTAGCAATTGTTTACCATCGTCTTTATACTCGCCATTATTGGCGTCTATATTTTTACCAACTTCCTCTAAACGGTCGCGGGTATCCATCATTATTTTTCGTGGCGAAAGTTTTTTACCGGTTTGGTTTGCTGGACATTCGCTAGTACATCGACCACATTCTGTACAGGTATAGGCGTTTAAAAGTTGAACCCAATTTAAATCTTGTACATCGCTGGCTCCAAACTTAGCAGGAACTTCATCTTCAGCGCCTTCTGCTGGTGCTGCAAATGGATCGCTATTTGGATCCATCATCATTTTAACTTCTTTGGTTACTGATTCCAAATTATTAAACTGCCCTTGGGGTTTTAAATTCCCAAAATAGGTGTTTGGAAAGGCTAATAGTATGTGTAAATGTTTTGAAAAGTATAGGTAATTTAAAAATATTAATATGCCTGTAATGTGAATCCACCATGCACCTCTTTCGATAATATGTATTGTGCCTTCTGATAATCCTGAAAACCAAGGGGCAATATATTGACTGATTATATTTCCAGAATTCATGGTCTGAAAATCTAAATCTGTTGCGTTCATAACCAAGAACAGGGTCATTAATACAATTTCAAAATAGAGGATTAAATTACCATCCATTTTAGGCCAACGTGTCATTTCACTTTTCCAGAAGCGTGCTAATTTTATAACATTTCTACGCATCCAGAAAACAATAACCGTTATTAAAACTAGTACGGCTAAAACCTCGAAAGTGCCAATTAAAAAGCCGTAAACGGATTGTGGTAATACTTTTAAACCAATTCTATGCGTGCCAAACAAACCATCAATTATAATTTCAAGAACTTCTATATTTATAATAATGAAACCAACATAAACAACAACGTGTAATAACCCTGAAATTGGACGACGCACCATTTTACTTTGACCCAAAGCTATCATAGCCATGTTTTTCCAGCGTTGTGATTTGTTATCAGTAACATCTTTATCATGACCAAGTTTAATATTGCGGATAAGTTTTTTTACGTTTTTAGCAAAAAAACCAATACCTAAAATAAGTATGGTTGCAAAAAGTATGTTAGGAAGGTAATTCATATTATAACGGATTAATCTTTACTTTTAATTTCGTTCCCATCTGCATCATATTGTTTCGGTCTTTTTCCGAATAAAGAAAAATGCACATAACGTTTGGGGTTTAATTTCATATCTTCTAACAACTGCTCTAATTGAAGACTTGCACCTTCTAGATTGTTATAAAGACCTTCGTCTTTTAAAAGTTTTCCAATAGAACCTTCGCCATTTTTAATACTACTACTTATACTATTAAAATTTTGAATGGTGGTTTCTAATCTTTTTATAGTTTGCTCTAAATTGGCATTAGCAAGCTGATTTGTAGTTTTTGATAAGTTTGAAGAAATATTATCAACATTAGCTAAAGTGCTATTCAACTTTTCTTCATTTTTAGCCATTAAGTTATTTAACGAATTAGAGGTGTTTTTAAAATTCTGGATAACATCGTTTAAACCAGCAACACTTTGTCTTAAACTTACTTTTGTTTTTTCATCAAAAACATCATTGATATTAGTTAGTAAAGAATCTGCATCAACCATCATGACTTCTATTTTTTCTTGCAATGGCGTTAAACGTTGATTGACTAAAGCTGTCAACCCTGGTTTAACTGTACCTTCTAAAAAATCATCTCTTTGGGTGTTTTCTGCACCATCAAAAGCAGGCAAAATGGCAATAGCTTTTCCTCCTATTAACCCAGTTTCGTATAATTCGGCTTTACTATTTTTTGAAAATTTAAAATTACTATCAACCGACAGCTCAACCTGCAATACTCCAGAACCATCACCTTTAAAATCAATACTGATGACCTTACCAACATTAAGACCATTAATAGTTACTGGCGTAGAAGGTACTAAACCTTCTACATTGCTATAAGTTGTGTATAGTGTAAGTGAAGAACTAAGTAGATTTTGTCCTTTAAGGTAATTGAAACCAAAAATAAAAAGGATAATACCTAATAATACTAATATGCCTGTTTTAACTTCTTTTGATATCTTCAAACTGTATTTCTTTAGATAAACAAATTTAATATAAATTTAAGAAGAAGCCTTCTAATTAGCAGTGTAAAATAATACTTTACAAAAAAATCATGAATTGGCCTTGTTTAGTTAGTTATTGCTTTTAAAGCATCTATTAAAGCTATCTTTTTCCCATCTTTAAATGCCACTACAAAACTAGAGCTATACCCTTTTCTTTTAGCTTCTTGTTCTAATGTTTTTATCTTATCATAATCAAAAGTGCTTCCATAAAAGTATTTATATAAACTGCCTTCTTTTAATCTTGAAATAGCATTTAAACCTTTAAAGTTATATGGCTTAGTTTCTAGTACTTTAGAACTTGCTGCTATTTGAACTTTAAAGGTGATATTTTCCGAAGAATCATTCGTTTGCGATTCTCTATTATCAACAGTATCATAATCACTAACATTATTTTCTAAGCTGCCTTTGTATTGTAAAATAGCATCTTTTATAGCTGTAGCCATTTGCTGTTGGCCTTTTTTAGAATTTAAGTAAGCACCTTCTCTTTTATTTGTTAAAAACCCAAGTTCAACCAAAACACTTGGCATTACTGTTTGATGTAAAACGATAAAACCTGCTTGTTTTACTTTTCTGTTTTTACGTTGTAATTTACTGGTAAAGTTTTTTTGAATTAATGATGCTAACTGTATGCTTTGATCTAAGTATTCTTCTTGACTTAAAAGAATACTCATAACAGATTCAGGAGAATTTGGATCAAAACCAGCATAATTCTTCTCATAATCGTCCTCCATAAAAATTACTGAGTTTTCCTTTTTTGCAACTTCAAAATTGGTTTGGTTTCTATGGGTTCCTAAAACAAAAGTTCCAGCTCCATAAGCTTGAGAGGTATGAGAATCACAATGAATAGAAACAAATAAATCTGCCTTAGCTTTATTGGCTATTTTTCCTCTTACAAATAAATCTATAAAAACATCTTTCTTACGGGTGTATACAACTTCAATATTTGGATTTTTCTCTAAAGCTGCTCCAACTTGCAGAGCAACCTCTAATGCTATATTTTTCTCTCTGTAACCATTACCCATGTTTCCCGGATCTTTTCCTCCATGTCCAGCATCCAATACAACTACAAATTTATTTGAAGATGACTGGTTTTTAGCAGAAATAAAAGAAGAAAACGTTATTACGACTATAAAAGATACGAAAAGTAAAATATGGTTCGTTTTCATGTGAAAGGTACTATTATTTTAATCGTTTTAAAATTTTTTAATTAATACAAGAACACTATTTTCTAAATAAACAAATAGTTAGTTAATACGATTTTAACGATCAAAAAACACGGTTTATTTTAATTTGAAACTTTTAATAGAATATTAAATCAATCCCAAAAAAATATATGTAATTTTGACTTTTCAAAAACCGAGCCATACTTTTACAAAAATACATTTAAAAGCGTTGCGTACAAACAACTTTAAAATACTTTTTGCATTAAGTTTTACAGTGTTTATTAACACGTTAAGCTTTTCCCAAGATATTCCAAATAAAGGGAAAACCATTGGCAGAAGCGCTAACGATAGCTTGGTTACAAAAATAGAAAAACTACCTATTATCCCATCTCCAGAAAAAGTTCAAGATTCTATTGTTCAAGATTCTATTGTTCAAGATTCAATAAAACCTAAAAAAGATCTTTTAGAAAATATAGTTAAATATTACGCAAAAGATTACACGCGATTTAGCAACAAAAAACAAAAACTGTATTTATACAATGAGGCTAAGATTGATTATGGTGATATGAAAATTGAATCTGGAAGCATTATTATTGACTATAACAGTAACAGGGTATATGCAAAAGGGATTACTGATACCGTAAATGGGTATACTCAAAAACCTGTTTTTACTCAAGGTAATAATGTTGTTGAACCAGACTCTATTATCTTTAATACAAAATCGAAAAAAGCCCTCATCTACAATTCTAAAACAGAACAAGGTGAAGGGACTGTAATATCTGAAACCACTAAAAAGGAGAACGATTCTGTATATTTTATTAAAAACGCTAAATACACGACTGCAGAAAACCTGGAAGACCCAGAGTATTACATTAAATTAAGACAAGCGAAAATTGTACCTGGTAAAAAAATTGTTACAGGGTTGGCTAATCTTTTTATTTATGATGTTCCAACCCCTCTAGGTTTACCGTTTGGTTTTTTTCCACAAAGTGAAAAACATACTTCTGGCGTTATTATACCATCGTTTGGAGAACAAAACAATCGTGGTTATTTTTTACAAAACGGAGGATATTATTTTGCTATTAGCGATTATATAGACTTGGCTATTTTAGGTGATTATTTTACCAACGGAAGTTATGGTACGCGTTTAGAAAGCACCTATTCTAAACGTTATAGATTTAGAGGTAACGTTGGTTTTAGATATGAAAGCTTGATTAATAGTGAACTTGGTTTTCCTGATTATTCAAAAAGCACAATTTATAACCTTAGATGGTCTCACAGTCAAGATTCAAAAGCTAATCCAAGCTCTCGTTTTTCTGCCTCTGTAAACTTAGGAAGTAGTACTTATTTTAGGCAATCTGTTAATCAGGTAAACACCGGAGCATTTTTAAATAATACTTTAGCATCTTCGGTTTCCTATTCAAAATCTTTTCAGGGGGAACCGCAAGTTAATTATAGCGTAACGGCTACACACTCGCAAAACACAAATACTGAAAGTATAAACATGACGCTTCCAACCTTTCAAGGAAGTATAAGTAGAATGTATCCTTTTGCTGCTAAAACAGGTTCAAAAAAGGGAATTATTCAAAATATCAACTTTCAATATAACTTGAGGGCAGAAAACAGGATACAAACAACAGATTCTTTATTCTTTAAAAAAGAAATGTTTGATGATGCTAAAGCAGGTTTTCAACACACCATTCCGCTAACAACCAATTTTAAATTATTTAAATATTTTAGTGCCAGTGCAAGTACTAATCTAAATGAAGTTTGGACGTTTAAAACTATTGAAAGACGTTTTGATACCACTACGAATGAGACCATCACTGAAGATATAAATGGCTTTGACTCTTTTAGAACATATAATTTTAGTACAAGTATTGGTACAACGATTTATGGGATGTTTAATTTTGAAAAAGAAGGAGAAAACAAAAAAATTAAGGCTATTCGGCATATAATAAGACCATCGATAAGTTATAATATTAACCCTGCTTTTGACCAATATTATAATACTTATGAAGGTGATGAAATTATTGATGCTGATGGCACAACAACAAGGGAGCTTATAGAATATAGTCCGTTTGAAGGAGGTATTTTTGGCTCGCCAAGTAAAACGTTTTCTAGCTCTATGGGCATATCTGTTTCTAATAATCTTGAAGCCAAAGTAAGAGATAGAGATAGCACTGCAACTGAGCCAAAAAAGATTATTCTACTAAACAACTTAAACTTTTCAACATCTTATAATTTTGCAGGCGATTCTTTAAAATGGAGCCCAATTAGAATGAGTGGTGGCACACAACTTTTTAAAAATAAAATGAGTGTTAATTTTAACGCCACTTTAGATCCTTATGCTTTAGATAATAACAATAATAGAATTGATAAGTTTAATATTGACAATGGAGGAAGCCTATTTAGATTAACTAGTGCTAGTATGAATGCAAGTTGGTCTTTATCTAGCAAAAATGGGGATAGTAAGGATAAAGACAAAAATATAGAGGAAAACTTACGTAGTGGCGGAAGAGCAGACGATTTATTTGGTGTTTCAGAAGATTTTGCAAATCAACAACGAAATACCAATGAAGCTGAAGAAGATGAAACCCCTAGTGAATTTTATAATTTTAAAATACCTTGGAATTTAAGGGTTGCTTATGCTGTAAATTATTCTAATTCTAGACGGCAAAGTGAAATATCCTCTCACTCCCTAATGTTTTCAGGAGATATGGAATTATCCACCAAATGGTCTATAGGTGCATCATCAGGTTACGATTTAAAAAATGCAGGATTTACATTTACACAACTGCGTTTTGAGCGGGATTTGTTAAGTTGGCGTATGAATTTCACTTGGGTACCTTTTAGTAACCGAAGTTCTTGGAATTTCTTTATTGGTATAAAATCAAGTATCTTAAAAGACCTTAAATACGAGCAACGTAGACAACCAGATATACAATTATAAAAATTAAGTAATCTCGCTTAAATATAAATTTAATTTAGAGCGTTTCGCTTTATTTATTATTCTTTATATTTATAAAAGTGAATTCTCAATCCTAAGCTTTCTCGGAAATAAAATAACTAAAGACATTATTATGAAAACGGTAATAATTACAAAAAAAGCTCCAGCACCAATAGGACCTTATAATCAAGCCATCTTAACGGGTAACACATTATATACCTCTGGGCAAATTGCTACTAACCCCGAAACAAATACACTCGTTTTAGATCATATAGAAGCTGAAACAAAACAAGTGATGCAAAACTTAAAAGCCGTTTTAGAAGCTGCAAGTATGACTTTTGATCATGTTATAAAATCATCTATTTTCATAAGTAATATGGATGATTTTGCTTTAATTAATGACATATACGGCAGCTACTTTGATGATGCCAATGCGCCTGCAAGAGAGACCGTGCAAGTAGCCAGATTACCCAAAAATGTTAATGTTGAAATTAGTATGATTGCAGTAAAATAAATGTTGAATTGTTGTGTTCTGAGTATTACTGCCAAATAAACTCTAAGCTGAAGTCTTTGTTTTTGAAAATTTTACTAGTAGATTTTTTAGTTTTTTAACCTCAATTGGTTTTGCTAAAAAATCATCAATGCCTGCATGTTTTGCTTTTTCAATATCTTTTTCAAAAGCACTTGCTGAAACTCCTATTATTGGTGTTTTATTAACTAAATATTTATCCGTTTCCTTTATAAATTTTGTGGCTTCATAACCATCCATATTTGGCATATAGATATCCATAAAAACCATATCAAAATCTAATATTTTATATAAATCAACAGCTTCTAAACCATTTTTCGCAAAAGTACAATCGGCTCCTTGACGCTCTAAAAGAAACTTAATTACCTTTTGATTCATCCTATTATCTTCAGCTACTAAAACATTAAATTTATCAGATAAAATGGGCTTTTCTATTTCTTGAACAGCCTTTAAATTAAAAGTTTTCTTTAGTTGTAAGCTAAAATAAAACGTAGAGCCCTCATTTTCTTTGCTTTCTAACTTGAGTTCACCACCCATAAACTCAACTAACTTCTGAGAAATGGAAATCCCCATACCACCACCACGGTAGTCTTTCAAAATAGAATTGCTGTAAACACCATCCGGAATATTAAAAACCTGCTTAACTTCTTCGGGTTTCATGCCTACTCCTGTATCCTTTATGTAAAAGGTTATTATTTGATCATTATCTATGCCTACAGATTGGTCAACAATAATTGATATTTTTCCTGCGTTGGTGAATTTTATAGCATTATTAACCAAATTAATTAATACTTGTTGAATTTTAGCAGTATCCCCAATAACTAAAAAATTATCCTTTTCTTCTGATAAAAATTTATATTCAAACTCTAAACTTTTTTCCCAAGCTTGATATTCTAAAACCTTAAAAAGTTTAGATAAATCCGTTTTTAAATCAATACTTTTTAAATTTAATTCTAAATTCCCCTTATTAGCTTCTGCGTTATAGGTAATCATATTAACCAATTGCAATAAGTGTTTTGAAGAGTACTCAGCAATTTCAACCTGAGCTGTTTGGTCACCATTTAATGCTGTTTGTTTTAGCATATTTAACATGCCCAAAACCGTATTTAATGGCGTACGAATTTCGTAGCTCATATTAGATAAATATATAGATTTGTGACTAGCCAACTCTTCAGCAGAATCTAAACTTTCTTTTAATTCATCAACTCTTAGCCTCAAATTAGCTTTAATAACATCATTTCTTAGTTGATTTCTTAAAAAAAACTGTAATACAAAAACCTGAACAATAGCTAATATAAATAAGAAAGCAGCTGCACTTTTGGTATATATTTTTTTATCTAAAAAAGCATAACCGATAATCAATATAACAGCAATAGATATAAAAATAAAAAAGGATAGTTTCTTTTTCATTTTTATATGTTTTATAGATTTAGGTAAACCCCTCATAAACTTGTTGCTTTTAACAAACTTATCCATAATTAAATGAATTAACAAAACTATTATGTTAGGAATACTTCTTCTTTAAGTCAAAACATTTTAGTAACCATCATAAATAGAAAAACTATAGACGCAAGCCTGAATAAAACATATGTTTTTTCAGCCTCTAAGTATAAAAATAGCAGTGATTTTATATTTTCTCAATTTCAACATATTAAAAATATAAAAATCATAATTTAAGTATGTTAATTATGAGACTATTTATGTGACTTCTCAATAGAAAACACTTAAATTGTGTTATCTAAAAAAGAAAGAACTTCTATGGCGCTAAAAATTATAATTTCTCATAAAACGGTATATAAATATGATCGTTCCGTTTCTTTATCACCACATATATTTAGGTTACGTCCTGCTCCTCATAGTAGAACACCTATTGAGTCTTATTCCATTAAAATAAAACCTGAAAATCACTTTTTTAATTGGCAGCAAGACCCTTTTGGGAATTATTTAGCGCGTTTAACTTTTCCTGATAAGACAAAAGAATTGTCTGTTGATATTGAAATTATAGCCGATTTAAAAACTATAAATCCATTTGATTTTTTTGTTGAAGAATATGCTGAAGAATATCCGTTTGAATACTTAGAAACCACTAAAAAAGAACTTCTGCCCTATTTAGAAATCACAGATAAAGGAAAATTACTTGAGGATTTTATTAAAACGATAGATTTAACGCCCAGAAAAACCATTTATTTTTTAATTGATATTAATAGGAAAATATATGAGTATCTAAACTATAATATTAGAATGGATCCTGGCGTGCAATCTTGCGAGCAAACACTTGAGCAAAAAAATGGATCATGTAGAGATTATGCTTGGTTGTTTGTACAAGTGATGCGTCATTTAGGCTATGGTGCACGTTTTGTTTCTGGCTATTTAGTGCAATTAAAGTCTGATGAAAAATCATTAGATGGTCCGTCTGGTCCTGCAGAAGATTTTACAGATTTACACGCTTGGGCAGAAGTCTATATTCCTGGTGCTGGTTGGATTGGTTTTGATGCGACATCTGGACTATTAGCTGGCGAAGGCCATATTCCATTAGCCTGTACACCTTCATTTGAAAGTGCTGCCCCTGTTTCTGGAATGACAGATGTGTGCGAAACAGAATTCTTTTTTGACAACTCTGTAAAACGTATTTTAGAATCTCCAAGAGTAACCAAGCCTTATACAGAAGACCAATGGCATGCTATTTATAACCTGGGTTTTAAAGTTGAAGATGAACTAGAAAAAGGCGACGTAAGATTAACCATGGGAGGAGAACCTACCTTTGTATCTATTGACGATATGGAGTCGCCAGAATGGAATACCGATGCCGATGGCGAGCACAAACGTGAATTAGCAAAAACGCTTTCTGCAAGATTATATGATGAATATGGAAATGGTGCTGTACTGCATCAAGCACAAGGAAAATGGTATCCTGGAGAACCCCTTCCAAGATGGTCCATTGAAATATGCTGGCGGAAAGATGGACACCCCATCTGGCAAAACAAAAAACTACTTTCGCTGTTTTCTGATAATCCAGAATTACCAAAAGATGCCGATAAAAAATTCTTAGAAACCCTTACAACGTATTTAGGTGTTTCAGATAAACACATTAAACCTACCTACGAAGATGCTTTTTATTTCCTTTGGCAAGAAGGACAAATGCCAATAGATATAGACCCCACAAAAGAAAACGGCAATTTATTAGTAAAAGAAAAATTAAAAGAGATTCTAAAAGAAGGTACTTCAAAACCTGTTGGTTATGTGTTACCTCTAAATAATTCTGAGCATATTTGGTATAGTAACGCTTGGGAATTTAGACGACAACATATTTTCTTAATTCCTGGTAACTCCCCTGTCGGGTTACGTTTACCTCTTAATTCACTTATCGAGAAACCAGAACAAGAAGAATTTCCAAAATTTGAACCCGACCATTTTACAAAACAAGATAAATTTCCAGATTTTGCGAATGTGGTTTCAAAACGTTTCGATAAGATTCAAAAAAAAGGTATTGCTAAACCAAAACACAATTACTTTATCAGAACTGCTCTTTGCGCCGAAGTAAGAGATAATAAACTACATTTATTCTTACCACCTTTAGATGCTGCAGAATTCTATTTAGATTTAATAGCATCTATCGAAGCCACTTCAAAAGCACTTCATATTCCTGTGGTTTTTGAAGGCTATGATCCGCCACACGATAACCGTTTAGAATCTATGAAAATTACGCCAGATCCTGGTGTTATTGAAGTAAATGTACAACCAGCAAAAAACTGGAAAGATCTTACTCAAAATACATTAAACCTATACGAACATGCAAAACAGTCGCGCTTAGGAACTGAAAAATTCATGCTAGACGGTAAACACACCGGTACTGGTGGAGGAAATCATGTAACGCTTGGAGGTATTTCACCAAAAGATAGTCCGCTATTACGCAAACCCAGTTTATTACGAAGTCTATTAACGTTTTGGCAACACCACCCGGGGTTATCATATTTGTTTTCTGGAGCTTTTATAGGCGCAACCAGTCAAGCGCCTCGGATTGATGAAGCTCGGATGGAAAATCTATACGAGCTAGAAATTGCATTTAGTAAAATCCCAAAAGATGGCGACGTTCCGTTTTGGCTAACCGATAGATTATTCCGTCATTTATTAACCGATTTAACAGGAAATACACACCGTGCAGAATTCTGTATCGACAAATTATATTCTCCAGATTCATCAACAGGAAGACTAGGTATTCTAGAACTTCGTGCTTTTGATATGCCACCACACCCACAAATGAGTTTAATGCAAAATTTACTTGTAAGGACTTTAGTTGCTTGGTTCTGGAAAACACCTTACGAACACGATTTAGTACGTTGGGGAACAGCATTACACGATAAATTCTTAATAGAACATTTTGTTAGAGAAGACATTAAAGATATTGTAACCCAATTAAATAAAGCGGGTTACGACTTTAAAGAAGATTGGTTCGACCCGTTTTTCGAGTTCAGATTTCCACTTCATGGCATGACCACCATTAACAATATGCATGTAGAATTAAGAGCCGCTATAGAACCTTGGAATGTTTTAGGCGAAGAAATGACTGGTGGCGGAACCGCTCGGTATGTCGATTCTTCAGTAGAGCGTATCCAATTTAAAGTCTCAAACTTTATTAACGAGCGCTATATGGTTACCTGTAATGGCGTTAAAGTGCCATTAAAAAACACGGGAGTAAAAGGCGAATATGTTGCAGGAATCCGCTATAAAGCCTGGAACCCATATTCCTCTTTGCATCCCACAGTTGGTGTAGATGCACCTTTAGTTTTCGATGTTGTAGACACATGGAACAAGCATTCCATTGGCGGTTGCACCTATTTTGTGGCGCATCCAGGAGGTCGATCTTACGAAACCTATCCTGTAAATAGCTTCGAAGCAGAGTCTAGACGCATCAATCGTTTCTGGAGTTTCGGGCACACACAAGGCGATATCATAGCAGATAACGACGATGCCAATATTAAAAACGAAATAAGTTTTAAAAGATTTGATTATAAAGAAATACCAACTAATTTTGAGTTTCCAAATACATTAGATTTAAGAAAAAAATAAGGCATTTAAAATGTAAATAGTAATTTGGGCGTTACCCTAAAAGGGTCGGGCTTTCCGTTGCAAGTCCTCGCACCCACCTGTCGGGGGCGCTGTGGGCTTTCCACTGCAATCCCTAACGCACACATCCGCAAAAGCCAGTATTGAAGAAAAACTTTCATACACATTTGCCGAAGTGATTTGCCTTAACAATTGTCCCTTCAGTGGGCTTTAGAGTTGTTTTAAAAAGAGTTTTATAAATTTGTTTTATTATCAAAAAAACTACAGAATAATATAAATGCCATTTAAATCAAATACACTATTCCAGAATTATTTTTCTGCATTTAAAGATTACGACGAGGTTTTAAAACCAGATATGTCTATAAATCCTAAATGGGAAAAGGTATTTAATAATTTCTCTAAAATTGGCTATAACAACCTTATCGCTAAGCAAGATGAAGTGAATTGGCTCATGGAAGAAAACGGTGTAACATACAACGTTTATAATGACCCCAATGGCATGAACCGTGCTTGGGATTTAAATATTGTACCATTTGTAATTCATGAATCAGAATGGGAAACCACCATTGAAAGAGGACTTAAACAACGTGCCGAACTATTAAACCTAATTCTAAAAGATATTTATGGTAAACGCGAGCTTTTTAAAAATGGCATTGTACCCCAAGAAGTAGTGTTTGCGCATCGTGGCTTTTTAAGACAATGTGATCAAATTCAATACAACACCTCTAAAAATTTACAAATCTATTCTGCAGATTTAGCACGAGGTCCAGACGGACGTATGTGGGTGGTTAGCGATCGTTCCCAAGCCCCTTCCGGTATGGGATATGCTTTAGAAAACAGGTATGCCCTTAACCGGGTTGTACCAACCATTTTCGAAAATATAAATGTTAAACATCCTTTAAGTTTTTTTAACGACTTAAAACAAATGCTGCTAGATGCGGTGCCTCAAAATAAAAGCAACCCAAATATAGTTATCCTGACTCCAGGACCACACAACGAAACCTATTTTGAACACGCCTATTTGGGGTCTTTTTTAGGGTATCCATTAGTTATGGGTAGCGACTTGGTGGTTAGAAACGGAAAACTATGGCTTAAAACACTTAAAAAACTCAAACAAGTTGATGTTGTTTTAAGACGTGTTGATGACTTTTTTATGGACCCCTTGGAGTTAAGAGAAGATTCATATCTTGGCGTTGCAGGACTATTAGAAGTTGTTAGAGAGCAGCAAGTAGCTATAGTAAACCCTGTTGGTAGTGGCATATTAGAAAATTCGGGGTTAATTCCGTTCATGAATGCCATTTGTAATTATTTTTTCAAAGAAGATTTAATCCTACCTCAAATAGCCTCTTGGTGGTGCGGTCAAAAAAAAGAGCTTGATTATGTATTAAATCATCTTAAAGATTTAGTCGTAAAACGTATTGATCGCTCCAATAGAGAAAATATTTTCTTTTGCGAATTTTTAGATGATGCAGCATTAGCTAAATTAAAAAAAGAAATCACATTGGCGCCTTACCAATTCGTAGCGCAAGAAAAAATCTCATTTTCAACAGCTCCAAATTTTGTTAATGGCACTTTAGAACCTAGAAAAGTATTATGCAGAACCTTTGCTATTGCTAAAAAAGACAGTTATAGTATCATGCCTGGTGGCTTAGTAAGGGTTGCAGCAGAACGTGAAAACTTGTTTGTATCAAATCAGCGTGGTGGAATTAGTAAGGATTTTTGGATTGTTTCAGATCAGCTTCAAAATCCATTACGAAATTATTCTTGGGATGCGTCATCAAATAATTATGTTTCAGATATTAATGATTTATCGAGTAATACAGCAGAAAACTTATATTGGTCAGGACGGTATTTAAGTCGTGCTTTGGTTACTGCCCGTTATTTACGCATGGTTCTTAATAGAATGCATCAAGACCAATATAGTACGCGAAAATCAGATTCTGAAAGCTTAACTATTTTATATAAATCTATTACAAATATTACCTCCACATTCCCTGGCTTTGTTGGTAAAGGTTCCGAAGCACTTTTAAAAAACCCTTTAAAAGAAATTATTTCTTTGATAACTGATGAAAAGCGCTTAGGCAGTTTAGCTCAAAACATGGCTAGCTTTAACAATTCTTATTATTCTTTAAGAAGCTTATGGTCTAAAGACATGTGGCGTGTATTTGATGGTATTAAAAAACAATGGCAAAAATTTAACGAAAACGATGATTTTTCTATTAACGCCCTTTCAAAGTTTTTAGACCGGATTATTACACGACTAATTGCATTTATGGCACTTATTGAAGAAAGCATTTTGGTAAACCAAGGGTTACTGCTTTATTTTATAGGTTTACAAACCGAACAAGCTATGATGCATGTTGAAAAATGTCGTGCCATACTTGTTATTAATTATAATGAGCAAGTACAATATGAAATCTTAGAATCGCTATTAAACAGCAGTGAAAGTCTTAATATATACCGGTATAGTTACCGCTCTTATTTAAGTATAGAAAACGTTACAAAATTGATACTATTAGATAAAGACTATGCAAAATCGCTAGCCTACCAAGTAAAGCGTATTGAAAAGGATGTGAGCAGATTGCCATATTCAGAAGGTGCAAATACCATAACTGCCTGTAAAGAAAAAATCATGAAAGCACATACTAAGATGAATAGCTTGCATATTGAAACGCTTTTAAAATTAGATGAGGATGCGCTTATACGACAAAATCTCGATGATACTTTAGCAGAAATTAGCGATCTATTACATCAAACGGCTATGGAAATTTCAAACACGTATTTTAACCATGCTTACACCCAAAATCAATTGACGAATCAAAATTTCCCACAGTTGTAAAAATGTTGTATCAAGTATCACATACCACGATTTATAAGTATCAATTTGGTGTTACATTCTGCCATAATATCGCTACCATAAAACCTAAAAATATGTTGGGGCAAACGGTAGTCGATTATAAATTAGTTATAAGCCCTAAGCCAACAGAGTTTTCTGAAAAGTATGATTTTTTCGGAAACACCCTAACCCGATTTTCAATTCAAGAACAGCACAAAAAACTAAAGGTAACCGCATTAAGTAAAATTTTTAGAGACCATACCTTAGTACCTGATATTTATAAATCTACTAACGGACAAGCTATTAATTTGATGGATGCCTTAGTCGCACTAAAATCTCAAACCATAGAGAACTTAGATGTCAAACAATTTATGTTGGAATCTATCCTTATAGCAAATATTTCAGCGGAGATTAGAGCTTACGCCGAAATATCTTTCAAACCCAATCGGCCTATCTTTGAAGCTGCTTATGAGTTGATGCAACGTATTTTTAATGATTTTGAGTTTAATCCGCATGTAACTAATGTGGCAACACCCATACACGAAGTTATGATTAAGAAAAAAGGCGTTTGTCAAGATTTTGCACAAATAGCTATTGCCTGTGCGCGTTCAGTCGGGTTACCAGCAAGGTATGTAAGTGGCTATATTGAAACTCTTCCGCCTCCAGGAAAAGAAAAATTAGTGGGTACCGATGCTTCCCATGCTTGGTTCTCACTTTATATCCCAACATTTGGTTGGGTAGATTTTGACCCAACAAATAATCAAATCCCAAAAAACCAGCATATTATCGTGGCTTATGGTCGCGATTATTACGATGTTCCACCGCTTAAAGGTGTTATTTACAGCTCTGGAAAAAACAAAATGAAAGTTGCTGTGGATATTAGGCCCGCGGTTTAAGAAAATTATATAATAAAAATATCCATTTAAAAACGACATAAATACTACTAAACATTTACTTGTCTACCTACAGAGCCCTTTGGGTTTGGGGTGAGCTCAAAAACAAAGTCAGGTTTTATAAAGTCCTCTTTACGGTGTGAGACATAAATAATTGCGGTTTCGCTTTCTTGGGCTATTTTGTTTACCAATTCTGAGAATAATTTGGCATCTGCATCATCAAGTCCGTTTGTAGGTTCGTCTAAAATAAGTAGTGGCGGGTGTTTTACCATGGCTCTGGCAATGAGCACCAAGCGTTTATGACCGTTAGATAAAAACTGAAAACTTTTTTCTTTAATATGCAGCATATTTAAAAGTTCTAACCACTCCCGTGCAATACTAAATTGTCTATCGGTTGGGTATTTATAAAGTCCTACAGAATCTACAAAACCAGAAATAATCATACTTTCTATTGTATCTCTGCGCTTAAAACCGCGTAACATTTCGGAGGTATAAAAACCAATATACTTTTTAATATCCCAAACGGTTTCGCCACTCCCCTTTTTTATACCAAATAAGGTCATATCGACCAGATAGCCTTTGGGGTTATCGCCAGAAATTAATGAAAGTATCGTACTTTTTCCTGAACCATTAGGACCAATAAGTTGCCAAAACTCTCTGGGTTTTATTTCCCAAGTGATATTTTGGATTATGGGACGTTCGCCATAATTCACAGAAACCTTATTGAGTTTAATTAACGAAGTAAATTTATACCTTTCCGTTTTATAAGGTTGTGGTAAATCTTGTGTGAAATTTTTAGTGAGGATTTCGTTAGTATCGACAAACAATTTGGGTGCGCCATCTTCTAAAACATAGATGCTATCAATAAAACCCAAAATATCCCGTTTTCGAGATGCTATCTGTATAATTTGAGTGTTTTTGCTTAATTGCGATAAGGTTTTTTTAATTTTAGATTGTGCTGCAACATCTAAACAATCAAAAACATTATCTAAAACGATATATTCTGGATGAGATTTTAAAATATGATTAAGTAAAGCCCGTTTGCGTTCACCTTCAGAAGAATTTTTAAGACTGTTCTTTGTTGCGGTTTGTACATCAAAATGCCCGTGACGTATTTCCTCTTCAATAAAGGCATTCACCGTAAAATCTGAAAACACAGCTCCTTTTAGTGCGTTTAGATCTTTAAACCACGTCCCTGATGTAATATTTTTGAGAAGTTGTTTTTTGTTTTCGGTATTAGAAATGTAGAATGCTTTATGCTTAGGCATAAGCATGACTTACAGATTTTTAGTATGAAAGGGCACTAAACCATCAATAGGTCTACGTTCAAAATTCCCGACTTTAAAGCCCATTTCTTCGCCAACTTCTTTAATTTCTTTTTGAGAAAAGAACGCTATTGATCCAGCAAAATGTACAGGAACCGTTTTTAATTCCTCTCTATACTGCATAATCATATTTTTAGCAAATAATCTTATACCATCTTTAATAAGATTGATAGTGTATTCTGAATCTTTATGCAAAAACATGAATTCTGCAAAGTTTGCTAAATAGGCATTTGGACTAGGTTGTTTATATAAATTGTATTTTATAAAATCGGCTTCCAGGTTATATTTAGCTCCAAAGGCTATTCTAACATTCTCTGGCATGTGATTAAAATAATAATCTCTTATGAGTTGCTTACCATAATAATTACCAGAAGCATCATCCATTAATGAATATCCAAGCGATATAACGCGTTGATGTAATTGCTCGCCATCGTAATAACTACAGTTAGACCCTGTACCTAAAATACAAACTACCGCAGCTTCTTTTGGGTGATTTATGGTAGCATAAACAGCTGCCAAAGTATCTTCATTAACTTCTATATGTGCATTTGGAAAAATGCTTGCAAGAACATTTTCTAATAGTGATACCGCATTGTCTGTACCACAGCCTGCGCCATAGAAAAATACGTGTGTAACAATTTCCTTATTGGCCTTTAATTCTTTACTCTTTAAGATTCTTTTTGTTAGTTTTTTTTCGCTTAAAATAGCTGGGTTCAATCCTTTTGTTCGGATTTTATCCATTAATTTATTTCCGTTATTATCTACAGCCAACCAATCTGATTTAGTAGAACCACTATCAATAATTAAAATCATAAGTTTAGAATTAAAAGAGTTATTAACGTTGCATCGAAATAATTTTAAATACAAACGTTAAAAAGATAGATCCCGATATGCACCAGGATTTTGTTCAACTTACTTTTTTGATTTCGTGTTACAAACGAATCAAAATAGCGTTTAACAAAAAATCCACAGCACTAATCAGAATCGATTAATACTGTGGAAATATATTAAAAAATTATTATATAGAAGCGATATGTTGCGCTAAGTCAACTAATTTAGTTGAATAACCAAACTCATTATCATACCAAGATACTAATTTTACAAAACCATCATTTAAAGCCATACTTGCATTAGCATCGAATGTACTTGTTTTAGGCTCTGATACGAAATCTTGAGAAACTACACCTTCTTCAGTATAACCTAAAACACCGTCTAATTCACCTTCAGAAGCATCTTTTAAAGCTTTCTTTATTTCAGCCCAAGGTGCTGGTTTTTCTAAACGACAGGTTAAATCTACTACAGATACATCAACAGTAGGAATTCTAAAAGCCATACCTGTTAATTTACCGTTTAATTCAGGAATTACTTTTCCAACAGCTTTTGCTGCTCCAGTTGAAGCCGGCACAATATTGTTTAAAGACGCTCTTCCTAATCTGTAATCTTTTCTAGAAACACCATCAACAGTTGATTGTGTTGCAGTTGCAGCGTGCACTGTAGTCATTAACCCTTCAGCAATTCCGAATTTATCGTTAATTACTTTAGCTAATGGCGCTAAACAGTTAGTAGTACAAGATGCGTTAGATACGATAGTATCAGCAGCTGTTATATCTTTATGGTTTACTCCCATTACAAACATTGGTGCATCAGCAGATGGTGCAGAAATTGCAACCTTTTTAGCTCCAGCAGTAATGTGCTTACCTGCACCTTCTAAATTTGTGAAGATACCTGTACAATCTAAAACAACGTCTGCTCCAACAGCATCCCATTTCAAATCTTCTGGATTGCGCTCTGCAGTTACGCGGATTGTGTTTCCGTTTACAACTAAGTTACCATCTTTAGTAGAAATAGTTCCATCAAACTGTCCGTGAACAGAATCGAACTTTAATAAATAAGCTAAATGATCGACATCTAATAAATCATTAATTCCTACTACTTCAATATCATTTGATCGAGAAGCTGCTACTCTAAAAGCAATTCTACCTATTCTACCAAATCCGTTAATTCCAATTTTTAATTTTGACATAATCGTGTTTATAAATGTTAAGTGCTCATAATATCTGAGACACGCAATAATTCTAAATTTATTTTTGTTTTTCCTTTAATCGCATTATCTAATGGTGTAAGTTCCATTTTATTATCTAATAAACCTACCATATAATTGGTTTGTCCATTTAACATAGATTCTACAGCTTTTACGCCCATTCTACTTGCTAAAACTCTATCGAAGCATGAAGGTGCTCCACCACGTTGCATATGACCAAGAACAGAGACTCTTACATCATAATCTTCCATGTTTTCATCTACATAATCTTTAAGTTCAAAAATATTTTTACCTATTTTATCACCTTCAGCTACAACTACAATACTTGATGATTTTCCAGATTTTCTACTTTTATTTAAAGATTCTACTAATCTATCTAGTCCTAAGTCTTCTTCAGGAATTAAAATCTCTTCAGCACCACCAGCAATACCCACATTAAGGGCTATATGACCAACATCACGCCCCATTACTTCAATAAAAAATAATCTATTGTGTGAGCTGGCTGTATCACGTATTTTATCTATGGCATCTACAACGGTATTTAAAGCCGTATCAAAACCTAAGGTATGCGATGTTCCAAAAATATCATTATCAATAGTTCCTGGGATACCCATTACTGGGAAACCAAACTCTTGATTAAATATAAGTGCTCCTGTAAAAGAACCATCTCCGCCTATGACAACTAAACCACCAACTCCAGCATCCATCAAGCGCTTATGTGCTTGTTTTCTACCCTCTTTGGTTCTAAACCCTTTAGATCTAGCTGATTTTAGTATGGTTCCACCTTTATTTATAATACCTCTTACACTTCTTGCGTCCAATTGTTTGAAGTCACCTTCCATTAGACCCTCATAGCCTCGGTAAACACCAACACATTCTATAGTATGATAAGCGCATGTTCTAACTACTGAACGAATGGCTGCATTCATTCCTGGAGAATCACCTCCTGATGTTAAAACTGCTATTTTTTTTATCTTTTGAGACATTAATTTTCAAATTTAATGAAGTAAAATTACTAAACAAAATGCACATATCTATAGCATTTTAAGTAAATTAATATGAGTTCTAAAACTATAACGTTTTAGTTGATAAAAAAAAGTTAATGATGTGAAAAACAGCGTAAAAAAGCGCCTATTTTTTTGAAGATTTCTTGAATGATATGTATTTTGGGATAGATTTTTCTTTATTTTTCTCTGAAGATTCCGCTGCAGATGCTTGTTGTTCCTTTGAGTTTTTAAATAGTTTTTGAATAAGTTCTTTAAAGGTATCAAAATCTACATTATAAGAAAGTCCTATACCTTGAGTATAGCCTATAGCTTCACCAAAGTTTCTAATACTATTTTCTCTATTAAATACTTTTGCCGTAAGGGTACCCTCTTCATTTAATAAAAAATCTATTTCTACATCGCCTGCTATTACAGTTTCAGTGGCACCTCCTACTGGCACCCCTACTTTTCCGTTAATTAAAACACGATCGCTAATTTGAGTTTGTAAAGTGACTCCAAATCTATCATCAGTTTGATAGTCGGGTCTGTTTTGTCCTGCTTCGTAATTCAATCCCACATTAAGTTTACTATCTTCTGAAGTAAAAATGCCATTGATAATACCATTAAGACGTTCGGCAATAGTACCAGAAAAATTAACTTCATTAATACCTCTAGAAAACGATCCTGTGGATATGAGATATAACGCTTGATCCTGCTTGTATTCTTGAGACTCTAGTCTGTATTGAAGCTCTGATTTTATTGTTGAATTTACATTAGGAAACTCAAAACTAAAGATGGGGTTTAACTGCTCTAAATCACCACTTAAACTTATATTAACTTCTACAGGAATACTTCTATTTATGGGGTTATCCAGTAATGGTGAAGGATTAGTTTGGGTTTTATAAGTAGCAAGCATATCAATAATTGGCTTTGCAGGTTCTCCTTCCCATGCTATAGTACCCCCTGGCTGAACTAGAAACTGTTTTTGTACCAATCCGCCATAAGCAAAATTATAAACGCCTTCAAAAACAGCAAAATCCCCCCACATATCAAACTTGCCATTTGTGTTTATTTCTACTAATAAACCACCTCGCCCGCGTCCTTTTAATGAATGTCCAGTGTTTTTATCTATAATTAGTTCTACTTCTGCTTCTTCAGTAACGTCTAAATCAAAGTCTAATTCAAGACCTTTAATTTCCTCAAAAACAACTTCTACGCCTTGCTTTCTTGCTTCTTTTTCTTGCTTAGTTATAAAATGAATGTATGAATTATCACCAAAAGACTCGGCATCGCTTAAAGGTATTTTAAATACGGTACCACGTTTAGTTTCTCCAACTACACTAATAACTAATTGCTCGGTAGGTCCAAAAATACTTGCTCTTCCTCCAATAAAACCTGTACCATAATATAAAGATTCTTCAGCTTCTTCAGTATCTAAAATTAATAAACGCGGTGTAGTAATATTTAAACCTAAGCTCCATTTTGCAAAATTCACATGACTTAAAGAGCCATCTAATAAGCCTATAGAATTGTACTTAGTATCTGTTAATCTTATCTTATTAAAAATAAAACTTTGGTTTTTTAAAGTTACTGAAGCGTTGGTATTAAAATCATAATCTACATTAAGATATGGTATACCTAAACCTCCATTTTTAATTATTAAATCGCCATTTATATCAGGTTTCCTTAGATCTCCAATAACTTTAACATCTCCATTTGCTTCTCCTCGAATATTGGATAAAACACCATCTAACAAAGGATTTAAAGGCGATAAGTTGAAGGCATTAAAATCTAGTGTAACATCTATAGTTGATTTTCTGCCAGAAACAAATATATTTCCCTTTGCTCCAAATGCCGTGGTAATATCATTTTTAATTGTAGCATCTACTTCATATTCTGTTAAAAACTCATTACCTGATATTGTGGCATCGAAGGACCCCAGTAAAAAATCATTAACTCTAAAATCATCAATAATAATAGACGAATTTGGAAGATAACTTCCGTTTTTTTGTAATATATCTAATTTACCATTAACATTTCCTGCTAGTGATAAACTATCTATATCTGGTGTGATTTTAGCTAAATCTACATTAGTAAAATTTAGCTTTAAATCCTTTTGTGTAGAATCTCGAAGAAAACCAGAAAGTTTAATTTCTTCATTATTATGATTAATCTTAAACTTATCTATATTAAACTTAGTGAGTTTTTTATCAAAAGATATTTTATGGAATCGATCTTGATTCTCATTAATCATCCATGTGTTCTTTTTAATGGTAATATCAGACTGTTTGAAACCTATTACCGACTCATTATCGCTATTAATGGTATGATAAAAACTTAAGTTATAGGCATCATTATTTCGCTTACCTCCTGAAAACTCCGATCGCATAAAAAGCGTATCGTTTACAGTAACGTTTATTAAACTGAATTTTGAAACATCATAAAATTTTGTGTTTAAACTATCAATTTCAACAAACGTATTAAATAACGGATTGCTGTTATCTACTTGCAATTCAATATTATTTGCAAAGTTTTCTAGGTATTTAATTTTAGGTGATTTAAAAGTAAGTTTAAAGTTCTCTTCCGCACTTTCAACTCGACCTCTAATAAATGTATTTTTAGCAAGTTCAATTTCAGGATAAATAACTTCAACAATTTTATTATAAATTTTAAAGTTAAAGTCTATACTCTGATTGATATCAACATCATGCGGTATATAATTTGTATAGATATGCCCTATTGAATTTTCAAATAATTTTTTCAAATCTTTTAAAAAGAAACGGCCTTTTAATTCGCCTTCAATAATATCTGGAGAATTAAATTCTACAAAACGTATGTTTTTTTCGAATCTTGAAGACACATCAAACGTGTTAAAATAATAAGAATCATTCTCATTTTTATACATAGAATTGCTAAACGCTATTTTACCAAAAGCATCATCAATACTACTACTATTCATGTTCATATTTACCTTACTCTTAAAAATAGAAATGCTATCTCTCTTTATAAAATTAAGCGCTTTTAAATCCGCATAATCGACTATGGCTTCAAAATCGTATTTCCTAATCGTTTCTGAAAAATCTACTAAACCGCTAAAGTTTAGTTGAAGATTTTTGTCATTCACATTAAGGTTTCCGTCAAAAATTCTATTCTGAATATTACCTGCAACTTTAATACGATTGTAGTTGTAGTTATTATAAACCAATTCAAAAATTTCACCTTTTACTTTGGTATCTACTGTTTCAGTAGTGAACCCTTTTCCATCAACATTAACATCTAATGATGCTCTTCCAACTTTAGGGTCGTTTAAAAATATACCAAAATCAAATTGTTCAAAAATTATATTTCCTTTATAATCAGCGTTATCTATATCGTTAATTTTTGTGATTTCTAAATTGGAATCAACAAAACCTAACTCGGTATCAATTTCAATATCTGCTATTACTTTTGAAGACGTAACTTGAGAGTTTCCAATAATAGTAAAATAACCTAATCTATCGAAAGAAGATGGTATAGCATCGCCTAAAACATTTGGCAACAACCCCTTTAAATCGTTATAGGTTGAGGATAGATTACTGAAATTCCCATTCATGTAAAAATTATCGGATTCTTTATTAAATAGGTTTTTAAAATTAATATGGCCATATACTCTAGTATTAGCGTTTGTGTTTAACTTTAAATTACTGGTTTGTAAATCATTTAATGTACCAGATAAATCTGCACTAAATTTTGCAGATTGGTTTACTCCAAACTCATTATAAAAAGTATTTAGCTCATCCAACAACACATTGGAATCTTTAAAACTTGCATGTACTTGAACCTTATCTGTAAAGTATTTTAAATCTTCTCTTAGATATGAAAACTTTAAATCGCCCTTTAAAATAGACCCAGGCGTTTTTATTTGCATGTTAGCAAACGTCATATCCGTTAAAGTATATGCAAAATCAGTCATCAGATTTTTAACAACTACCCCTCTACTGTCTTTAAAGGATAGAGTATTTATTCGCATACTTACATCACTTCCATGTATTAGAAAATTGGTGGCGTTAATATTTAAATTTTCAAAATGAAGTACTTTGGTCGTTTCTTTGTTTTCATTAGAAAGCATAAAAACACTTTTGTAAATTGAAACATCACTAGATGACATTAAAAAACTACTTTTCCCTGTTCTTGGATTATCGTCTTCAAATCTATCTACAAAAATATCAAGATTTGTATCAGTGGCTCCTTCATAGGTTTTAATATGAAATAAGAGGTTTTCAATATCGATATCTCCAAAAACCAGCTTGCCTTGAAATAAATTTCCAAAATTTAAAATTGATGTATTTAGTTCAGCAATACTTATAAGGGTGTCTTTTTTATAATCTTCTATATAAATATTTTTAATTTCTACATCGCCATTAAATTGCAAACTCACCCTATCGATGTTGATGTTGGTTTTAAAATCATCATTCAACATTTTTGTAACTCGTTTTCCAACTGTTGTCTGAACAAAAGGAATAGAAAATACCAGCACCAAAATGATGAATAATAATAACAGAATACCTGCTATTTTTGACAGTATTTTTAGATATTTTTTGATGTCTTAAAGTTATAACTTTATTAAGAATAAACTACTTTTGCATTTACGAATAAAAGTAACTGTTGAGATATTTATTCGTTTTCAAAATTAACAATTATTGTGCCTAAAATTTATTAATGTCTTCACAAAATATTTACATTCTTGGAATTGAGTCGTCTTGTGATGATACCGCTGCGTCTATTATTTATAACGGGCGTATTTTAAGCAATGTTGTTGCTAGTCAAAAAATACATGAAGAATACGGTGGAGTTGTACCAGAACTAGCCTCTAGAGCACACCAGCAAAATATTGTTCCTGTAGTTCATCAGGCCCTAGAAAAAGCTGGTGTTACTAAAAATCAATTACAGGGTATCGCATTTACAAGAGGTCCTGGACTCATGGGGAGCTTATTGGTGGGTACATCATTTGCTAAATCTTTGGCTTATGGTTTAAACATTCCTTTAATTGATGTGAACCACATGCAGGGTCATATTTTAGCGCATTTTATCGATGAAGATGGATTTGAAAAACCCCCTTTCCCTTTTTTAGCAATGACCATTTCTGGAGGACATACGCAGATCGTTAAAGTGGACAACTATTTTGATATGACGGTTATAGGCGAAACTATTGATGATGCTGTTGGTGAAGCTTTTGATAAGAGCGGAAAAATTCTTGGCTTAAATTACCCTGCTGGACCAGAAATTGATAGACGTGCAGCGCTTGGGAACCCTAATGCATTTAAATTCACCAAGCCAAAAGTAGACGGTTTAAATTTTAGCTTTTCTGGTTTTAAAACGGCTGTACTTTATTTTATTCAACGTGAAGTTAAAGCTAACCCGAATTTTATTGAAGACAATCTAAACGATATTTGTGCCTCCATTCAATATACTATTATTGGTATTTTGATTGATAAACTGAAACTCGCTACTAAACAAAGAGCTATTAATCATATTGCTATTGGTGGTGGTGTTTCTGCTAATTCTGGAATACGGCAAGCGCTTAAAAATGGTGAACAAAAGTTTGGTTGGACGACTTACATCCCAAAATTTGAATTCACGACAGATAATGCTGCTATGATTGCTATTGTAGGCTATTTAAAATATTTAGAAGGTAATTTTGCTGAACAGGATGTAGTGGCTTCGGCGAGGTTGAAGATTTGATTATCAACTATTTTTTTTCAAAAATAAAGTTATAAACAATAGCCTCTTAAAAACTTATTTCTGCTTTATTGGTATCATTAACTATTACTTTTAAATTTGAAATTGAATTTAAAACCTACATTTATGTTTAAAAAATTACTTGTTTTATTAGTATTAAGTACCTCTTCATTTTTAGCAGCTCAAACTTCAGCAGAAGAAGCCCTTAAAACCATTGAAACACCAGAGCAAATTAAAAGTTATTTAGAATCAAAAAAATCTAAAAAAAATAAACTAATTACTTTTAATGAAGAGAAACATAAAACGATTTTAGCTAAAGATCTTTTTAAATTGAGTGTTGGTGGCACAAAGGTAAATGAACGTGAATTTGAAAAAACATTCTACAAAGTCATTAATAAAAGTAAAAAAACATATTACAGAGCGGCGTGCATTTATTTAAATGGAGAAAAAAACAGTATACATGAAATTGAAGAAATGAGAGCAAAAATAATTGCTCAATTTAACAATGGTTTACCTTTTGATTTATTAGCAAAACGTTATTCTAAGGACGAAAACTCAAATAAAGGTGGTGATATAGGTTGGCTTTTAAAAGAAGACGTATCTACAGAACTTGAAAGCCAATTAATTGATAATAAAAATAGCTTGAATAGTATTTTTAATGTTGATGTGCCTTCGGAAAACGCATATTACGTTGTATTAAAAACACATGAGCCAAAAGATATTTCAGAAATTGAAGTTTTAAAAATTGTTGAAGCCAAAGAATAATGCAGCTTTTCTATAGTCCAGATTTAAATAAAAACACTTCACAATTTACTTTTGAAAGAGAAGAAAGTAAACACATCGTGAAAGTTTTGCGTAAAAGTATTGGAGA
The DNA here is from genome assembly GCF_029245835.1 of Algibacter sp. Classification (GTDB taxonomy): domain Bacteria; phylum Bacteroidota; class Bacteroidia; order Flavobacteriales; family Flavobacteriaceae; genus Algibacter_B. The sequence continues at coordinate 6,322 of NZ_JAQWOO010000085.1, read as the reverse complement.
TACATTACATATTACAAATGGAAAGGGTATGTTATTTACTGCTGAAATTTCAGTACCAAATATCAATAAATGTACTGTTCATATTGTGTCGAAAAAGCTTCAAACCAAGCGAAATTACACTTTACATTTAGCTGTTGCTCCAACAAAAATGAACGACCGCTACGAGTGGTTTTTAGAAAAAGCTACCGAAATTGGTATTGATAGCATTACCCCTATTATTTGCGATCATAGCGAACGAAAAGTAATAAAAAAAGAACGTTTTGAACGTATTTTGCAGTCGGCCATGAAACAATCGCTAAATTGTTATTTGCCTAAACTTAATAGTGCCATGTCTTTTCAAGACTTTATAAATAAAGACTTTGAAACTGAATTATTTATTGCTCATTGTGAAGAAACGGATAGAAAATCTTTAAAAGAGCAAATTAAACCAAATAGCGATATTACTATTTTAATTGGTCCAGAAGGCGATTTTTCTGTTAAAGAAATAGCTAAAGCACTTGAAAATAATTTTATTCCTGTAACTTTGGCAGAAACCAGATTACGCACAGAAACGGCTGCTATTGTTGCGTGTCATTCCGTTGCATTTACTAATGAGTAATTTTACTATGAAATTATTTTTAACTTTTATCTTTTCACTTTTAGTTTTTAATTTATTTGCTCAAGATTTGGCCATTTTAAAATATAAAGGTGGTGGCGATTGGTATGGAAACCCTACTGCCCTGCCAAACCTTATTAAGTTTTGTAACGATAATATAAACACAAAAATAAACCCTAAGCCAAAGACGGTTGAAACAGGGAGTTCGGATATTTTTCAATTTCCATTATTACACATGACAGGGCATGGAAATGTATTTTTTAGTGAAACCGATGCCGAAAACCTGCGTAATTATTTAATTTCAGGTGGGTTTTTACATATTGACGATAATTATGGTATGGAACCATACATCACCAAAGAATTAAAAAAGGTGTTCCCTGATAAAGACCTAATTGAGTTACCAACTAGTCACGCTATTTTCAATACGGTTTATAAATTCCCAAACGGATTGCCGAAAATACACGAACATGATGCTAAACGCCCACAAGCATTTGGTATTTTTAATGAAGATAGATTAATGCTATTGTTTACTTATGAAAGCGATTTAGGAGATGGTTGGGAAGATACTGAAGTACATAATGATCCTGCTGATATAAGAGAAAAGGCATTTAAAATGGGAGCTAACATTGTTAAATTTGCTTTTGAAAACTAGCTACCACGAATTCACGAATTTTTAAGAAAGATTTTGTGGTTATGTTAGTTGAATGGTTTTAGAAAACCAAAAAGAGGAAAACACATTCAAAGGTCTATTTAAAGTGTTTTTAAAAGTTTTGATGGTATTGATTTTGCTAACTGGAATACTTTTGGATTCTATTAAAAAAACAGTCGTGAATTCGCGGCAAAACAACTAAACAACAAACGCATAAACAAATAACAACACTTGCAACTCACTCACTACAATACAAATTTTCAGTCAAAAATATTTCCAATCACGTTAGTTTGTGATAACGTTACCAACGCTCCAAATATTGGAAGTTTATTCAGAATTGCTGATGCTTTTGGTATTGAAAAACTCATCCTTTGTGGTAAAAATATTCAGTTTGGTCGGAAAATGGCAAAAACATCTCGAGCTACTGAGAAAGTTGTGAATTATGAAATTAAAAATACTGCTTCAGAAGTTGTAGAATTATTAAAAACTAAAGGCTACCAGGTTATTTCATTAGAAATTACAGATTCAAGTCAACCCATCCACCAGACTCACTTTTCAAAAGAAAAACCCATCGCACTCATTATTGGTGACGAGAATTTTGGTGTTTCAGAACATATTTTAAATGCATCAGACCAAGTTATTCATATTAATATGTTTGGTCAAAATAGCAGTATGAATGTTGTTCAAGCCACCAACATTGCATTATATGAAATTACAAAGCAGCTTTTGTAACCTCATTGCGAGGCACGAAGCAATCTGTCCATATTTAACTCTGATTTGTGAGTTTACCTCACAGTGTTCGCAATGACAACAAATAATATTATATTTACTAGATGAATTCAAACACAATTTCTAACGGTATTATTAAAGCTGTTGGTATTATATTCGGTACCGCTTTGTTACTTTTATTTTTGTATCAAATTCAATCGGTTATAAGCTATATAGCCATTGCTGCTGTGATTTCTTTAATTGGCAGACCTATTGTTTTATTCTTAGAACGTAAATTGAAATTTAAAAACACAATCGCAGTTATTGTGGCCATGTTACTCCTATTAGGAATTTTTATTGGCTTAGTAGGTCTATTCATTCCTTTAGTTATAAAACAAGGACAAAATTTATCTTTGTTAAATATTGAAGAATTACAAACCAACATAGAAGATTTATATAGCGAGATTATTACTTACTTTGACTTACACCAAATTGATGTTGAGCAATCGTTAAAAGAATCTAATTTACTCTCAAAAATAGATTTCGCATTAATACCAGATTTTTTAAACTCCGTGATTAGCGGATTAGGTAGTTTTAGTGTTGGATTATTCTCGGTATTATTTATTTCCTTTTTCTTCCTTAAAGATAGCAAGTTATTCGAAAATGGCATCTTAACATTTATCCCAGACAATAAAGAATCTCGTTGGAAAACATCTTCTACAAAAATTAAAGATTTACTCTCTAGATACTTTGTTGGGCTTATATTTCAAATACTGATTCTTTTTATAATTTACACTATAGGATTACTTATTATTGGTGTAGAAAACGCTATAGTTATCGCCTTTTTATGTGCACTTTTAAATTTAATTCCATACGTTGGCCCCCTTGTTGGGGCGTTTTTAATGCTTACGTTAACCATGACAAGTAACCTTGGAAACTCCTTTAGCGATGTTATTATACCAAAAACATTCTGGGTTTTTATTGTTTTTTTAATAGGCCAATTGGTTGATAATTTTGGAAGTCAGCCTATCATTTTCTCAAAAAGTGTAAAATCTCATCCTCTTGAAATTTTCTTGGTTATTCTAATTACAGGTATTTTGTTTGGTGTTATTGGCTTAATCATAGCTGTACCTGCTTATACTGCAATAAAAGTTATTCTAAAGGCATTCTTATCTGAAAATAAGATTGTAAAAAAACTCACTAAAGGTCTTTAAGTTTTATTTTGAATAAAGCCATATTAAATACTGAAATTCAAGAATTTATAAATTTAAATTTAGATACTAATATTAGTGCCTTATTGCTAAAAGGAACATCATTTTCAGAAGTTGATACCAAAACTCTTATTGAGCAAATTGAAGCTAAAAAAAGAAGTAAAACAAAACTATCTACATGGTTTTCTAATGAAAAAATTTATTATCCAAACAAACTGAATATAGAGCAAACATCATCTGAAACTACAGCAAAATATAAATCGGAATTATTAGAAGGGCATTCTATTATTGATTTAACTGGTGGTTTTGGTGTGGATTGTTTTTACTTTTCTAAGCGGTTTAAAACAGTTAAACACTGCGAAATAAATAAAATGCTCTCAGGAATTGTAAGGCATAATTTTATTCAGTTAAATGTTCAAAATATTGTAACTGTTCAAACGGATGGTATTAACTATTTAAAAAAATCATCTCAAACTTATGATTGGATATATATTGACCCTTCAAGACGGCACGATAGTAAAGGGAAGGTTTTCTTTTTAAAGGATTGCTTGCCAAATGTTCCTCAACATTTAGAGATGCTTTTTAAACACTCTAAAAACATCATGATTAAAACCTCTCCGCTATTAGATTTGTCTTTTGGAATTAGTGAATTGAGTCATGTGAAAACCATACATATCGTTGCAATAAACAACGAAGTAAAAGAATTATTATGGGTTTTAGATAAAGATTATAATGGCTCTATAAATATTGAAACTGTAAATATTAAAAATGACAATATAGCAAAGTTTGATTTTTTAATCAATGAAGAACAACATACAGAATCGAATTATGCTAAACCACTCACCTATTTATATGAGCCTAACGCATCTATTTTAAAAGCTGGAGCATTTAATCAAGTTGCTAAACAATTAGGTGTTTTTAAACTTCATAAACATTCACATTTATACACTTCAGAAGGTTTAATTAAATTTCCTGGACGCGTTTTTAAGATAGAAAAAATAATACTTTATAATAAAAAAGAGCTTAAAAAAATGGCTTTTACTAAAGCCAATATTGCTACTCGAAATTTTCCTGAAACAGTTCAGCAAATAAGAAAGAAATTCAAAATAAAGGATGGTGGCAATATTTATATGTTTTTTACAACTAATGTAGAGGATAACAAAATTATACTAATAACTTCAAAAATAGAATAAACAAAAAAGAGACTGTCTAAAAAGGGAGGGCACTGAAAAAGCGACGATTTTTCAATACATAAATAAAAAACGCTTAAATAAAATTGAATTATTTAAGCGTTTTTTGCGTTTTCGTGGTCTATCTTTTCTATGGCAATACGTTAATTTTGAGGTCTTTAGATGCTTGAAGTGCTTTTTATTTTTGTTTTGAGTTTTACTTCTTTTTTTAGTCCTCTAATTTTAAAATTCTCTTGAGATTTACTGTAAATAGTGCTATAGCGCCTTGCATTTGCATACTTTTTATTCCATATGCATTTGCACGCCCATAACCATGTACATTTTTTAGCTCACTATTTTTAGCCTCTATTTTATATCGGTGTTTAGCCTTTTCTTTGTAATAGTCTGTTTCTTGAAAATCCATTTGTTCTTTATGTAAATCTGATTTTATACATACCGAATAACTTTTAGTTTTTGCTCCAGGCTTATAACATCCTTCTTTTAAAGGACATTTTTTACATTTTTCGACATCAAAATAATACGTGTCAACTTGGTTTTTCCCAATATTTTTTTTGCCTTGACGTGCCTTTCGTATAGCCATATGTCCTGCAGGGCATACAAACATTTCGGCATCTTTATTAAAATCAAATTTGTCTTCATACTTCCTAATCCCTTGACTAATTATAGGGTTTAATCTGGCTACAATTTTTATATTTTGTTCACTAGTTAATTTAAGATTCTTTTTTCCTGAATAAGCAGCATCTCCAATAATGGTGTCTACTGCAATTCCATTTTCTTGACTTATTTCTAGCAATTTTGGCAATTCTAGACCATCCCCTTTTTCTCCTGAGGTAACTGTAGCTGCGGTAACAATTCGCTCTTGGGTCATTGCAATATGTGTTTTGTATCCAAAGAATGAACTATCAGCAGATTTGTGACCCGTTTTAGCATCGGTGTCTTTAGAAAAAACAAGGTTATCTCGAGTATCTTCTACGGTTTCCTTTAATAGGTTTAATTTTTCTTTAACAGTGGGTATTAAACTCATTGTTTGGTCTGATTCAATAAGTTCTTTGAGCGCTTTGCAATAAGCAATTTCTTTTTCTAAATCATCTTGATCATTCTTCTTTGGCATTCGTGATGTCCAGCTTGGATCTACCTTATAAACCGATTTACGTAGTATTTTTGAACGTTCTTTTAAAATTTGAACTGCACAAAAGGGGTTTGACCTTGAGCCTGAATGTGTGGCATCAACTATAATTGATTTAGAACGAATAATCCCTTTTTCAATAGCTATTGCAACCGTTTTTCCAATAAGCAGATTTAATAAATCCGTATCCTTTAAACGCAATTTTCTAAATTTGGTCAAAGAACTAGGGTTAATGACATCCTGCTCTGGAACCATGTCTAGAAAATATTTAAATGACATGTCAAAACGTGAACGCTCAACAACATCGACATCCGATATATTATAAATGGTTTTTAATAACAGATACTTAAACATCCGAATAGGACTTTCTGCACTACGACCAGTAGTCGAACTATACTTAGTTACCAACTCATCATAGATAAAAGTAAAATCAATCAATTCATTGATTTTTCGAAGAAGGTTTTCTTTGGGTACAATTAAATCGTATAGATCAGAATAGCTGCTTAATTGAATTTGTTGTTGATGTAATAACATAGAATGGATGTCTTTTAATCACTAAATAAGATACAAAAAAAGGAGCAAAAACATTACGTTTTACTCCTCTTAATTCAATCTGTATTTAACTAAGATACTTTTTCAGTGCCCTCTAAAAAGGCAGTCTCTTTTTTATTGTTTTAGATTTTAAAAAAAGTATTGGTTTTCGTATCTTAAAGGTATGAAAAGCAACATCGTTTGGAAGACGAATAGTCAGTCTCAATTAAGTCTTCTCCCACCAAGTTATGATGATTTTGTACCAGAGAATCATCCTGTTCGTATAGTAAACAGCATTTTAGATCAGATAGA